>NC_018645.1:2317500-2670000 GCF_000307105.1 Desulfobacula toluolica Tol2
AGTTTGGTCCCTATCTTTCGTGGGCGCAGGATATTTGAGGAGATCTGATCCTAGTACGAGAGGACCGGATTGGACCAACCAATGGTGTTCCAGTTGTCGCGCCAGCGGCATTGCTGGGTAGCTAAGTTGGGTATGGATAACCGCTGAAAGCATCTAAGCGGGAAGCCAACTTCAAGATTAGATATCCCATCTATTTATAGACTAAAGACCCCTTGAAGACTACAAGGTTGATAGGCCAGGTGTGTAAGCACAGTAATGTGTTCAGCTGACTGGTACTAATAGGTCGTGAGGCTTAGCCACTTTTTCCACAGATAACTTTGAACGCTTTAATGCAAACATATTAAAATTTACTGCAACTTATTATAAATTTAAGGATTTATCGGACATGTAACCCATTAAAAAATATTCAAACGTCCGGGATCCAGCCATCTTAATCCGGTGGCTATGGCAAAGAGGTCACACCCGTACCCATCTCGAACACGGAAGTTAAGCTCTTTAGCGTCGATGGTACTGCATGGGAGACTGTGTGGGAGAGTAGAACGCCGCCGGATTATTCTTTAAAAAGCCCTGATCGTTAAAACCTGTAATATGGTTCAATGATCAGGGCTTTTTGCGTTTTGCGATTTAGATGATTTTTCCCCAGACACCTTGCCAAGGAGGGCAGGGTTTTGAAATAACCCATAGGGTTACAAGGTTTGTTGCTCGTTTAAATATATATCATAAAAGTTTACATAATATATATTATCAGACGCCAAGGAAATATGCTATTTTTACATATATTGCACATATAGCGTTTTGATACAGAATTTATATTTATTTTAAAATAATAATTTTATTGTTAAAATATTCCCTTTGTTTTATAAATATAAATTTTGCATTTTACATGGTTCAATATGGTTAAACAATGATAATAACAGGAAAAAAAACTGGGCAGCCTTATACTGTCTCAAAACTAACAAGAGAAATCAAATCTCTTTTAGAAGAAACCTATCCATTTGTATGGGTAACAGGTGAAATTTCTAACTATGCAGTACCTGCTTCCGGTCATTCTTATTTTTCCTTAAAAGATCAACAAGCAGTTATCAGTGCCGTAATGTTTAAGAATCAAAAACGGACATTAAAATTTAAACCTGAAAACGGTATGAAGATTAATGGACTGGCAAGGCTTACACTTTATGAACCCCGGGGTGCTTATCAGCTTATTTTTGAATATTTGGAACCGGAAGGCGCAGGTTCTATGCAGGTTGCTTTTGAACAACTAAAAAAAAAATTATCCAATAAAGGTTTTTTTGATGACAAATATAAAAAAGCCATCCCGTTTTTACCTTCAAAAATAAGCGTGATAACTTCCGGTACAGGAGCTGCTGTCAAAGATATCATCAATGTCGCTCAAAGACGGTTTTTAAACTGCCACATTGAAATTATTTCGGTTAAAGTACAGGGAGATGGATCAGAAAATGAAATTAGTGATGCCATTAACCTTGTAAATCAACATCAAAGTATGGATCACAAAATATCGGACATCATAATTCTTGCCCGGGGTGGCGGATCATTGGAAGATCTGGCCGCATTTAATTCAGAAACCGTTGCCAATGCCATTTTTGCTTCCTCTATACCAATTATTACCGGTGTCGGTCATGAAACCGATTACACTATTGCTGATTTTGTAGCAGATTTAAGGGCTCCTACACCTTCTGCGGCGGCGGAACTGGCTCTGCCAGACAAAAACAATCTGGTGCAAACAGTTTTAAAATTGCAGGAAAGTTTAACCATATCCGTAAAAAAGAAAATTATTGTACACCACCAGACTGTTTCTTATTTGATTTCAAGATTAAAAAGTCCCAGAACAATTATTTATGATTTTCGATTCAAGCTTGAGGATTATAAATCAAGATTAATTAATATGATGACGCAGTATGTACAGTATAAAAAAGAAAAACTTAGCTGGTTGTCAAATTCGCTTCATTCCAGGCAGCCCCTTAAAAAAATTTTTGACCACCAGCGGCAGGTTAAAAGACTTTCCAACGAGTTCACACATAATTTTCAAAAAAAAATTCAACAGATGAAAACAGATCATTTGGAACTGACCTCTAAACTTCAGGCGCTTAATCCAAAAGCAGTTTTAGACAGAGGGTACAGTATCTCAAGATTTGTTTCCGACAAAAAGTTGATCACTAATTCAAGTGATGTGAAAAAAAATGATCAAATTGAGGTAATTCTTTCTAAAGGACAATTGATTACAAGAGTGGAAAAGATAAAAAATGGCTAAGAAAAAAACATTTGAAGAAGCATTAAAAGAGCTTGAAGATATTGTAAGACAAATGGAATCAGGTGATTTACCACTTGAAGATGCGGTTAAAAAATATGAGTCAGGTATGAAACAATCCAAATATTGCCTGGATCTTTTAGATAAAACAGAGCAAAAAATATCTCTGCTGACTAAAGACCTTGATGGTAATGTAAAAGAAGAACCATTTGAAAATGAATAGTGTATAATGATGAATAATATAAACTTTAATTTGCAGCATTATCTAAAAGAAAAAAGAAAACTGGTAAACCAATACCTGAAACTTATTTTTCAGCCTTATGACCAGACGCGTGAACTTATTATGGCCATGGATCATTCACTTATGGCCGGGGGAAAAAGGCTGCGCCCTATCCTGTCAATGGCTGCTGCCCAGGCCTGTGGAAAAGATTTCCTGCTTGCCCTGCCCGCTTGCTGTGCCATGGAAATTATCCACACCTATTCTTTGATTCATGATGATTTGCCGGCCATGGATGATGATGATTTGCGACGAGGGTTGCCCACCTGTCATAAAAAATTTTCCGAAGCCACCGCCATCCTGGCAGGAGATGCATTATTGACTCACGCATTTAATGTCCTTTCCAATCCTCAACCCTTTTTTGAAATTTATCCGGACAATGACACAAGACTTCAATTGATTTCAATCTTTTCTGCCGCAGCCGGTATCCAGGGGATGGTTGAAGGCCAGATGCTGGATATTCAGTCCTATCAACCCGGGCAAAATAACAGGTTAGCCCACCTGAAGAAGATACATGCACTTAAAACCGGCAAATTGATCACCGCCAGTGTTGAATCAGGTGCAGTAAGTGTTGGAGCCGATTTAAAAACTATTGTAAAATTAAAGTGTTATGCAGATCAAATCGGCCTGGCATTTCAGGTGGCGGATGATATTTTAAACATAGAAGGAGATCCTGAAATCATGGGCAAATCTGCCGGGTCTGATGAGCAAAATGATAAAATGACGTTTCCTGCAATTATTGGCCTGGATGAGTCAAAAAAATACGCAAAAATGCTTGTTGAAAATGCTATTGATGAGATTTCAAATTTTGATGAAACCGCAGCACCTTTGAGGGCCATTGCCAATTATATTATTAACAGGAACCATTAATTGAATTGAGGTTGATACATTTTGAGTTTGCTTGAACAAATAAAAACATCCAAAGACATAAAACAACTCACCAGAAAAGAACTCAAACTTCTGGCCAAGGATATTCGAAACCGAATTATCGACGTGGTTTCAAAAAACGGTGGACATCTGGCCTCAAGCCTGGGAGCCGTGGAATTAACTCTGGCCATCCATTATGTGTTTGATCTGCCAACCGATACATTGATATGGGATGTTGGCCATCAATCTTATGCACACAAACTGATAACAGGAAGAAATGACACCTTTGACACACTTCGCCGGTATAAAGGCATATCAGGATTTTCTAAAATCAAGGAAAGTCCCTATGACGGTTTCACTGTGGGGCATTCTTCAACCTCTATTTCAGCTGGGCTGGGGGTGTGTTATGGCAACTATTTAAACAAGGATGATTCCGATGTTATTTCGGTTATCGGAGATGGTTCTCTCACTGCAGGGCTGGCCTATGAAGGGCTGAACCAGGCCGGAGAATTGAAAAAACGAAATTTGATTGTCATCCTGAACGACAATGATATGTCCATTTCTCCCAATGTTGGTGCTTTGTCTTCTTTTTTAAGCCGTACGTTTTCAGCCAGATATCTTCAGGCCATGAGAAACCGATTTGGGTCGTTTTTAAAGTCTTTGCCGAAAATTGGTGATGACATTTATAAAATTGCCAAACGGTCTGAAGAGTCTTTTAAAACATTCATGACACCGGGGATGTTATTTGAAGCCTTTAATTTTGATTATTTCGGCCCTATTGACGGCCATAACCTGGATCATTTGATCGATATCCTGAAAAACATCAAAAACCCTAAAGATCCAGTCCTTCTGCATGTTACAACTGTAAAAGGCAAGGGTTATGAACCCGCTGAAAAAAATCCGGTTTATTTTCATGGGGTAGGCTCTTTTGCGGTTGATACGGGTAAAAGCAAAAAAATACCCAACGGGATTCCTAGCTACACCCAAGTGTTCGGCTCTTATATGCTCAGTCTTGCTGAAAATAATGAAAAAATAGTTGCAGTTACGGCTGCCATGCCTGAAGGGACCGGGCTGATTGAGTTTTCCAAACAATATCCAGACCGGTTTTTTGATGTGGGGATTGCAGAACAACACGCAGTAACATTTTCAGCCGGTTTGGCATCAAAGGGTTTAAAACCTGTTGTTGCCATTTATTCAACATTTTTACAACGAGCCTTTGACCAAATTCTTCATGATGTTTGCATTGATTCACATCCTGTTGTGTTTGCCATTGACCGGGGAGGTGTTGTTGGAGAAGACGGCCCCACGCACCATGGCCTTTTTGATTATTCATATCTTAGGTGTATGCCCAATATGACCATTATGGCACCAAAGGATGAAAATGAACTTGTAAGAATGCTGGTTACAGCAGTTCAGCACACTGGGCCTGTGGCTGTTCGATACCCCCGGGGAACAGGAGAAGGCGTACAAGTTGAAAATAATCCTACGCCGATAAAAATAGGGAAAGCCAAGGTCATAAGTAAAGGTGATGACTTGTTGATTATTGCCATAGGAAATTCTGTTAACGAGGCTGTAAAAGCAAGCAAGTGCCTGGAGGAGCAGGGTATTTATACAACAGTGATTAATGCACGGTTTGTAAAGCCTCTTGATACGGATTTGATAATGGAATATGCAGTAAAAATCAAGAAAATCATCACGGTTGAAGAGCATGTTCTTGATGGCGGATTCGGGTCTGCTGTTTTGGAAATGTTATCAGATCAAGGCGTTACGAGATATTCACTTAAGCGGATTGGCATTAAAAACAGATTTGTAGAGCATGGCCCCCAGAATATTTTAAGAAAAGAGTATGAAATAGACTATTTGGCTATTACAGACGCAGCAATGGAAATCCATGGCAAAACAATCGAATAAAGGTACAAAAAATAAAACCAGGCTTGATCTTTTTGTCGTTGAAAAAGAAATGGTTAAATCCCGACAGCGAGCAAAGGCTTTAATTATGGCGGGTAAAGTTTTTGTAAATGGCATGCCTGTGGATAAACCCGGAAGCTTGATTGCCGATGATGCAAAGGTGATCGTAAAACAGGATGATAACCCGTTTGTCAGCCGGGGAGGCTTAAAGCTTGAAAAGGCATTGAAAACAATCCCGGTCTCGGTAAAGAATTTGACCTGCCTTGATATTGGTGCTTCAACCGGCGGTTTTACCGATTGTCTGCTTCAGCATGGGGCAGGTAAAGTTTATGCTGTGGATGTGGGATATGGTCAATTTGACTGGTCTTTAAGACAAAACAAGAGGGTTGTGGTTATTGAAAGAACCAATATACGGCATATGCCCTTTGAAGTTATTAACGAAAAAGTTGATGTGGTTGTAGCAGACACGTCATTTATTTCTCTTAAGGTTGTGATACCGTCTGCTGAAAAATTCATGAAAAAAGACACAATGGTTTTGGCACTGATCAAACCACAATTTGAAGCAGGAAGACAGAATGTAGGCAAGGGTGGTGTTGTAAAGGACCCTGAAGTCAGGAAACAAGTGATTAAAGACTTGGAAGTCTTTTTCAAAGAAAAGGGATACCAGATAAACCAGGTAGTCCCCTCCCCTATTTCAGGCCCGAAAGGAAATAAAGAATATATTATATCCTTAACTTTTCAAGAAAATTTAAAATAACACTGTTAATTTTATTTAAATTTTATTATTTAAATGTAACTTTTTATTAATTGTTTATAAGGAGCAGTAATGAGCGAAGAAATTAAAACCATGAGAAATGTGGCTCTGGCTGGCCATGGGGGTGCAGGCAAGACAACTCTTGCTGAGGCTATGCTATTTAAAGCCGGAGTTACCAACCGTCTTGGGAAGGTTGAAGAAGGCAATACCGTAATGGACTTTCAACCGGAAGAAACCAGAAAACAGCAGAGTATTAACACATCATTTATTAAGTATACCCATAATAAGCATACAATTACTTTAATAGATACTCCTGGTGATCAGAATTTTTTCTCTGCTGCTAAAACATGCTTTCCTGTTGCAGACTGTATGGCATTTGTGATTGACGGAGTCGGCGGACCGTCCGCCATGACCGAAGAAGCCGCAGCCAGTGCATTGGAATATAATCTGCCCGGTTTTGTGATTGTAAATAAACTGGATCGTGAAAGATCTGATTTTTCAACCTGTATTGAAGCCTGTAAAACCGCACTTAAAAAAAAGATCCTTCCCATATTTTATCCCATCGGTTCTGAAGATGACTTTAAAGGGTATGTAAATATTATTTCAGGCCAGGCTTTTGAATATGACGCTGATGGAAAATCAAGTAAAATTGATGTGCCTGCGGATATGTTGGATGATATTGAGCTGGCAAAAGAAGAATTTGTTGAGAATGTGGCTGAACTTGATGATGAGCTTCTTGAAAAATACCTTGAAGGTGAAGAAATCACAGAAGATAAACTCAAGGCAGCATTTCGGCAGGGTATTCTGGATGCCCAATTTTATCCGGCTATCTGTTCTTCAGCTACAAAAATGATTGGCATTGATGTTATTTCCGATATTATCAATGATTATATGCCGTCTCCCCTTGACAGAGGTGACTGGACTGCCAAAGATGCCAATGGTGAAGATATTATTGTTTCTCCTGATCCGGATGCGGAATTTTGCGGATTTGTTTTCAATACTATTGTTGACCCCTATGCAGGCCGACTCTCCCTTTTCAGAGTGATTTCAGGAACTCTTGGAAAAGAAGGCAATGTTTTTAATACGACAAAAGACAAAAAAGAGCGGTTTTCACAACTTCTTGAGATTGCCGGCAAAGAGCAAAAAAATATTACCAGAGCGATTCCTGGATCTATTGTGGCTGTGGCTAAATTAAAAGACACCTTGACCGGGGATACTTTGACAGGTGGAAAAGAAATTCAAATTCCCGCGCCCAAGCCCATGCCACCAGTTATATCCTTTGCCATATCCCCCAAAGCAAAAAGTGATGAAGATAAGATTCATGAAGCCGTCAGAAAAATTCTTGAAGAAGATACAGGCCTTTTGTTGAACAGAAACGAAGAAACCAAACAGACCGTTCTTTCAGGCAGAGGCCTTGTTCATATCGAAGTGACTGCTGAGAAAATTCAAAGAAAATTTAATGTGGGCATGGATATTGAGACACCAAAGGTTGCCTATCGTGAGACCTTCAAGAAAAAAGTCCGTGTTCAGGGTAAACATAAAAAACAGTCTGGTGGACATGGTCAGTATGGTGACTGCTGGATAGTTCTTGAACCGCTTCCCAGTGGTTCGGGATTTGAATTTGTAGATAAGATTGTCGGTGGTGTTATCCCGAAAAATTATATTCCAGCCGTTGAAGCCGGTGTAAGAGAGGCATCGCAAACCGGTATCCTGGCTGGATTCCCTTGCGTGGACTTCAGGGTAACAGTTGACTTTGGATCTTATCATTCTGTGGACTCTTCCGAGATGGCTTTTAAAATGGCAGGAACTCTTGCATTTAAAAATGCTGCCAAAGATGCAAAAGCGACCCTGCTTGAACCGATCATGAAAATTGCCGTAAAAGTACCTGAAGACAGTACCGGTGATATTATGGGAGATCTTAATTCCAGGCGAGGCAGAGTTCTGGGAATGGATTCGGAGGATGACAAACAGATCATCAATGCCCTGGTTCCCATGGCTGAAATACTGCGCTATGCACCAGATTTAAGTTCAATGACAGGTGGCAGAGGAACATTTTCCATGGAATTTGCACAATATGACGTGGTTCCGGGTGATCTTTCTCAAAAAGTCATTGACAAGGTAAATGCTGAAAAAGAAGAGAACAAATAAACACATTGCATCATTGTGATTAAGACAATCAAACCGGACAGTTAAGAATTACATCTTACCTGTTCGGTTTTTTATTGTTTATTTTTAGGATTTGCTTAATTTATAGATCGTCTCAAAAAGAGTCTGCTGTAATTCTTCTATGGATAAATTTTGAAACTCTTCATGGGAAATTGGTTTACCGATATTTACCATTACCACTCCCGGATTTAAAATTAAACTTCCTTTCCGATTATAATCAAACAAACCCTTTATTCCAAACGGCAGAATATCTGTATGGGCATCTTTGGCCAGGTGAAAAGGCCCTTTTTTAAATGGTTTCATTTCTCCGGTCAGGGTTCTGTGGCCTTCCGGTAATATACCAATACTAATCCCGGACAAGAGTGCCTTTTTTGCCGTTTCAAGGCTTAAGATGGCATTTTCAAGATTGTTTCTTTTGATGGGAATGCAGCCCCATTTTCGAATCAAATATCCCCACACCGGCAAAGAAAAATGATACGAAGCTTCTACTCCGACAAAGCACAGGGGAATGGCCGCCGGAATGACGAAAATATCAAACAGACTTTGGTGATTTCCCATGATTAAATAAGGCTGATCAGGGATTATGTATTCTTTACCGGTTACAATGAGTCTTATTCCCATAACCCTAATTAAAATTTTGAACAGGCGTCTGGCCATAGTGAATGTTGTTTCCCGAGATAGTGTAAACAGGCATAAAACAAGAATAAAAGCTGAAACCAAAAAAAAGATACCACCAACAATCCATAACCCTGTTGAAATTATCTTTTTCACCTCAGATACCGTATCATTTTATGGTGTACGCTTATGGTTGTCGGTGTAACTCCAAATATCTCACCGTCCGGTGATAAGGTCTTACCGGGCCATGTTTTGATGATTGCTTTTTGAGCCTTGATATGTTTTACGGCAGGATGCCGGATATGGGTACCGGTATAAATTTGGGGCAAGGTTGTCAAAAGAGTGGTTCGGGATACTTTTTCTGCAATAATGATATCCATAAAACCATCATCAATTTCAGCATCAGGAGCTATGAGCATGTTCCCGCCGGTAAACCGTGAATTGCAGAACTCAACAAAACAATTTTCCTGCGATACCGGTTTTCCGTCAATTTCAAGTTCCATATGGTGGCAAGAAAGCCTTGCAGCCCTGTAAAAGACGCCGATAAGGTAAGAAAAGTTCTTTAAGAATTTAAATTTCTGAGCTGTTTTTGCCACGTCAGTGGCAAACCCCAACCCAAGTATGTTGACAAAATATTTTTTTTTTGTGCCCTGTGTAAAAGAGCAGACATCCACCCATCTTGGATTATTTTTCACAAGGGATCTGATACCATCTTCAAACGTATGTATATTCAGATCCCTGGCAAAAGAATTCCCGGTGCCGACCGGAATAACGGCAATGGGTGGAATTTTTTCAGGTTTAAATCTGGAAAGAAGACCGTTTAAAACGTGAAAATTGCTTCCATCGCCACCCACGGCAGCAATGGCATCATATTGTTTTATGTTAAGGTCCGAGGCTATTTTGAGTATATGTCCATGATAACAAGATAGATGAGTCTGATAATCAATATGGTGTGCTGCCAGCTTTTTTTCAATGACAGGCAGCAGTTTTCCAACTTTTTTCCCGCCGGCATACGGGTTTGCGATTAAAGCAACTTTCATAACGCCCTTTTTTTATAAAAGATTGTAATTTAAATCACAATGAGAGACCGCACTTTTATCCAGCATATGGCCAAGTTCCCCTTCTTTTGCAGGAAAGAATCCCATACATTTTTCCCATACTTCTTCATCTTCCATGCAAAAATAGACCAGCAGATCAGGCGCATATTCCTTTATGCATGAAATAATTTCTTTGTACAGTTTTATTCTCAATGGTTTAAAATATCGCATTTTATTATCCAGTCCAAGGATAAATTCTCCGTAACAGATGGTTGACTGCTTGAATCTGGTTTCAATTAACTGCTTTAATTTGGGCATGAAACGAAATGTTCCAATACTGATCCATACAATGCTTTGGCTGCTTACATATTCAAAAATCTGTTGAATGACTTTTTTATACTCAATTTCACAGCCAGGATAAATCACCAGGGGATCGAAATGAAATGCAAGCCTGTATCCTTTTGATTCGGCTTGCCTGGCTGCCTCAAAACGGGCTTTGAGGGATGCGGTTCCTTTTTCTTCGGAACTAATAATATCCGGCGTGTTCAATGACCAGGCAAGGACGGTTTTGCCATTGTGATCAAGCGGAAGCAACGAGTCAATATTAACGGTTTTGGTTTTAAGTTCCAAAAGACAATTATTCTGCCGGGCAAATTTTTCAACCAGAAATTTAGGCACAAGGCTGACTTTTTCCCAGATAAGAGAATCCGTATATTCACCTGTACCGATTCTAAATATTTTGTTCTGGCTGAACGTTTTTTCAAGGGCGTGATCAAGGGTTTCAAGTCCGGCAAAATATTGCAGCACAGGCGGATGGAAATAAGCCTGAAGAATGCAATATGAGCAATCCATGGTACAAAAAGTGCCGGTATGAAGGATGGTATAATCACAACAGGTATAATAACTGGTTCCGGGGCATTCCTTGACGACAGCTCCCTTGTTCTTCGTAACATAGAGCGTTGATTTTGCCTTTAAGACGGGATCATCCGCCTTATTGATAAAATCATAGACTGTTTTTGAGTCATCTACCCATTGAGGCTCTGCGTTAATTTGTGATATCAGATAATTAAGTTCCATATCCAGGGGTATGGTTTTATCAATAAAAAGTGTGTCGATTTTCATAGGTTGAAAATTTCTTTTAATTCCTTGCTTTCTAAAGCCGCAGCCAGATGATGACTATGTGTCTTAAACTCGTCATAATTTTTGGCTTTAAAGGAGATGGAATAATATTGGCCCTCAAAGTTTTCCGGCGGCAACAATTTAATATTACCCCCCAGTTTAAGGGCGGCTGTTTTTTCCCGGACCAGTTGATGTGTTTGGAAAATGGCTGGAAATCGCCGTTCAAAGAGATAAGCCCGCAGGTGTGTGGTTTTTAATCCTGGTTCTTTATTTTCATCCAAAAGAATTTCCCGGATTGCTTTAGTTTTAAAAAAGTCTGTGGGGTTAACCGCATCTCTGGCTGTAATTTCAATGATATGCTGTATGATTTCAAACTGCTTGCTGTTAGAGGCCTTGATTTTTGAAAAAATATTCAAAAAAATTTCCATGGTCGCTTTTTCAAAAGAAGAAATTCTTTGAGCAGACTTTAAAGACAGATTACCCAGATGGATTAATTCCAAAGCCTTATCAGGCAAAGCCCCGATTGTTAATAAATCCTCTACAAACCGAATATTGAGTTTTGTGTTGAATATGGCAGGTGATTTTTCCGCGATCTGTTCCTTATCCAGAAAGGAAGACAAGCGCCTGGTACAGATGATCAGTTCACGATGGGTTAAAGGCCGTTGAAATGCAAGGGCTGTTATGGATTTTAAAAGACATTGATAATCACTTGCATCCGGTTTTGTTTGATATGCAACTATTTTTGTTTTTTTATTATAAATCTGAGCTTTTACTCTGTTAAACCCTGAAATAATAATAAATTTTTTGCCAGCAGGCCTGACAATGGGAGGATATGTCAGGCCTGCTTCTTTAATGGACTGTGCCAGAAAGATGATATCATGATCAGAAACCGAAATTTTATACCGTTCATCTGTTAAATCAATGTCAGACAAATTTATTTCAGATAAATCTATTTCATAAAGAATATCAGACATTGTCACCGGTCAGCCGTGTATAAATCTCTTTATATGTCTTGGAGGTTCTTTCAATAACATCCTGTGGAAGGTTTGGTCCGGGCGGGGTCTTATCCCATCCTGATGAAATGAGCCAGTCTCTTACATATTGCTTGTCAAAGCTGTTTTGGCCCCTTCCCGGTTCATAGTCGCTTGATGGCCAGAACCTGGAGGAATCCGGTGTGAGAATTTCATCAATCAGGATGATTTCTCCGTCCAACTCACCAAATTCAAATTTTGTATCTGCAATGATAATTCCTTTTGTAAGGGCATATTCAGCGCCTTTTTTATATATTGCAAGGCTTAAATCCCTTAGCTTTTCAGCTTTTTCTCTGCCTATCAGCTTAATAGCCTCATCAAAGCTGATATTGATATCATGATCACCGACTTCAGCTTTGGAAGATGGTGTAAAAAGAGGCTGTTCAAGTTTATCAGATTCTTTCAGGCCTTTGGGCAACTGAATTCCGCAGACATGACCCTCTTTTTGATATGAACTCCAGCCTGAGCCTGAAATATAGCCTCTTACAATGCATTCAACCGGCAGAGGGTCGGCTTTTTTAACAAGCATGCTTCGTTTGTCCAAAGCTTTTAAATGAGGTTTGAACTCCTCGGGATAGTCATTGACATTGGTAGTGATAATATGATTTTTAACAATGCTTTCCATTTGTTTAAACCAGAATACAGATATCTGGTTCAATACTTTTCCCTTGTCAGGAATAATGTCCGGCAACACTACATCAAAAGCGGAAAGCCTGTCAGTTGTAACCATCAACAGTGATTCACCCGTATCAAATATATCCCTGACCTTGCCCTGCCTGACCAATGACAAATCATCAAATTGAGTCTTAGGAATGGACGCCATCTCAATCTCCTTATTTTATTACAATTTATATTGTTTGATTTGAGGTGATTAATATCATAAAATTTAATATTTATCCATATGCAGACTTTCTAAATCCATTTTTTACATTAAAAACAAAGCAAAAATATTTTACAATTATTTGATTTTAATGTTCTGTAAACTTGACTCGGGTTGCTAAATGATATTATTGTTGATGGTATTTTGATTTTTAAAAAAATGAGGTTATCAAATGAATAAAGTACCAATTTTATTATTTTATAGCATGTTCTTTGTCGTTTTCTTCCAGATTCCTGCATATTGTCAAACAACTTATTCTCTCTATGAATTAACACAACTGGCCAATAAACATAGTGAGACCATTAAAATAGCACAAGAAGATGTGTATATAGCAAATCAGGACAAGGCCAGAGCTTTGTCCGTTTTAATTCCCAGAGCCACAGCATATGGCAGGTTGACTGAATATAAAAACGACGATATCTCTATTCCCGACACCCTGACATTAGGTGTCAAATTAACACAGTCATTTACTTTGAATGGAAAAGAGCTGATTGCTTTGGATGTCACAAAAACAGCTATTGAAGGTAAGCAGTTTTCACTTGAAAGCATCCGTTCACAGTACTTATTACAGGTGTCACAAGCCTATTACAATATTTTAAGCGCACAAAGGTTTGTTGAGATTGCCCTGTCGGATGTTAATCGCCTGAGTTCTCACAGGGATGCTGTAAAAGAAAAATTGAGTGTCGGAAATGTAACCAAAACGGATTTATACAGGGCTGAAGCAGAACTGTCTAAATCATTGACCGAACAGGTAAGAGCAGAAAACAGGATGCTTCAAAGCAAGGCTGCCTTACACAATCTTGTTGAAATTGAAGATGATTTTACTCTTCAAAAAGATGATATTGGAGAAATTGAAAATTATGAGATCACTCTTGGTGATATTCAAATTGATGCATTAAACAACAGATCAGAAATAAAAGAAGCAAAGAAAAATCTTGAGATCACAAAAAAAACCATTAAATTCAAAAAAAGTGATTACTGGCCTACACTTGAACTTGAGGCAGGATACAAAGAAACCGACATCAAATATGATTTCGGCCCAACGACTGTGGAAGACGACACAAACGCCGCATATATCATGGGGGAACTTATGTTTACCTTGTATGACGGAGGCTTAAGAAAAGCCGAAATCCGTCAGGCGCTTGCAGATCATAGAAAAGCTGCCGATGCATTGACCCTGCAGGAAAAAGCGATCATTCTGGATTCAAAAATTTCTTTTCTGGATTACAAAACTGCAAAAAGTGCATTATTGAATTTACAAGATGAACTTAAATTTGCCCGGGAAAACTTTAATGCCGTTCAAATGCAGTTCAAATATGGAATGGCGGACAGCATTGATATGATGGATGCAAATACACTGTTGGTTTCGGCTCAAAGAAGGAGTTTGGATGCTAAGTATACATACTATCTTTCCGTGCTGAAAATTTTATACACCAAGGGCGATCTACTTGCCTTTCTTTTAAAACAAGCCTGAAGGAGAGTTTTACATGTATGAAATAATTGCAAACCCTGAAGAGTACCGGATTGATCATCTCATCAACGGCACCGGCAATGCAAATATTGAAATTTCCAAAGAGGAAAAAGACAAATGGGCAGGTGAAATTGTAAACTTCAGTGAAAAACTGACTGAATTTGCAAAAAAATCAAAAGCATTGGCAAACCTTCTTGCCGGTTCAGAAGTCATCTCAACTACCCCGGCATCATTGAAAACATTGAAAATTCAATTGTTCATGATCAATGATGCTTTAAGTTCAGCCATTGAAATTGCAGATAAACTTGAATCGGATATTATAAAAAAATAAATCCGTCAACCCAGGGTTTTCTGGCGTAATATATGGTCTGTGAGGACAATCGCCATCATGGCTTCACAGACCATATTAATTCTTGGAATGGCACAGATATCATGGCGCCCTTGTGTTGAAATTTCTCTTGAATTACCATTTTCATCAATAGTTTTTTGAGGTTTTAAGATTGAAGGGATGGGTTTGACATGAACCCTTGCAATGATATCATCTCCGTTTGAAATTCCTGCCAGGATACCGCCGGAATGATTTGTTTGAAATCCATCCGGTAAAATCTGGTCATTGTTCTCAAAACCGGTCATTTGAGACGCACAGGTACCTGCCCCTATCTCAACGGCCTTGACAGCACCGATACTCATCAGTGCCTTGGCAATATCCGCATCAAGTTTGTCAAAAACAGGCTCTCCAATGCCTGCAGGTACATTGGATGCAATGATTTGCACTACACCTCCCAGAGAGTCTCCTTGTTTTTTCACATCTGCAATTTTTAATTCCATCTTACGGACAGCCTCGGAATCAGGACATAGCAAATCGTTTTTTGCTTTTTGGGAGATATCATCAATCCGGTTGGCCCGGATACCGCCAATTTCAAGCGTGTAGGTTTTTATTTTAATACCCTGCTGATCAAGTACAAGTTGGGCAACAGCCCCTGCTGCAACCCTTGCTGCCGTTTCCCTTGCAGAAGCTCTTCCGCCGCCCCTGAAATCCCGGATACCGTATTTGGCCTGATAAGTATAATCCCCATGCCCGGGCCTGAAAAGAGAGGCGATATTGTCATATGATTTTGATTTTGCATCTTTATTCTCAATCATAATCATAATGGGTGTTCCCGTGGTAAGGCCATTAAACGTACCAGACATGATAATGGGGTGATCAGGTTCTTTTCTTTTTGTACCGGATATGCCCTGACCAGGTTTTCTTTTGTCTAAAGCCTTTTGTATCAAGGCCTCGTCAATGGCAAGGCCCGGAGGGCAGCCTTGAATCACAACCCCGATTGCTTGGCCGTGTGATTCTCCAAAGGTTGTGATATTAAATGCTTTTCCAAAACTACTGCCTGACATTTTTTAATCTCCTGTCAATGATATTAACGATTTCGTCGGGGGAATGGACACTGGTATCAATCCTTAAATGAGCTGTATTTTCATAGAAAGGCTTTCTTTGCCGTATCAATTCATCAGTTTCTTTTAAAAGGTCATCAGTTGTAAGCGCCGGCCGGGAGTCACGAGTTTTATCATCCCTGTTCAACCTGAGCAAAATTGTCTTGATATCTGCATCAAGCCAGATGCAAACTCCGTTGGCTTTTATAAATTCCCGGTTCTCAGTATCCATAATAATACCGCCGCCTGTGGCAACAACAGTATTTTTGATATTTTTTGTTTTCAATAGTGTTTTTTTTTCAATTTGCCGGAATTTTTCCCATCCATGGGTTTGAACAATTTTTAAAATACTTGATCCGGTCTGTTGTTCAATGACCCGGTCAGTATCCATAAAGTCAAATTCAAGTTGATCTGCAAGCAGTTTGCCTATGGTAGTCTTTCCGGTACACCTGTATCCTGTAAGAAAAATTTTCATATCTGGTTTGAGTTCTGGTTTGAGTTCTGGTTTCATATCTATAACGCTTCAAAAATATTCCAATAATTTGGAAATGATTTTTCAACACAGGTTTCATTTTCAATTTCAATGCCGTTAACCAACAGTCCGGGAATGGAAAACGCCATTGCAATTCTGTGATCATTAAAAGTTTCTATTCTTGCCCCTTTGGGAGTTCCGCCGGTGATTTCAAGATAATCGCTTCCCTGGGTTACGGTTATCCCCATTTTTATCAGTTGTGAAGAAACCGCGTCAATCCTGTCACACTCTTTTTCTCTTAAATGTTCAATATTAATGATTCTGGTTTTTCCTTTGGCAAAGCTTGCAACAATTGCAATAGCAGGGACGGCATCAGGTGTATCTGCCATATCCACATCAATGCCGTTAAGAGTGCCTCCACAAACACCAATCCTGTTATTTTCAATTTTCAGGGTGCATCCCATCTGTTCCAGAATCTTAATCTGCTTTAAATCCCCCTGCAAAGAATTTTCACTGATATTTTCAACAAAAATCATTTTCCCTGTAATCGCACCAATTGCCCAGAAATAACCGGCATTGGAAAGATCTGGCTCAACAAAAAAATTGCCTGGAATATAGGTCTGTTCTCCTGCAACCTTGTAATGGGTGGTATCGATTTGGCGGGCTTTAACATTGAATTTTTTCATGATATCAATGGTCAAATCAATATAGGGAGAAGATACAGGCGGACTGTCAAGGCTGATATCAAGCCCGTTTTTCATCAATGCCCCCATCATTAAAAGAGAGGACAGGTACTGGCTGCTTTTGGAACAGTCAATGTTAACAGCCCCCCCTTCCCTGCTGCCTCCCCGGATATAAACAGGAGGTGTGCCGTTCGGGTTTTGTGAAGTTGCATCAATTCCCAACATATTTAATGCATCAAGCAATTCTATCATCGGCCGTTCACACATCCTCTGATCACCAGTGAGAGCATAACGTGTATTTCCCAGTGCTGCGATCCCTGCAAGAAGCCGCATGGAGGTGCCGGAATTGCCCAGATAAATATCGCTGTCACAGTTGTGAGGGGTTCCGCCAAACCCCAAAACCTTGTAATGATGGTCTTTAAGGTACTCAATATTTGCTCCCATCTGTTTGAGCGCACCCATGGTGAGGTTTATATCATCGCTTTGAAGAAGATTTTCAATATTTGATGTTCCACTGGAAAGGGATGCGCAAATCATCATGCGATGGGAGATGCTTTTGGATCCCGGAATCACGACAGCCTGGTCTTGAATATCTTTTGGTATAATCTGTTTCAATTAATTATTTTCCTTTATTATGGTTTGCCGCATAAGTTTTATATCCGGTAATATATCTGTCCACAGCTTAAATTGAGCAGCACCCTGATGCAAAAACATGGACAGACCGTCAATGGTTGTACATCCCTTGCTTTGGGCTATGGACAATAATTTTGTTTTCAAAGGGGTATACACAATATCCATAACAATCATCCGAGAATCCAGAAGGGTTGATGGAAAAGCACAGGTTTCAATATCAGGACTCATGCCAATGGATGTTGTGTTGATGATAATATCAGCATTAATAATACCTGTTTTATTTATTGCGTCTTTATTTATTTCGGTTTGATTCATTTTATCCATGGAAATAAACTCGGCATTATATTTTGATGCCAGTTTTTTACCCCGTTCCTTGTTTCTGTTGATAATAACAAGTTTGCCTTTTTCTTTGTGTATTCCATAGGCAACAGCTTGGGCAGCCCCGCCGGCTCCAATGATACATACTTTTTTGTTCATTATGCAAAAGGGTCTTAAAGGAGAAACAGCAGCCTTATAGTCTGTGTTATATCCTATAAGTTTTCCATTCCTATTCACTACAGTGTTGACTGCACCAATACTCAACGCCTCCTCGTCAATTTCATCAAGATACTTCATGATGCTTTCTTTGAATGGTATGGTAACAGAAGCGCCTTTGATGTTTAAGGTTCTCATTGCCTTCACGCCATCTGAAATTTCATCAATTTCAAAGGCCAGGTAGACTGAATTCATATGATGTTTTTGAAAACAGGCATTATGAATTAAAGGGCTTTTAGAATGGGTGACCGGTTTTCCAAAAATGCAGTAAAGTTTTGTTTTAGAATCAATCATGCTTCATGCGCCTCTTTAGCAAACACTGGATAAGACCCCAGTATTTTCAACGAAAGAGAATATTGTTTGATCTCTTCAATGGTATCTGCAACACGCTTATCCAGCTTGTGTCCTTCAATATCAAGAAAAAAATAATAACTCCAGTTATGATGCCGTGTGGGCCTGGATTCAAGTTTCAGCATATTAAGCTGTGCCCTGTTAACTGGTTCAAGGGCTTTAAACAGGGCGCCGGGTACATGGGAAGTGGCAAACATAATGGATGTTTTATCCTGTCCTGTGGGTTCAGGCATCTCTTTGCCAATAACAAGGAATCTTGTAATATTTCCCGAATAATCTTCTATTTTTGATTCAATTGACTGCAATTCATACAGATGAGCTGCCTGTTTGCCGGCAATGGCAGCAATGGTTTTGTCATCAGACGCCAGAAGAGCGGCCTTGGAGGTACTGGTGGTCTCAAATATTTCAGCATGAGCAAATTTTTTTTTAATCCAGGTTTTACATTGGGCCAATGCCTGGGGATGAGAGTAAATTTTTTGAACATCTTCTGCTTCACCTGTTATGGATAACAAATCATGAGAGACAGGTTCATAGTGTTCCGCACAAATATTCAGATCAAAGTCGGCGAACAGATCAAGGGTATGATTGACAGCCCCCTCAATTGAATTTTCAACAGGCACCACACCAAAATGACTTTGATTTTTTTCAACTTCCCTGAAAATTTCATATAAATTAGGCTGCTCGACAAATTTGCCGGAATGCTTGAAGTGAGTCAGTGCAGCAACATGAGTATAGCTTGCTTCAGGTCCCAGAAATGATATGGTTTTGGGCTTTTGAATTTCCCGAGTGGCGGTAATTATGACATTGAAAACATATCGTAATAAATCTTTACCGGCCGGTCCCCGGTTCAGCTTAAACAATCTTTCAATCAACTTTCGTTCCCGTGTCCGGTCAAGGATTTGACTGCCGGTTTGCTTTTTGATTGTCCCGACCTTTTGACCGATTTCAAGTCGCTGGTTAATCAAACTCAAAAGTTGTGAATCAATGGTGTCTATTTGATTTCTTAGCCGGTTTAATTCATGTTCAGAGTTTTTTTCATTCATTATGGCATACCATCTCATTAATAATTAATAAAAAAACCGCATCAGTTGTTTAATCTGCTGCGGTTTTAAGTGCTTTTTAATTTGTTGGAATGTTAATAAGCTCACCACAGACTATGATGTATTGTAAAAAAATACCAAAAATAGGTAAAAAAAATATCTGTAGTCTGCATGCTGTCATTTCCCAATATAATTTTTAATCCTAAAAAATTATACTCAAGGTATGGATATGTCAAGATTAATCTTTTTTAATAATAAAACTTTGTATTCTGTTTCCATCCATATCTTTAACCGTGACAGTCCATTTATCAATAATGATAGACTCACCAGGCTCTGGAATTCGCCCAATCTGTGATAGAAAAAATCCTGAAAATGTATCGTATGTATTTGATTCCGGAATTTTAAGCTCGATTTTTTTATTTAGATCATCAATATCAATTTTTCCAGTTACCAGCCATTTATTTCCCTTAAGTCTGACAATATCGGGTATAAGCCGGTCGGTTTCATCAACTATTTCACCAATGATCTCTTCTACAACATCTTCAAGTGTGGTGATACCGGAAACACCACCATGCTCATCCACAACAACGGCAATATGATTTTTTTTCTGCTTGAAATCCTGTAACAGGGAATCCAGTTTTTTTGATTCCGGTATAAAATAGGGTTTCTTCATGATCTGTTTGACATCCAGAGGGGTGTCAAAATCAGATGTGCAGGCTTTTTGAAAACTTGCAAACAAGTCTTTTACATGCAAGATTCCGATAATATTATCAATACTGCCTTCGATAACCGGTATTCTTGAATATCCGGTCTTAAGAATTTGTTCAATATCCATCTCCTGTGACACGTCTATTACGAACATATCCGCCCTGGGTGTCATAATTTCAGAACAGGAGGTGTCGTCGAATTCAAATATATTGGTAATGAATTCTTTTTCTTCTTCTTTGATTTCACCATCTTCTTCCACCACTTCCACCATTGTCATGAGTTCATCTTCAGTCACTGTTTCATGTGAAGTGTTAATTGTTCCATGAAGCCTGGGTATAAAATTCAACAGATAGATCAACGGAAAAAATAGTTTTGAAAGCCAGAAAAGCGGATAAATGACAAGTCTGGCAACCAGAATATTATTGTGATTGGCAAATGATTTTGGAAAAATTTCACCAAAAATAAGAATAAGCATGGTCATTGTACCGGTTGCAATGCCGACGGCATTGGATTTAAAATATGAAATGGCAAGGGCTGTGGCAAGGGACGATGCACCGATATTTACAAGGTTGTTTCCAATCAAAATGGTGGTTAAAAGCGTATGAGAATCCTCCTTCATATCCAGAATTAATTGTCCGGTATTTGAACCGTCTTTGGCAACATGGAGTGCCTTGATTTTGCTGATTGAAAAAAGAGCTGTTTCAGAAGAAGAAAAAAAAGCGGATAAAAAAAGACATATTATAAGTACTATCAATTCAAAAGTCATCAAAGCAGAATAGCATCCTTTGGAAAGAGGACAGATTTCAAGTCTGTTCCCGACATTAATTTATTTTTTTTATAACTGCAACGGGCAGACCTGATATTTCATCCTGGTTTGTCCACAACACAAAATGAAAGTCGCTGTTTGGATTTTTGAAGACTTTCATATAAAATTCACTCTAATAATATTCAAATGTGTTTGTCAAATTTAATATCATTGTATGATTTTTTGGATCATATGCATTGCAATACCTGCCGTTCTTTTTGAAGCCCCTTTGTTCCCAAGTAATTTTCTGACCATCTGTAACTTATCTTGAAAACAAGACAAATGATCAATCATATACAAGGCTTTTTGACTTATTTTTTCAGGGGTTGCATTGTTTTGTAAAAGTTCCGGCATCACTTGTCCATTAACAATTAAATTCGCCAGCCCGGCATATTTGAGTTTAACAAACAATTTTGCAATCCAGTAACTGATAACAGACATCTTGTATATAAGAATGGTTGGAACACAACAAAGCGCGGCTTCAAGAGTAACGGTTCCGGAAGCGGCAATCACGAGGTCTGATTTTAACAATATATTCTTAACCGGGCCGTCATAAATTTCAAATATTTGGTCAAATGAATATTTTTTTAAAATAGCTTTTATGTTTTTTTCATGAATTAAAGATGCTTGAGAAATAATAAAACATATTTTTTTTCGTTTGACCTGCAGGTTATGTGTTTGATGAATAATAACAGCCGCTTTGATCATGATTTTAAGCAGATTCTTTATTTCAGACGCTCTTGACCCGGGAAGCAGACTGATAATCAGGTAATCCGTTTTCTTTGCCGATAAACAGCTTGTTCCAAAAAAAGGTTTTGATATATTTTCAGGATACTCGTCTACCAGGGGGTTACCGACATAAGTGGAAGAAATACCGGCTTTTTTAAATATTCTTTCTTCAAAAGGAAGAATTAATGCTGCATGATCCACATATGTTTTGATCTTTTTAAGCCTGGATTTTTTCCATGCCCATACCTTGGGTGTGATATAATATAAAATTTTTATCTGGCAATGCTCTTTTGCGAACCGGGCCGCTTTTAGATTAAATCCAGGATAATCCACAAGTATAATTAAATCCGGTTTATTAACCCTTAATTTTTTTTTGAATAAATCAAAGGCTTTTTTTATCTGTCCCAACTGTGCCAGGACTTCGGTAATTCCCATTGCCGAAAGATTTGCAATGTCATAGAAAAGGTCTACATTTTGATTTTTAAGATGAGGTCCGCCAATACCTGAAAAATAAATATTGTTCTTGGATTGTCTGATTTTTTTAACAAGATGCCCTGCATGGAAATCACCGGAAGGTTCACCTGTAAGAATCATAATGTGTCTTGATTTTGAAGGAAGATCCATCTTATGTGAGGCCTTCAGGTGAGATATCATCATCGGTATGGCCAATTATGGAAATATGATATTTATTTGCAAGATCAATCATCTCTTCCCGGTCAAAAGCAATGGATTTTTCAGCTTCAAGCACAAGAACCCCGACCCCGAATTTATGCATCCTCTCAATGGTTTGACAGCCCGAGGAAGGCAGATCAAAACGCAGATCCTGGGCCGGCTTGGAAAGTTTAACAATCACTGCACCATTTTTGTGGGACAATAAACCGCCTCTTTTAATGGTGGCATCCGTACCATCAATGGCTTCAACAGCAAGAACCGTTCCGTTACTGATCACAACACATTGACCTATATCCAGCTTTCCGATCTCTTTTGCTATTTTCCATCCTTGAACAATATCTTTTTTTTCAGCTTTATCCGGCTTTCGTTTTGTCCAGCATCCTTTGGGGCTGATCAATTCAGGAAGAAGAAAAGTGGAGGGCAAAATTTGTATACCTTCTTTGGCAAGTAAATTTGCAAAAGAGGTTAAAATTGAGTCATCATGGGTTTTAGCGGTTTTGGCAATAAAGGAAAGCGCCTTAAAATCCGGGCGGATATCTTTGAAAATATTGGTCTTTTTAATACTGCCCAGCATGACTGCTTCGGTAATATGGTGTTGTCTGAAATATTTGATCAGTTTGGAAATCTGCCCAAGGTAGAGCCATTTCAGCTCTTCAACATGGTTCAAAAGAATTTTATCCGTTTCAGAGTGAAATCCTGCTGCAAAAACCGTATATCCTTTTTTAACCGCTTTTTTTGAAAAAAGAATGGGGAATTGTCCGCCACCTGCTATAAGTCCGATTTTCATTTTTTTTCAGTGTGACCTTCAGGTTACGCATGACCTCCAGGTTATCGTGTAACCCCACGGTTTGATTTAATAATAAATTCCACAAAATTTTTCACTTCAGCTATTTGCTCAACTTCGGCTTTCACCCGTTCTGAGGCTTGTTTAACGGTTAATCCGATTCTAAAAAAAATCCTGTATGCTTTTTTGAGTTCCTGAAGTGTTGATTTGGGAAAATTATGCCGCTTCAGGCCCACATTGTTCAAACCATGGAGAGTTGCACGATCCCCGGATGCGATCACATATGGCGGTATATCCTTTACCACTGCCGATTTTCCTCCGATATAGGCAAAATCTCCAATTTGAACAAATTGATGAATTGCAACCAGCCCTCCTACCGTTACATTATCACCAATAATGATATGACCGGCAAGAGTAGAGTTGTTGGCTAAAATAACCTGTTTTCCGGTCTTGCAATCATGGGCAATGTGGGTATAGGCCATTAAATAATTTTCTTCCCCCACCTCAGTAATGCCGCCGCCGGATTCAGTTCCCCGGTTAATGGTCACAAATTCCCGGATAATTGTCCCCCTGCCGATTTTAAGATGGGTTTTTTCACCATGAAATTTTAGATCCTGGGGGGCACCTCCAACAGAAGCATATTGAAAAATCCTGCAATTTTCTCCAATAGTCGTGTATTGTTCAATAGTTGTATAAGGGCCGATTGTCGTACCTGACCCAATGTGAACATCTGATTTGATAAGGGCATAAGGACCGATGCTGACATTGGAATCAATTTCAGCTAAAGGATCAACAATGGCAGTGGGGTGAATCATATTTACTCCGTTTATTCGTTTTTATTTTCCAACTCTTTCAATCTTTTTTCAAAAGAAAATAATTTTTTTCTCATTTCCGGCAACCGGGATATGATGCTGACAACTTTGCGCCAACGGCCATGCGGCATATGCGGTATACCGGATACAATTTTATTCTCGCCCACATCACTGTGAACCCCTGTATAGGGACCGACAATAGAACCGTCGCCAATCTTAATATGTCCTGAAATACCGGCTTTGCCGGCAATAATAACATTTTTACCGACAATGCTGCTTCCAGCAATCCCAACCTGGGCAACAATCAATGTGTTGTCCCCGACTTTAACATTGTGTGCAATATGGACAAGGTTATCTGTTTTAACACCAGTCCCGATAACCGTCATACCAAGGGTTCCCCTGTCAATGGTATTACATGCCCCAATTTCAACATGATCCTTGATTTGGACATATCCGGTATGGATGATCTTTTCATGCGTACCGGATGATTGGGTAAAACCAAATCCATCCGAACCAATAACTGTTCCGGAATGGACAAGAACATAACTGCCGATTACAGATCGTTCCATTATGGAGACATTTGGCTTGATAACGGTATGGCTTCCAATACAGGCATTGTCCCCGATAAAAACATTGGGCATCAAATGTACATGATCACCCAATGTGACGTGGTCACCAATAAAAACACCGGACTCAATAACAGTATCTTTTCCAATTTTCACATTCTTTCCGATCGTCGCACTGGAATGGACATGGCCGACATATTTTTTTTGCGGATGAACCATTGAAACCAGTTTGAAAAAAGAAAGTTTGGGGTTTTTTGTTTTTAAAAAGATACCGTTATATCCACTTTCCTTTTCAATGGAAAAAGTATCGGGAATGATTATCACCCCGGCGTTTGTCTGATCAAGACGGTTTAAGAACTTTGAATCACACGCAAAAGTGATATCATCGGGTTGTGCATCTTCAAAAGAGGAAACACCGGTAACGATAAAATAAGCATCACCAATGATTTCAGCCTGAATAATTTTTGCAATTTCATTTACAGAGAATTTCATAAAAGAACTTTTATATGAAACTCAGTTCAACATACCGTAAATAATAAGAGTTTCATTTTTTTGTTGTGGCAGGTCAATCTGCCATTGCCTTTATTAGTTGGTTTTAGACACTTTTAAGTTGTATTTTTTAATAACTTGATCCGTAATATCCAGTTGCGTTGGATGATAAACTACACCAGCCGTCTTTTTTTCAAGAATCAGCAAATAGTCTTCTTCTTTTCCAATTTCATCTGTAATTTTAAAAACTTCTTTTTCAAATTTATTTAATAAGTCCATTTCAAACTGCTTAATTCCTTTTGTAAAATCATCCTGCATCTGTTTGATATCATTAACGCGAATCCTGAACTCGCGTTGTTTCTCTTTTTGTTTTTCAGGAGTTAATACAAAGGAATTCGCGTTCAAGGCTTTTTGCATTTCATCCAGTTGTTTTTTTTCATCCTGTAATTTTTTTTGTAGCTCAGCATGTTTGCCGCTTGTTTGTTTCTGGATTATTTTTCCAGCGCTGGACTCCTGCAATATTTTTTGAAAATTGATCACACCGATTTTTGCGATATCCGCACAAAGAACTTCAGAAACGAATCCGAAAAACAATATCATACTTAAAATAACAATAGTTCTTTTCATTAAATCCTCCATAATTTTTAAATTTAAAAAGAAGCACCAACGGAAAATTCAAATTGTCCGTCGCCACTGTTTTTTACGTTTTTGCCATCAATGACCCAGGCGTATTCAACTCTTAACGGCCCTATGGGAGAATTCCATCGCATCCCGGTACCGAAACTTGAGAATTGGTCTCCAAGATCAAAATCTTCACTGGTTCTATATACATCACCGCGATCATAAAAGAAAACAACGGCAACTTTGTATTTTTCCGTTAAAGGAAAAGTCACCTCCGCATTAAATTGAAGATATTTTTCTCCTCCCCTGTCCTTTTCTCCTGCCTGTGAAGCATTAATGTCAAATTTATCAAATCCTCTGACAGAATTCATACCTCCCAGGTAAAATTTGGTAAAATCAATATCTATGTCATCGCTGGTTCGGTCATCCAAATATCCTGCTTCCGCATGCAATGCACCTGTAAATTTCCAGAAAAGAGGAAAAAAGATACCGGTTTCAACAAGATATTTTGTGTAATCAATATCACCGCCCAAAAATTCTCCGGCATATTCAATTGAAAGCTTATGTTTTGATCCTTCCGTGGGCAAGAAAAAATCATCCCTGGAGTCATATTGCAGAAAAGGTTTTATGCTGCTGGTTAGAAAAGAGCCGGGTGTCATGTTTGTGTCTGCAACTTGAACCTCTGTTATTTCAAAATCTTCAATATTATAATTTATACCTATTGTAGTATAGTCAAAAAGTCGGTATCCCAACTTTAATGTCATGCCTAATGCCTCTTTATCATAATAATCATACTCTTTATCTTCCTTATAAAGTTGCACTCCGCCGGAAACAGCCGTATCCATAATATAAGGCTCAAAAAAACTGATATCATAGAGAACGGACTCTTCAGAAAGCTGGACACCTATTTTTAAGGTTTGGCCTTTTCCAAAAAGATTTCTTTCCTGGATGGAACCTGACAGAAAACCACCTTCTGTGCTGCTGACACCACCGCCAATTGAAAAAGTGCCGGTTTCTTTTTCAACAACTCTGACATCTAAATCCATTTTGTTTTCATCAACTGTCTTCACCGGCTTGACATCAATCTCATCAAAATAATTCAGGCGGTTTAAATTTTTAAAGCTTTTTTGGATATTCTCTTTGCTGTAAAGATCCTGCTCAATAATTTTAATTTCTCTTCTGATAACTTTATCACGGGTTTTCAAATTACCACTGATATTAATCCTGTTAAAAAAAACAGGTTCTCCCTTGTCTATGGAAAATGTGACACTCATCATTTTCTCCTGATCATCTTTATCAACAAGGGGATTGATATTTGCATTGGCAAAACCTTTGTTGGCATAATAATCGGAAATAGTGAGAATATCTTTTCTAATCGTCTCTCTGTTGTACAGCTGTGTTTCTTTGGACTGAATATCTTCTAAAAGTTCTTCTTTGGCTACAATCAAATCTCCTGCAATATCAATTGTTTTAATCTTATATTGCATGCCTTCCTCAATTTTGAAATAAATGGAAATTGATTTTTCACCAACATCAATAACAGGATCTGAAACTTTTGTATCAATAAAACCATTGTTTTTATATAGAGATTCAATCCTTATCACATCATTTTGAACCTCTGTCTCGTTAAGATCTCCTGAAGAGGTGAAAAACGAAAAAAAACCTTTTTCAGACGTTTCCATAGCTTTTTTTATTTTTTTATCAGAAAAATAATTGTTTCCTTCAAAGGTGATTTTTTCAACTTTAATCTGTTTTCCTTCATTAAAAATAAAAACAATGTCGGCCTGGGAATGCTCAAGCGGAACGATTTCATAGCTTACCGAACAATTTTGATAATTTTTTTCAGTATACATTAAGCGCATGCGATTCACATCAGAATTAAGTTTGTGAATATTTAAAATCGAACCTGTTTTTGTATCTACACTGTCTGCAAGCTCCTCATCCTCATAAACCGTATTATCCTTAAATTTTAATTTCCTGACAGTGGGTTTTTCAGTGAGCTCAAAGACCAGTTTTACGCCATTGTCAAGAGATTGTTTTTTAACAACCACATTGTCAAAATAGCCCATTTCATAAATCTTGCGCAGATCTTTAGATATTTTATCAGGCTTAATAATATCTCCGGCCCGGGAATCGATAATCCGCATAATGGCATCGGTTTCCACTCTTTTATTTCCTGTAACAACAATATCTGTTATGATTTTTTTATGGTAAATCTCTCCGATTATTTCTTTACTGATCTTGGATACGGCAGAAAACAGATTTTCAAGGGTGTCGGCATCAGCATATAGGGGAAAAGAACTGTCCTCTTTATAAATATTTACAAGATTTGAGTCTATACTGACGCTGTCTCCAGCCATAAAAACTGATCCGGTTAAAATATAATCAACCCCCAATTCAATCCCGTGTTTTCTAAACTGTGAAAAGGTCCATTGATTGATATCGGTTTGGATATCTGGCTGAATTTTTGAAAAGATTACGGTAATACCTTCCAACTCAAGGTTTTTAGAAATCATCAATGGAATTTTTGTGGGAATTTTTGTATCAAGCTGATTATCTGGCTGTCCGGCATCAAAGGAAAAAGGAACAATCGCCAGTTTGATATCCGTTTCTGCGAACAGATCACCACTGAACAATAAACTAAATAAAACAATAACTATGGCTGTTTTTCTTAAAATAGATTTATTCATGATATTGTCACTTGTTTTTTATCTTCGTTAAACAGGAATTATTTTTCCATCCATTATGGTAACGGTTCTGTTCATCATACTGGCAAGTTCATTATTATGAGTTACCACGATAACAGTCATGCCGATCTCTTTATTCAATTCATCAATTAACTCATGAACACTGCGGCTGTTTTTTTGGTCAAGGTTCCCGGTTGGTTCATCTGCCAAAAGTATTTTTGGTTTCATAACCAATGCTCTTGCCAGTGCCACCCTTTGTTGTTCACCTCCTGAAAGATCTTCCACCCGATGGGAAACCCTTGATAAAAGCCCTACCCTTTCAAGCATATTTAAGGCACTTCTTTCAATAGTTTTTTTATTTTTATGCGCAATTAAACCCGGCATCATAACATTTTCCAATGCTGAAAACCCTTGAAGCAAATAATGAAATTGAAATACAAAGCCAAGTTTTGAATTTCTGAAATAGGCAAGTTTTTCATCTCCCAATAAAAGCAAATCATTTTCCTGGAAAAAAATTTTACCGGAATCAGGCCTGTCAAGGGTGCCTATAATATTTAAAACTGTCGATTTGCCAATACCTGATGCCCCGACAATTGCAATTGTTTCACCTTTGTAGATATCAAAAGAAGAAGTATCTAAAATTTCAATTTTTGATGATTTTGAATAAAAACCTTTTGAAACCGATTGAAGCGACATCAGTGGTATGGGTGAATTATCCATATCTTAAAGCCTCAACCGGATCCATTTTTGATGCTTTATATGCGGGGTACAAAGTTGAGAAAAAACAAATAATAATGGCACAAATGGCGATAACAATGACATCAAGAAATTCAAGCTGCACCGGAAGTGTCGAAAAAGGGTATGCATCCGGCAATTGGATAAAGTCATATCGTTTTAAAACAAAACAAATGACCACACCTGAAATAGTACCGATACATGTCCCCATAAGTCCGATAATCATGCCTTTGAGAATAAATATTTTTCTGATGGTTTTGTTTGTTGCCCCCATTGCCTTTAAAACAGCGATATCTTTTGTTTTTTCCATTACCATCATAATCAGGGCGCTGGCAATATTAAACGCTGCAACCAGTATGATCAGCGTCAGAATAATAAACATGGCTGTTTTTTCAAGTTTTAAGGCTGAAAAGAGGCTTTTATTGATTTCCATCCAGTCCCTCAGATAAAAAGGGTAATTTGATATATCTGAAAGGCTGTCTTTAACCGGTTTGACATTAAACACATCATCAATCCAGATACCAATGGCAGAAATTTTGTTTTTTGCATTGGACAGTTTTTGAGCTTCTTTTAAATGAACATAGGCCAGTGTGCTGTCATATTCATACATACCGGAATCAAAAGTTTGCGTTACGGCAAACCGTTTCATTGATGGAATATGTCCCATGGGAGAAATAAATCCGTTTGGGGTCATGAGAATCACCTTGTCACCTTTTGTGACTCCGATAATGTTTGCAAGTTCCCGGCCTAAAATTATTCCCGGAAGGTTCCCGTTTTCCGGTTTTGTGCCCAGCAGTTTTTTTAATTGTTCCGGTCCCAATCCTTTCACAAGACTAAACCCCTTGTCAGGGTCGATTCCTCTAACCATGACACCGGAAAAAGCATTGCTTGAACGGATCATGGCCTGGGCAAATAAAATCGGCGCAGAGCCTTTGATCTGATCTTTTTGATCAAGGTTTGTTAATATAGAAGAGTAGGCATCAAACTTTCCTGTGTAATTCATCAAAAGTATATGTGGTTCAACACCTAGAATTCGCTTTCGAAAATCAGTTTCAGCACCACTCATAACGGCAATAACGACAACAAGCGCCATAACACCGACGGTAACGCCTGCCACGGAAAGAAATGTAATCAGGGAAATAAACCCTTCTTTTCTTTTTGCTTTAAGGTATTTGCCTGCTATGAATAATTCAAAGGTCATCTAATCAGACATTTTTTTCATATGGGGAAAAAGGATGACTTCTCGAATGGAGGCGGAATTGGTCAGCAGCATCACAAGCCTGTCGATGCCGATGCCTTCTCCTGCGGTTGGAGGCATACCATATTCAAGTGCTTCCACATATTCGGAATCCATTATATGGGCTTCTGAATTTCCTTCATCTCTTTGCTGTACCTGCATTAAAAAGCGGTTATGCTGATCTTCGGGGTCATTGATTTCAGAAAATCCATTGGCAATTTCCCGACCCGCAATAAACAATTCAAACCGGTCTGTCAATTCAGGATTGTCCTCGCTTTTTCTGGATAAGGGAGAAACTTCCACAGGGTATCCGGTAATAAATGTGGGCTGGATTAACTTGGGTTCAACCAGAATATCAAACAGCTTTGTTAAAATTTTACCATGACGGTCTTTTTTTGTGATCTGTATGTTGTTGTCCTGGGCAAATTTTAGCAACGCCTGGGTATCATCTATAATCTCAGGATCAATTCCACCGATTTTCGTGAGCGATTCAATCATTGGAATGCGCTGCCATCCTTTTTTAAAGTCAATGGATTGCCCCTGATAATCTACGGTTGTTGAACCTGACACCTGCTGTGCAATGGATTCAAACATCTCTTCAGTCATATCCATCAACTGTTCATAGTCTGCATAAGCCTGATAAAACTCAACCATTGTGAATTCAGGGTTGTGCCGGGTTGAAACCCCTTCGTTTCTAAAGTTCCGGTTAATTTCAAAAACCTTTTCAAATCCGCCGACAACCAGTCGTTTCAGGTATAATTCAGGAGCAATTCTCAAAAACAGCTCCATTCCAAGTGCATTGTGCCAGGTTTTAAACGGAGTGGCTTCAGCTCCACCGGCTAATGGCTGCATCATGGGTGTTTCAACTTCCATGAACCCTTTTTCTTCAAAAAAACGTCTCATGGAAGCGACAATCTGGCTTCTTTTTATGAAAATCTGCCGGGTATCCTCGTTCATTACAAGATCAAGATATCTCTGGCGGTATCGTTTTTCAGGGTCTTTTATCCCGTGAAATTTTTCCGGCAACGGTCTTACCGCCTTGGATAACAACCTGAATTTATCAGCCAGAAGGGTCCACTCACCGGTTCGTGTTTTAAACAAAGGACCTTTAACGCCAATAAAGTCACCAATATCAAGCTTCTTAAACAGAGAATAGGTTTCATCCCCTACCCTGTTTTGTTGTAAATAGACCTGGAGTTGATCAGATCCGTCTTTAAATCGGACAAAAGACGATTTTCCCATTTTATTAATGGCCATCATTCTTCCTGCCATTTGGAATTGATCGCCTTCTTCACCTAAAGAGTCAGGGTTTTCTTCAGTGAATTTTTTCAGTTCTTTGATGGAACATGATGGTTTAAAATCATTTGGGTACAGATTAATTCCATTATCTTTCAATTCATTGATTTTTTCTTTTCGAAGTTGTATCAGCTTACTTTGTTTATCCATAAATAGTTACTTTCATATTCTTAAGTGCATTTTGCAAGTCGTTTCATTTAATAAAAGAAAGAATAAATAGCCTGTTTTGTATAAAATTGTCAAGATTTTGTTATTTGCCTTTTGAGGCAGCACCATTAAAAAAAATATTGAACGCCGTACCTTTTCCAGGTGTCGATTCAAAGTCAATCACACCATCGTAGGTATCAATCAGCCTGTGGATAATAGAAAGACCAAGACCGGTTCCATCTGGTTTTGTTGTATAAAAAGGATCAAAAATATGACGGCCGTCTTTTTGATTAATACCAATACCAGTATCTTCAATAACCAAATAAACCCTGTTGGTTATCGAAGCTCTGAGTTGAATTTTAATCTCTCCTTGACCGTTTATGGATTGCGCGGCATTTTTTAATAAATTCCATAGAATCTGGGTAAAATGCAATGGATCGATAAACACACTGGCATCTTTATTCAACCTCATAGTAAGTTTGATTTTTTCATTTCGTTCAGGATCATTTAAAAAAAGTGCAACCGTTTCTTCAATTAATTGTGCCATTTTAATCACACAGGCATTGTCTGTACGTGGATTTGCAAACAAACGAATATTATTGACAATATTTTTAAGCCGATCTGTTTCCCGTAAAATTATCTGCATCAGTTTGTCTTCATAAGAACCGGGTTTTGTATCTTCCTGAAGCAATTGAATGGATCCTGATAAAGACGCTAAAGGATTTTTGATCTCATGAGCTATGCCTGAAATCATTTCATCCATGGCAGCCATTTTTTCAACCCGTTTCAAGTGTTCCCTTACCATTTTTAAATCCTGTTTAGCTCCTTTTAACTGACGCGCCAAAAGGCCGCTTAAGATTGCAACAGCAAAACAAGCCATGATTATGATGATAATTCTATAAATAATGTAACTTTCATCAATCGTACCGGAAAGATACAACTGCCCCGAAAATGGCTTGATGATTTTATAGTATTCCAGTTCAACCAATATGCCATATTGAAGACATGAAATGGTGGCAATAATCAAACTGCCTTTTTGAAGCAGTAACATGGAAGTGTAGATAATAACAACCAGGTAAAGAAAGGTGAAAATACTGTCATAACTGCCGGTAACAAAAATAATGGCAGTGACGATAAACGTATCCGTAATTGTTTGAAAATACGCCAGAAAAAGTTTGTTTTTGAATTTATTTAACCAGATAAGATAAAGGATTGAAAGAACCAGAATGGCTGCTGCAATATTATATAAGGTTAAAAACGGCTGTGAAAAAAAAGACAAGTGTTCTCCTGATGAAAAAACAAGGCAGGAGACAATCAAAACAACGGTAAAAATGACTCTTGACAGAATGATCCATTTGATTTGAAGAAATAAATTTGTCGATTCTTTAACAGAATTGTCTTTCATATTTCTATGAAATTGCACCCGCCATGGTAAAAATAGGCAGATACATTGAAATAACAAGTCCGCCAATCACCACTCCAAGAAAAACGAGCATAAATGGCTCTATCATATCCGTCAGATTTTTAACGGCCTGGTCCACTTCATCATCGTAAAAATCAGCAATTTTTTCCATCATTGTATCCAGCGCACCTGTTGATTCTCCAACAGCGATCATTGAACAGACCATGGAAGGAAAAACACCGGATTCAAGCAATGGGTCAGCCATTGACCGGCCTTCTGCAATTCCTGCTTTAACGTCCTGGATTGCAAATTCCACGATTTTATTTCCGGATGTTTTGGCCACAATTTCAAGTACCTCAAGAATTGATACCCCGCTTGAAAGCATTGTACTGGTCGTTCTGGTAAATTTTGCCACAGCAACTTTGCGTATCAGAACACCAATGACAGGGAGTCTCAAAAACAGGTCATCCATTAAAATTCGGCCTTTCTTATTGGCATAGGTCCGTTTGAAAAGAAACAAGAAAGCAATTATTCCTCCAATGATATATCCGATATTGCCAATGACAAATTCACTCATGGCTATCACCAATAAAGTCGGTGCAGGTAATGTTGCACCAAAATCGGCAAACATGGCAGAAAAAACGGGAATCACAAACACCAGGATAACCGCAACAACTATAGCAGCTACAATAAGGGTGATAATCGGATAGGTCATAGCACCCTTGACCTGTCTCTTTAACTTGGCCATTTTTTCCATATAGGCAGACAGTCTCTTCAAAATAACATCAAGTATACCACCGGCCTCACCGGCTGCAACCATATTGATGAACAGCTCATTAAATACTTTTGGGAATTTTTTCAAAGCATCTGCAAAAGTTTCACCAGATTCAACAGAGCCTTTGATTTTTTTTAAGTTTTTTTTAAACGTTGGATTTTCCTGTTGTGACTGGAGAATATCAAGGCATTGAAGAAGCGGCAAACCGGCGTCAATCATTGTGGAAAACTGCCTGGAAAATATAATGACGTCACTTTCTTTAACTTTGGGTTGAAGAAATTCTATGTTTTCAAAAATATCTTTTGGTTTTTTTTTGACTCTGGTCGGGGTGATTTTTCGTCTTTTGAGGCTTTGTTCTACCTGTTTCGAAGTTTCCGCCTCCATTTCACCCTTGACTTTTCTTCCTTTGGGGTTTTTTCCCTTCCATTCAAATACAGTCGTCATCATCAATCCTTAATTATCATGTTTCAAATCAAGATTACCTTTATAAACTTAAAATATACCAAAATTTAAATGTATCAGGATCAGATCATTTGTAAAATCAAAATAGATATACTATATAAATTTTATTAATTGATTACAACAGGAGTTATTTTTTGAGCAAAAAAAACAAAACCATTACAGCAGAAACGATTATCACAAGTCATATTAATGCGGATTTTGATGCCATCGCTTCAATGCTGGCGGCTCAAAAATTGTATCCAAATTCAATTATTGTTTTTCCAGGTTCCCAGGAAAAAAATTTACGGGACTTTTTTATCAGTTCCACAAGTTACCTGTTTAACATGGCAGACCCAGGTTCCATTGATTTTTCTCAAACCTTGAGGCTTGTAATTGTTGATACAAGACAAACAAGCAGACTGCCCCAGGTATCTGATTTGCTAAGAAAAAAAGATATTAAAATAGATATCTATGATCACCATCCCGCCATGGAAGGCGATTTAAAAGGTTCTGTGGAAATCACCCGGCAAACAGGTGCAACAATAACCATATTATGTTCACTATTACAGGAAAAAAAATTTTTCCCCACCCCTGAAGAAGCAACAATTATGGCCTTGGGAATATATGAGGATACCGGATTGTTTACCTACTCTTCAACAACCAGAGAAGATTTTGAACAGGCAGCCTTTCTTTTATCATGTGGCGCAAGCCTCAGTACAATTGCCGGTTTTGTGGTCAAGGAGATCAAATCCGAACAGGTGACATGGTTAAATGAATTGTTAAATGAAATGACTATTCACAGGATAAACGGGGTTGATATCCATATGTCCGTCATTTCTTCTTCTTCATACATTACAGATCTGGCGACAATTGTTCAAAAAATTGTCAGGATGGAGAACCTTGATATATTCTTTGCTATTGTTTTAATGGGCAATAAAATACATATCATTGCAAGGAATTTGATTCCCGAAGTTGATGTCGGAAAAATACTTTCGGAATTTGGTGGAGGCGGTCATCCTTCTGCAGCTTCTGCAAAAGTTGAAAACCGCACCCTGGCACAGGTTGAAATGATGCTCATCGAACGTCTTCAAAAACAAGTAAAGCAGATTCAAATTGTAAAAAATATGATGACCTCGCCTGCCATAACCATTGAACCTCTTGTTACCTGTAAAACAGCCGGCAGCCTGATGACACGATACAACATCAACACTCTTCTGGTTGTAGATAAACAAAAAAATTATTATGAAGGATATATTACCCGGCAGATCATAGAAAAAATATTATATCATAAGCTGTCCCATCTCCCGGTAAAAGAGTATATGAACTCCGAAGTCAGCTCTATTTCTTCCGATGCCGATGTCTCCCAAATTGAAAATATTATTGTTGAAGGAAAGCACAGGATTCTCCCTGTTATCGACGATGGATTTATTAAAGGGGTCATTACCCGGACGGATCTGTTAAACTACCTGGTTCAGCACAGCAAAGAAATCAAAAGGAATGAAACCGAACTGGGGATAAAGAAAAATGCCAAGAAAAGACAGATTGAAAATATTTTGTATCAACGACTGGACAACCGTATAAAACAACTTTTACAAAATATCGGTAAAACCGGCAATGAACTTGGGTTCAATATGTTTGTTGTCGGAGGCTTTGTCAGGGATCTGTTGTTGAGCAGACAAATTGATGATATAGATATTGTCGTTGAAGGAGATGGTATTGAATTTGCCAAAACATATGCAAAAAAAGAAGGCTGCAGAATCAATACCTATAAAAAATTTGGTACGGCCGTCATTATTTATCCGGATAATTTTAAAATTGATGTTGCCTCTGCCAGGCTGGAATATTATAAAACACCGGCAGCATTGCCCATTGTAGAGAAAAGCTCCATAAAACTTGACCTTGCACGAAGAGATTTTACCATAAATACCCTGGCCATAAGTCTCAACCCTGATAATTTCGGGACAATGATCGACTATTTCGGTGCCAACAGGGATCTGAAAGATAAAACCATAAGAACCATACACAATTTGAGCTTTGTTGAAGACCCCACCCGTATTTTCAGGGCTATTAAATTTTCAAACCGGTTTGGGTTTAAAATAGGGAAAGTCACATCAAATTTAATTAAAAATGCAATTACCATTGATTGCTTTAAAAATTTAAGCGGTCTTCGGGTATTATCCGAATTAAAGCAGATCTTTGAAGAGGAAAACCCGATTCCCGCCATTAAAACTATGGAAAGCTACGGTCTTGAAAAGGTTCTTCATAAAGACCTGACCCTTATCCCAAATACATATCAACTGCTGGAGTCGGTGAATAAAATACTGTCCTGGCATGATCTTCTTTATATGGATGAACCATATCCAAGATGGGCGGTTTATTTTATGGCGATGTTGAACCGGTGTTCGTATAAAGTATGTGAACAAATATGCACACGGCTCAACGTACCGTTAAGAGAACGCGGCATTCTTCTGGAAAAAAGATATAAGGCTGAAAAGCAGCTCAATCTTATAGAAAGCTCATCAACTTATACGAAACAGGAGTTGTACTGGACTCTCATTAATTTTAAGACAGAATACATTTTATATATGATGGCTCTGGTAAAAGATGAAGAAATAAAAAAAGCCATCTCAAATTTTTATACGCATCAAAGAGGAATAAAACCTTATATAAAGGGCAGGGATTTATTGAAACTCGGTTTACAACCCGGCCCTGTTTTCAGTGCCATAATCAAACAGGTATTAAATGCCAAACTGGACGGGCAATTAAAAACAAGAAAAGAAGAAATCCAGTTTGCTGCAGCATATGCTGAAAAAACAAATTTATTGATTAAATCATGACTTTTTGTTACTTCCCTTTCAATTTAAAATAATTTATTTCAGGAATAATTAAACATGAAAAATGCAGATTTTTTAACCGGGATCACACCCAGCGGAACCCCACACCTCGGTAATTATGTCGGTGCCATACGGCCGGCTGTTGAAACCAGTAAAAACAAGGATCTTGAATCCTATTATTTTCTTGCTGATTACCATTCTTTGATAAAAAATTATGACCCGAAATTGAGAAAACAATCCGCACTTGAAATTGCAGCTGCATGGATCGCCCTGGGCCTGGATTATAACCATTGTGTTTTCTACCGGCAGTCAGATATTCCTGAAATACCTGAATTGACCTGGATTCTCACCAGCCTTACCGCCAAGGGATTAATGAACAGGGCCCATGCATATAAGGCTGCGGTTGCAGAAAACGAAGAACAAGGTAATAAAGACCCGGATAAAGGCATTACCATGGGACTTTTTTCATATCCGGTTCTCATGGCTGCCGACATCCTCATGTTTAATGCTAAAAAAGTACCCGTGGGCAAAGACCAGGTCCAGCATCTTGAAATGACAAGAGATATTGCTGCCAGATTTAACCATGTTTATAAAAAACTGTTTATCCTTCCCGAAGTGGTCGTGGATGAAACATCCTCGGTTCTCTCAGGTCTTGACGGCCGCAAGATGAGTAAAAGCTATAACAATTATATTCCGCTGTTTGATACGCAAAAACGACTTAGAAAAATGATCATGAAAATTCAAACCAATTCCCTGGGTCCGGATGAGCCCAAAGATCCGGATACCTGCACCCTTTTTTCAATCTATAAGGCATTTGCATCTGAATCCGAGACCCTTGAAATGTCAGAACGCTACAGAAGGGGAATCGCATGGGGAACCATGAAACAGGACTTGTTCGAATATATTGACAATATCTTAACAGAGCCAAGAAAGCATTATGAAGAACTGATAAAAAATCCATCTGATATTGATGCCATACTTAAAAAGGGTGCAATGAAAGCAAGAGAATTTTCCGTTCCCTTTCTTGAAAAAATAAGAACGGCCATAGGAATTGAGTCACTGGGTTAAATGTTTTATTTCTTTTGGGGTCAAGTAGCGCCATTTTCCTTCTTTTAAATTTCCAAGGTTGATATTTGCCATGCGGATTCGCTGTAAAATATCAACCTTGTTTCCGGTTTTGCCTACCATTTTTCTTATCTGACGGTTTCTTCCCTGTTTCAAAACAATACGGAATTTATTTTTTGAAAGACGCTTAACCGTTGCTTTCCTGGTTTTAATTTTATCAATCACCATCCCCTGGGCCATGTGGGTTAAGTCAGCATCGGATATGGGTTGGCCAGTGGTGACAACATATTCTTTTTCATGATTATAAGACGGATGGGATAATTTATTGTGAAGGTCTCCGTCATTGGTGAGCAGCACCAATCCCTTGGAATCTTTATCCAGCCTACCCACAGGATAGACCCGCTCATCAATATTGATCAAATCAAGAATGATTTTTGTTTTCTGCTGTGAACAGGATGTAACAACTCCTTCAGGTTTGTTCACAGCAATATAAATTTTTGAAACATTCTGTTTTAAAAACACTTTTTTATTGTCAAAAAACACTTGGTCTTGTTCAGGATCAATTTTTGTTCCAAGTTCTGTGACCACCTGATGGTTTACTTTTACATAGCCCTGTAATATGTATTCTTCAGCTTTTCTCCTGGAACAAACCCCTGCATGGGCCAGATATTTTTGAAGCCGCATGGTTAAGACCTGTAATCTGCGTTAATTTTTACATAATTTTCACTAAAGTCGCAAAACAGGAAACTGTCGGTCTCTTGCCCGAGATTCAGATCCAGGGTAATTGTAATTTCACTGTTTTTCATGATTTGAGAGGTCTTTTTTTCAGCTTCGGTTCCCTGCCAGTCGCCCTTTAGAACCAGGGCCTGGTCATCAAAATAAAGATCAATTTTTTCAGGAACAACATGGGCACCGGAACGGCCGACCGCAGCAGTGATCCTTCCCCAGTTGGGATCTTCACCGTAAATCGCCGTCTTGACCAGATTGGAATGGGCAATGGCTTCAGCAGCCTTGAATGCATCCTTTTTTGTCTGGGCACCTTTAATAATGATCTGGGCAAGCTTGGTGGCACCCTCCCCGTCTTTGACCACCATTTTGGCAAGTTCAAAACAGACGTCATCCAACATGTCCTGAAAGATTTTTTTAGACCCGGCATCATTTATTTGTGCTTCTGAAGTACCGCTTGCCATGGCCATCAGTGTATCATTGGTGCTGGTATCCCCATCAACGGTAATCCGGTTAAAAGATTTTTCATTGGCGGCACTCAGGCATTTGTTTAAATCATCTGCTGAAATATGGATATCCGTACAGATATACGCCAGCATGGTTGCCATATCAGGTCGGATCATACCGGATCCTTTTGCAATCCCCATGATTGAAAATTTTTTATTGTCTATTGTAGCGCTTCTATTCACAATTTTCCGGCAGGTGTCGGTTGTAAGGATGGCATCGGCAAACTGGTCCACATTATCTTCGGAAAGCTGTTGTACAACATCTGGAACACCGGTTTTAAATTTATCCATTGGCAAATTGGCACCAATCACACCGGTTGAAGACACCAACACATGATCTTCTTCAATATCAAGGCAATCTGCGACCATTTTTGAACAGGCACGGGCATCTTCAATTCCCTGGTTTCCCGTAAAGCAGTTGGCATTGCCGCTGTTTGCAAGGACTGCACGGCAGACACCGATTTTAATTTTTTCTTTTCCCAGAATTACCGGTGCGGCAATAACTTTATTCCGTGTAAACAAAGCTGCTGCAACAGAAGGTTTTTCACAATATATCAGCCCCAAGTCTTTTTGATCATTTTTTTTTATCCCGGCATGAATACCGGCAAATTTAAAGCCTTTCATAAAACTTACTCCTAAAAAACAAAAAAAAATTTAATCTGTATTATACGTTGAGGTTTGATTTGTGTAAATGCTTTAAGGCAAAGAAAAACCGATTCCTGGTGTTGTATTCCTACTTGTACAATTCATTTTTTTAAAAAAACTAGGGGTTTTTACCTATTGATTTTCTAAAAAACCCCTTATATAGTACAAAACTGTTTATTTGCTCTTTGATGTCGCTGACGGCGATTAAGTAATCGAAGGGGCGGAGCTGTATCTTCTATAAGTCTGCCCGCAACATTTTTTTAAAACACTAAATCATTCGGGTGTGTCCCACCTTTTACATAATATGATCGTCTCATTCAAAAAAGAAGGTTCAAAATCAGCCTGAAATCGAATTTTATGAAAATTTGATCGCTTTTTTACTCTTGGAGTGATGTATAGCAAGCATTTTTCCGGAATATAAGCCCTTTTTAACGAATTTATAAGAATTTTAAGATTGGTCTGATTTTTGCTAATGTAAAAGCTGGGACACACCCAATCATTCACAAGTTGGGTATTACAAATTCAGACCTTCAAGAGGGCTGATAATACGGGAAATATCCTTGTCCATCACATGGGTATACCGCTCTGTAGTCTTGACATCTGAATGGCCCATGATTTCCTGCAACACTCGGATGTTGATTCCGTTCTCCAGCATGGTGGTGGCCAAACTGTGGCGCAATGTATGGCAGGTGACACGTTTGTCAATGTCAGCCATTCCCGCTGCTCTTTTTACCGCCTTTTGAAGACCGGACTCCATGACGTGATGCCTTCTTTCCCGACCTGATCGGGGATCTATGGAGCGTTTTTTCGATGGAAAAACGTATTGCCACTGGGTTTCCATGGCAGCCTTTTTATATTTTCGGCCTAAAGCCTCTGGAATGTATACTTCACCGAATCCCTGCTCAAGATCGCATTGATGCAAAGCCTTGACATTTTTAATATGGGTTTGCAGTTCAGAAAGAATTGGGTCAGCCAGAATAGTACTTCGCCATTTGTTTCCCTTGCCGAGTATATGAATTCGCTTACGGTTAAAATCAAGATCCTTGATCCGCAGACGAACACATTCCATAAGCCGCAGCCCTGAACCATACAGGAGCTTGGCCATCAAAGCATGTGTTCCATTTATATGTCTGAATAGTCGGATAATTTCCTCTCTGCCGAGTACTGTAGGCAAGTTGAATTTTTTTTTTGAACGAACCGGCTGAATTTTTCCATCCAGGGGAAGGTCCAGTACATCTCGGTAAAGAAAAACAAGGGCGTTTAGGGCTTGACGCTGGGTTGAGGCCGATACTTTTTGCGTAAGCGTTAAATCAGACAGGAAACGCTCGATATCACGGGCATTAAGATCACGAGGATGTGTTTTAGCACCGAAAAAACGGACATAACGTAATATCCACTGAGTATAGGTTTGCTCGGTACGATATGCGTAATGGTGATACCTCAGGACCTCTCGGACCTGATCCATTAATTTTAATTTTGGATTTGGACGGAATTTTGATTTATTTTCCATGATGCTGCTGATAATAGCACAATAAGTGGAAAAAGAGCAGTTAAATATTTTAACAAGACATAATTTTCTATTTTTCATAGCCCAATATCGTGATAAGTGGAAAAATTTAACATCTATTACCGTCAATATTATGGAAAATTTCCACTTATTGACACTGTTCTCTCTTAACACGCGACTATCATTAAAAATATTGACATAAAACAATATGGTGTGTATCATACACATAATATGAACAACCGAGACATAATTCGAAGGTTAAAAAGCGATGGATGGATTCTCCATCATGCTAAAGGAGATCATCACCAATTTAAGCATCCAGCTAAAAAAGGGAAAGTAACCATTCCTCATCCTAAAAAGGATTTAGCTATTGGAACTTTACGAAATATTTATCGGCAAGCCGGGTGGGATTGGAGGTAACTATGAAATATTCCATCGTTATTCATAAAGACCCAGATTCAGATTATAGCATAACTATTCCTGATCTTCCGGGTTGTTACTCTGCAGGAGAGACTATCGAAGAAGCAATTAATATGGCACAGGAAGCAGCAGAGTGTCATATTGAAGGAATGCTTATTGATTCAGAACCTATTCCAACAACTACCGATATTGAAAAGCACAAAGATGATCCCAATTATAAAAATGGAACTTGGGCACTAATTGAGGTAGATATAAGTAAGCTCTCATTAAAATCGAAACGCATAAATATTACAATGCCTGAAAGATTACTAAGAACTGTTGATCAATATGCAAAAAAATATGGGTCCAGCAGATCAGGCCTACTGTCTCAAGCTATTACTGAATATATGGCTGCACACCAATAAACAAATCCTGAGAGAACAGGCGGGTGAACCGGACAGCAAGGGTCTCATTCTTTTTAAAGGTTGAAAAACTTTTAAATGATGTGCTTTCAATTAACTTTTTTGGAAACCCTTGCTGCCCGTTACCCAAGCGTTAGCTTATTTACCAATACCGTGAAAATACGACCAGACATTACAAATGCCCTTATTCATCTCACAGGAGATAGAAGCAGCAGTGCTGGTGGATTAACAGCTGAAAAAGCCCTGCACTCAATTCTATCTGAAGGGATTATTCGTGGAAGTGGTAATGAAGGCTTCATTAAAGGAACAAAACAAGCAGTATGTTTTACTGAAATGCCCCTCAGCTTTGTAAAATATTATATCAAAGAAGGATACTCAAAACATAAATACGATTATTTCGGCATAGCAATGTCAAAATCATCTGCATGGAGGGCAGGAGCAAGACCAGTAATTTATTTGCCTGATGATGAGGCTCATTGGATTCCAGATGATGAAAAATGGCGCCATGTTCAATTCGATTATGGAAATGTTGACTTTACCCATGAAAGGGAATGGCGTTTAATGGGAGACCTTGATTTAAAACATGGTGAATTTGGTTTTTATGTTATTGTTCCCGAAAGAGATCATGAGGCGAATATTTTAAAAATGAATTTACCAATACAAAATAAGATTATTGGTTTTTTGCACATGAACTATCTCAATGATTTAATTTAGCTATCGGGATAGGACCCCCCATCACTGAGGAGCCCTCCCACACCACCGGACATACGGATCGCGTATCCGGCGGTTCGGCTGATCAGGCAGATTAGTTCCCGGGCAGAAATAATCCAAGAGAAAGGAAATATTTGTTTGGCAGAGCCATGACAACCCATTTAACCCTGCTCATGCGCCAGTGTTTCTTGCGGGAATTTCCGCAAGTGACGGCATATTGAAACGGTATGCCTCGTTTAAGCAGGTTCCGGATTTTCGTTCCGGGATTTTTCCACTGTTTCCATACAACACATCTCAAGCGGCGGATAATCCAGCCGTTCAAGGACTTGAATATGTGTCTTGCTTCGGTGAGACAGTAATAATTCCACCATCCCCTGATGTACATATTCAATTTATCAATGATCTGGGGAAGACTTAGACCACAGTTCCGGTTTGTTAATTCTCGAACCCTTTCTTTGAAGCGCTCGATTGTTTTCCGGTGTATGCGGATCTTGGTCTTGCCGCACATACTGATAAATGTGTAGCCGAGAAATTTGTCCAGCCATGGTCGGCTGACCTTGCTTTTCTCTTCATTGACCTTGAGCCTGAGCTTTACGGTTATAAACCGTGTAACACTTTTCATAACACGTTCGGCCGCTTTCTTGCTCTTGAGATATATGACAAAGTCATCAGCGTATCTGACAAATTTATGCCCTCTTTTCTCCAACTCTTTATCCAGTTCATCCAAAACGATATTTGAGATCACTGGTGAAAGAGGGCCGCCTTGAGGAGTTCCTTCAGCGGCAGATACAACCACCCCGTCGATCATGACACCGGCTGTTAAGTAACTTCGGATAAGCTTGAGAACCCGCTTATCCTTTATTCTTTCAGCCAGACGGCTCATGAGGCGGTCATGGTTCACTCTGTCGAAAAATTTGGAAAGATCCATATTAACAGAGTGTGTATATCCTGAGAGCAGATAAACTTTGCCTTGGAGTATGGCATCATGCTGGGATCTTCCAGGTCTGAATCCATGACTGGACTCAGAAAAATGCGGGTCCCATATTTGCTGCAATATCTCGCTGACGGCTTGCTGGATCAAACGATCCAAAACTGTTGGAATGCCGAGCAGTCTTACTCCGCCATCGGGTTTAGGAATTTCTTTCCTTTTCACCGGTAATGGCTTGTAGTTTCCCTGCAGCAACTTTCCCTTAACTTTGGGCCAGTGGCGTCTGAGGTAACCCGGTAGTTGATCAACGGTCATGTTGTCGATTCCAGGTGCCCCTTTGTTGCTACGGACCCTTTTTAATGCTCTGAACATGTTTCCCCTTTCAAGGATAAACTCCATGAGTCGGGAACTTTCTGTCGGACTTTCGGTGATCTGTAACGCTGTGAACATTTCCATCTGCTGTGGCAATATGTCCATAAGTATACACCTCCTATTTGTCTCTATCATTTACCCGTACCATTCGGTCCGGGCACCGTTCGGGCCTTCACCGGGGTGAGTCCTCCGTGGAATTCACGGCTCGTTTTCCTGCGGCTACTATGCCCTCTGCTGACTTCTTCCATGCGGTCGGAGCAGGTTACCCTGCCCTCAGCCAATTTCTGCCGCACGCGGCATCCCAGGGCAGCATGGAAGATCTCCCGGGGTAAAACACACGTCTTTCAATACGTGGGTGCCGAGTATACGGACATTGCCTATAATGGATAGAGGACTTTACCTTGTGTTGCAGGCTCGTCCCGCAAATGCACGCCTAACTCGATTTCTGTACGTCACCCCGTACTTTTGTGCCACTCCGCCTCGGCGAAGCCACTGCCTTCCGGAGTACCGTCACCGGGACCCCGTTGTGATAACACTATGCCCTTCGCCTCCATCTGGCTGGGCTTGGGACTTGCCTTGACTTCCATAAAGGAAGATGCAGGCTCACCCTTAAGACGTGTGCCGTGCCCGGCACACATCGGGATAGGACCCCCCATCACTGAGGAGCCCTCCCACACCACCGGACATACGGATCGCGTATCCGGCGGTTCGGCTGATCAGGCAGATTAGTTCCCGGGCAGAAATAATCCAAGAGAAAGGAAATATTTGTTTGGCAGAGCCATGACAACCCATTTAACCCTGCTCATGCGCCAGTGTTTCTTGCGGGAATTTCCGCAAGTGACGGCATATTGAAACGGTATGCCTCGTTTAAGCAGGTTCCGGATTTTCGTTCCGGGATTTTTCCACTGTTTCCATACAACACATCTCAAGCGGCGGATAATCCAGCCGTTCAAGGACTTGAATATGTGTCTTGCTTCGGTGAGACAGTAATAATTCCACCATCCCCTGATGTACATATTCAATTTATCAATGATCTGGGGAAGACTTAGACCACAGTTCCGGTTTGTTAATTCTCGAACCCTTTCTTTGAAGCGCTCGATTGTTTTCCGGTGTATGCGGATCTTGGTCTTGCCGCACATACTGATAAATGTGTAGCCGAGAAATTTGTCCAGCCATGGTCGGCTGACCTTGCTTTTCTCTTCATTGACCTTGAGCCTGAGCTTTACGGTTATAAACCGTGTAACACTTTTCATAACACGTTCGGCCGCTTTCTTGCTCTTGAGATATATGACAAAGTCATCAGCGTATCTGACAAATTTATGCCCTCTTTTCTCCAACTCTTTATCCAGTTCATCCAAAACGATATTTGAGATCACTGGTGAAAGAGGGCCGCCTTGAGGAGTTCCTTCAGCGGCAGATACAACCACCCCGTCGATCATGACACCGGCTGTTAAGTAACTTCGGATAAGCTTGAGAACCCGCTTATCCTTTATTCTTTCAGCCAGACGGCTCATGAGGCGGTCATGGTTCACTCTGTCGAAAAATTTGGAAAGATCCATATTAACAGAGTGTGTATATCCTGAGAGCAGATAAACTTTGCCTTGGAGTATGGCATCATGCTGGGATCTTCCAGGTCTGAATCCATGACTGGACTCAGAAAAATGCGGGTCCCATATTTGCTGCAATATCTCGCTGACGGCTTGCTGGATCAAACGATCCAAAACTGTTGGAATGCCGAGCAGTCTTACTCCGCCATCGGGTTTAGGAATTTCTTTCCTTTTCACCGGTAATGGCTTGTAGTTTCCCTGCAGCAACTTTCCCTTAACTTTGGGCCAGTGGCGTCTGAGGTAACCCGGTAGTTGATCAACGGTCATGTTGTCGATTCCAGGTGCCCCTTTGTTGCTACGGACCCTTTTTAATGCTCTGAACATGTTTCCCCTTTCAAGGATAAACTCCATGAGTCGGGAACTTTCTGTCGGACTTTCGGTGATCTGTAACGCTGTGAACATTTCCATCTGCTGTGGCAATATGTCCATAAGTATACACCTCCTATTTGTCTCTATCATTTACCCGTACCATTCGGTCCGGGCACCGTTCGGGCCTTCACCGGGGTGAGTCCTCCGTGGAATTCACGGCTCGTTTTCCTGCGGCTACTATGCCCTCTGCTGACTTCTTCCATGCGGTCGGAGCAGGTTACCCTGCCCTCAGCCAATTTCTGCCGCACGCGGCATCCCAGGGCAGCATGGAAGATCTCCCGGGGTAAAACACACGTCTTTCAATACGTGGGTGCCGAGTATACGGACATTGCCTATAATGGATAGAGGACTTTACCTTGTGTTGCAGGCTCGTCCCGCAAATGCACGCCTAACTCGATTTCTGTACGTCACCCCGTACTTTTGTGCCACTCCGCCTCGGCGAAGCCACTGCCTTCCGGAGTACCGTCACCGGGACCCCGTTGTGATAACACTATGCCCTTCGCCTCCATCTGGCTGGGCTTGGGACTTGCCTTGACTTCCATAAAGGAAGATGCAGGCTCACCCTTAAGACGTGTGCCGTGCCCGGCACACAACAGGCGGGTGAACCGGACAGCAAGGGTCTCCTTCTTTTTAAAGGTTGAAAAAACTTTTGAATGATGTGCTTTCAATTAACTTTTTTGGAAACCCTTGCTGCCCGTTACCCAAGCGTTGGGCTGCAAGGCAATTATTAAAATGAAACTGATTTTTTTTGACGAAGCAAAGAATGATGACGGCTATCCTCACTACCACATTGGCGGTATTGGCATAGACGAAGAACACTTGGCTGAAGTTGAGGCGCGCATTAATGAAGTCGTTGAGGAGGCATTTGGCAGCTCGCGGTTAGAACGCGGCAATGAACTTCATGCTACCGAGATTTACCACCGGAAAAAAAACTTTAAAGATTGGGTAAATTTTAAACAGCGAGTGGCGCTCTTCGATAAACTGATGCAGATACTTTCAATGCCACAGTTGAACTTAATTGATGTTCAGATTAATGCAGGAAAGCTTTGGCAAAACCAAGTTCCTGACGAGGTTGCTTTCATGTTCTTTTGCGAGAGAGCCAACGACCTTTGCAAGGCTCAGTCTTGCCTGGGGATGTTGATCGGGGATCGGGAGAGCGACAGGGTAGCCGAACGATATGCTGGCAGTTTATCTGGTTATCGGGCTATTGGCACAGATTTCGCGTTTGGTAGAGACATCAAAAGCTTGGTTGATTCTGTACATTTCACCCACTCTCACCTTAGCCGCTTCTTGCAACTGGCGGATATCTATACTTGGCTTCTCCAGTTTCGCAACCGCAATCACGGTTCTGATAACTTTCGCCATCAAGCCATTTTCGATATCTGGGATAAAGAAGAGATCACTATTTATCCGTCAAAGTACAAAGAGTGGCCGAAGTAATGTTATGCCCAACAGGCGGGTGAACCGGACAGCAAGGGTCTCCTTCTTTTTAAAGGTTGAAAAACTTTTGAATGATATGCTTTCAATTAACTTTTTTGGAAACCCTTGCTGCCCGTTACCCAAGCGTTATCTTTTAGAACCGTATCCCAGTGATGAGGATCGACAAATTTTAAACTTGACATTGATATCAATAATAGTATCATTTACACATGAAAAGCATAGCTGGAAAACTGAAGCAGTTTAAAAACAGTCCGAAAGATGTCAAGTTTTCAGAATTATGCAAAGTTTGTGATTTTTACTTTGGTGACGCGAGACAATCAGGCTCAAGCCATAGAGTATACAAAACCCCTTGGAGAGGAGACCCTCGTGTTAATATCCAGAACTCTAAAGGAAAAGCAAAGGCCTACCAAGTCAAGCAAGTCCTAAAAGCCATTGAGCGTTTGGAGGTGGAGAATGGTAATAAAAAATGATCACTACACATACCGAGTAACTTGGTCAGCCGATGACGATGAGTATATTGGTCTGTGTGCAGAGTTTCCAAGTTTAAGCTGGTTGACTGAAACGCCTGAAGCCGCTTTGAAAGGTATCCGAAATTTAGTTGCCGATGTGGTAACGGATATGAAGAGGAATAAAGAAAAAATTCCTAAACCTATCGCTATTAAAAATTATAGCGGTAAATTTATGGTTCGTGTTCCGCCAGATGTTCATCGTACTCTTGCTATCAAAGCAGCAGAAGCTGGTGTAAGTCTAAATCGTCTTGCAAGTTCCAAATTAAGTCACTGACCCGAAAACATAACAATCTGATAAAAATAGAACTGATCAGATAACAAATAAAGGATTAGTAACCGTGCCGAGGCACGAGGCTCGGTACTAATCCTATGGTTCAAGAAGCCGCGGATCAATAGGGGGAAAGGTTAACGATTTGCTGGATGTGTTTATGACAAGATGTGATTAAAATATCAAAAGATGGCCTTTATCCTGATGTAAAAATCAAAATTCAGGTCGTTTTCAGCCCTTAAAACCCAGGTCAAAAATTAAAATACCGTCAATTTGGCGTACGGATACTGAAGCATGTCGATAGTCATTTATCAGGCTGTTTTTAAAGTCGAGCAACACCGGGTAGTCAGTTTTGTGAAGTTATCCGGGCCTGCCTCTTGGTTCCGGCTTTGCAAAGAAAATAAATTTCAAATCATGCCCGCAATGGCTGCATTTAATACCCGGTATTTCAAGTTCCGGGATTTTAATAAAAAGAGCAATAATGTCATGGATGAATGAGATGAGTTCACGGATTTTTTCTATGGACAATGCGCTGTTGGGATTGAGAAATCCATAATGTCTAATTTTCATAAACCCTTTGGGAAGAACATGCTGCAAGAATCGTCGGATAAACTCCATGGCATCCAATGCCATAGTTTTCCACTTCTTTTTTTCACGGTCTTTATACAAAAATTTGATGACGCCATTTTCAATGCTTTTAATACGATTATTGGAGATGGCAACCCGGAACACATATCTTGAAAGATAGCGCAGGGAATTTTGTCCCTGCCCCACGGCCTGGCTGTCAATCACCCATTGCTGTTTCCATACTGCGGAATCAATTTTATCGAGCAGCCCGGCTTTTTTTATGGCATCTTTGAATTTGGCTTTAAAAATGACCGCCAGAGGTTTTGTGTGAACAAACAGATCCTGTCTGGAAGAAAGCCATTGGTCATTATCAGATAAAGCACCTCCGGGAATTATTATATGCAAATGTGGATGATACTGAAGCATGCCGCCCCATGTGTGGAGGGCTGCCAGATATCCGATTCGATCAGATCCGATAAACCGTGTATCTTGTGCCAGTTTTTTCAGGGCTTCATTGGTGCATGAAAACAGGGCACCATAAGATAATTTTTGATGAGACCTTACAACATCCCGCAGGCCCTGGGGAAGTGTAATGGTTAACAGGAAATAATAGGTCGGCAGCAGCTTTTTCATCTGCTGATCCAGCCATTGGTCCGCTTTACTCTGCTGACAGTTGGGACAATGACGATTGCCGCAGCAGCAGTGAATAAAATGCAGATTACGGCAGTCATCACATTCATACACCATTGTTCCAAAGGAACCCTTTCTGCAGGCACTGATATCCCGTATGGTTTTTTTATGAGACTTCGGCATTCGATCTCCATAAAGTGTCAGATATTTCGGCCCATACATTTGGAAGATTTTTTGAACAGCACTCATGACAACACCCCCTGCATGACTTTGGAAACTTTGTCATTGGAATCAACTTGGGCCTGTGTGGTCACATGCAGATAAATCATGGTGCTTTTAAGGGTTTTATGGCCTAATATTTTTTGCACATGGCGTATGGGGATATTAGCTTCCAGCAAATGCGTCGCATAGGCATGGCGGAAGACATGAGGGTGAACATGTTTTTTAAACTTCAGGCGTTTCAAAGTAGATCGCAAAACGCCTTGAACCCCACTGTCACTGACATGATTTTTGGCATATTGAGCGTCCTTACCGCCATTGCGGCCCAAAGCAGGGAATATCCATTTTGAATTGCGATGGGTTTTATAGTATTTGCGCAACGTCAACAGGGTTATTTTGGGTAAAGGCACCGTCCTGTCCATGGCACCCTTTCCACCGTGAATATGCACAAGTCCCCTGTCGGAAAGAATATCTTTGACCTGAAGTGTTGTTGCCTCCCTTAAACGCAGTCCCATGGAATATAATGTCAAATAAAATGCATGACTTTGCACAGTGGGAAGGGCATAAATAATCTTTCTGACTTCCTCCAGACTCAGAATAGTCGGTAAGGTCTGCTCACGCTTCCATTTGATGTCGTTGAAAATGTTCCAGGACCGGACCAGCGTTTTGGTAAAAAAATGCTGAATACCAGAGTAACTGATCCGCAGAGTAGCAGCGCTCCAGCCGAATTCATTCTGGCAGCAAAGCCAGTATTGACGGAGCTGTTCTTCAGTGATATCTTCTAATGGTTTATTGTAAAAGCGCTGTAGTCTTAAAACCGAACTGGTATAGGATTGAATGCTCCTTTTTGCATAACCGGCAAGTTGGAGATCTTCTTTAAAACGTTTGATTAAATTGCTCATGGTATCTTCCTTTTTTCTTTAACCTTGTCGGGTGAAGATACCGACCTGCAAGCCGGTAACAAGATACCATGAGCAATGGAATTGAACAATGATGATACGGCTTAATCTGCCGCGCAGCGGCTTACTTGAACAGGCGGGTGAACCGGACAGCAAGGGTCTCCTTCTTTTTAAAGGTTAAAAAAACTTTTGGATGATGTGCTTCCAATGAATTTTATTGGAAACCCTTGCTGCCCGTTACCCAAGCGTTAACATAAAAAAACAGTTATGAATATGAATTACGTTATTTGTGGTCCTCCTGGTAGCGGGAAAACTACTTATGTAAAAAAAGAATCAAATAGTGGTGATTTGATCATTGATATGGATGCTTTATCTCACGCAATATCTGGACAACCTTGGTATCAAAAGCCATCTCACATTCTACCATTCGTAAAAAGTGTTCGAGATCATTTGTATAAGCTGATAGTAGAGCCACCAATTAATGGTCATTTCAATAATTCATGGGTTATCAATTGGGGTGCCCTTGCTAAAGATAGAGAGCAATTGAAAAAATTATTAAATTCGAAAGTTATAATACTTGAAACTTGTGAAAAAGAATGTTTGAGGCGAATAAAAAATGATTCACGGAGAAGTGACAATATCGATAGTTGGGAAAAGCTAATTAAAAAATGGTGGAATGAATACGAACGACAAGAAGGCGATACAATAATAGGCTTTGATTAATGATATTGTCAAATATGGCTGGTTAATATGGGAAATAATATAAAAACATTTTACAAATTAAAGGACTTGCTACTCAGCTCTACAAATTGCAATTTCACATACAGGTTTCCTGACAATAGGACTTTCATAGCAAGCTTTATTCATAATAGCAACAACAAGAAAGAGATCATAGTCAATGATATTTTATGTAATGATTTTAGAAAGCTAAACTATTTGAAATCTGAAATATCTAAATGCCCGAACTATATATCAATATGGGATCATAGACGAAGATTATTGTTTTCAGAAGAAGATTATAAAAAGTACAAAGAGACAGTATTTAATGGATTGCCATCAATAGGTGGAATTAATTATGTTTACAAAAATGATAGTATTAGTAAAAAAAAACATAAAAATTTCATCAGAGATATAGAAGAATCTATAGATCCATTTTTCACTTCTCATCAACTGACTTCCACTATTATTGCTAAGTTTATCAACTCATTGCTTGATGAAGTTGGGATTTGTTGTCACAGCATAATTCCATCTGGATCTATTGCTCGACGTACTTGCATTACGAAAAATAAGCATACTATTGATTATGATTATCTAGTAGAGTTGGATACTTTTGATGATGATAATATATTGCAAGCATGTAATTTGTTTGCAGAAAAAACCTCTGCCAAAATTCTTGAAGGAAATCGCCCCTCTCAGTGGCACTTAGGAGAAGTGCAATTTCATGATAAAATTATTGATGTTGATGTGACATTTATACTCAAATTGCCAAATAATATTGTAATTACGCATATGGCCAAACAGCTGCAATATACTAATATCTTAAAAAATCATGGGGAATCTGTATTAAAGTCTATCTTAGCCAATATAATTGCTGCAAAATCAATATTTAAAAATGCCTTAACCTCAAAGGCTTCAAACGTGGTAGGGTTAGGAGGCATTGGAATCGAGACATGGATAGTTCAGAGTGGGGGATCAATGCTGAATGCATTTATTGATTTCAAAACAATTTTTTCTCAGAACCTATATGATATCCCTCCAGAAGTGTACAATTCTGAATTATTATTATTTAATGATCCTGGGGTTGCGCACAAAAAAGACTTAATGAATGACAATTATTTGGTTTCTTTATTTTCTAACCAGAAGGATAAAAGTATACAACATATGATATCGATTGTAGATTCGTATTTAGAGCAAATTTAGTTATGGATAAATCAAAAAGTTCCTTTATATCTTTAATGTGGAATGCTGGAGCCATAAAGACAAGCAGCATTTTTGAGAATAAAGATATACTCTTTAACTCTTCCGGGTATGCTACTCCTATCTTTATTGACGTAAACGCAATTTTATCAGATGTAAAACTGTTCGAAAAAATTATGAAGTTGTTAATAGAAGACAATATACATAAAATCAGCAATATAGATATTGTTTGTGGAGTAGCATCAGGAGGATTAATTCCAGCGTGGTTAGCTGCCAAGCAGCTTTCATTGAAACTTAACAAAAATATCGGGACAATATATATTAAATTTGAAAATAAGATAGATTTTTCATCAAATAATAGTATTTCCGGACTCACTAAAAACCAAACAGGAAAATGTTGTAATTGTTTGGTCATAGATGATGTTGTGCATTACTCTAGACATTCTTTAGCTTCAATGGATACCTTAATTGAATATGGAATCAAAGTCAGAAGTGTTGGCTCTTTAGTGACGTATGAAAATCCAATAGCAACCAAAAATTTTTCAAAATATGAAATAACACATTTTTCTTTTTGTTCTGCCAGAGAAATTATTATTTTTCTGCATGAAAATGCTCTTATAAATAATGATGTATTCCAAGATTTATCTTCTTTTATTGACAATCCGTCACTATGGAGAAAACATAACAAACTACCTTGATCTGAAGGAAATAACAAAAATGGCCAACTATAATACTATTAACAATTCATTTAGCGACAAATCTCTTAGAACATATATTATCCTATGTTCTGTTTTTTGTGGTAGTTTGGTTATGAATACAGTTATAGGAACAAAAATTGCTCATATTGGAGGGCTTTACGTCCCTGCAGGTATTTTCTTGTGGAGTTTAACATTTCCAATAACTGACATTGTTAGTGAGGTCTATGGTAAGAAATATGCTATGTATTTTGTTATTGGAGGAGCAATAGTTTTGCTGTTATCATTAACATCTATTCAGTTTGCAATCTTGCTACCATCTGCACCTTTCTGGACAAAGCAAGAAGCTTATAAAGCTGTCCTTGATAGCAATACTCGGACATTGTTCGCTGCAATTTGTAGTTTTTTAATATCTCAATTCGCTGATGTAACAATTTTTAGTTGGCTTAGGCATAAAACAACTGGAAGGTTTTTATGGTTAAGAAACAATGTTTCTACATTCATTTCTCAATCATTAGCTTGTGGTGTCTTCCTCCTAGTTGCTTTTGGAGGGACAATTAGCCCAGAAAGCATGATAAAACTATTTTCAACTAATTTGATTGCAAGATGGTTATTAGCTCTTACTGACACACCAATTGTTTATCTTGGTGTAACAACCATCTATAGAATGCACCCTCAGCTCGCTAATGACCACTATTGAATAATGAAATTATAAATCTCAAAAGTTACATTTACGTTGCTTTTGAATGAAAATTCATGTCAATTATATAGAGATTTTGAGCATCCATTTTAGGGGCTTGTAGGCAATTATTTTATAGAACAACATAAATGTTATCGGGATAGGACCCCCCATCACTGAGGAGCCCTCCCACACCACCGGACATACGGATCGCGTATCCGGCGGTTCGGCTGATCAGGCAGATTAGTTCCCGGGCAGAAATAATCCAAGAGAAAGGAAATATTTGTTTGGCAGAGCCATGACAACCCATTTAACCCTGCTCATGCGCCAGTGTTTCTTGCGGGAATTTCCGCAAGTGACGGCATATTGAAACGGTATGCCTCGTTTAAGCAGGTTCCGGATTTTCGTTCCGGGATTTTTCCACTGTTTCCATACAACACATCTCAAGCGGCGGATAATCCAGCCGTTCAAGGACTTGAATATGTGTCTTGCTTCGGTGAGACAGTAATAATTCCACCATCCCCTGATGTACATATTCAATTTATCAATGATCTGGGGAAGACTTAGACCACAGTTCCGGTTTGTTAATTCTCGAACCCTTTCTTTGAAGCGCTCGATTGTTTTCCGGTGTATGCGGATCTTGGTCTTGCCGCACATACTGATAAATGTGTAGCCGAGAAATTTGTCCAGCCATGGTCGGCTGACCTTGCTTTTCTCTTCATTGACCTTGAGCCTGAGCTTTACGGTTATAAACCGTGTAACACTTTTCATAACACGTTCGGCCGCTTTCTTGCTCTTGAGATATATGACAAAGTCATCAGCGTATCTGACAAATTTATGCCCTCTTTTCTCCAACTCTTTATCCAGTTCATCCAAAACGATATTTGAGATCACTGGTGAAAGAGGGCCGCCTTGAGGAGTTCCTTCAGCGGCAGATACAACCACCCCGTCGATCATGACACCGGCTGTTAAGTAACTTCGGATAAGCTTGAGAACCCGCTTATCCTTTATTCTTTCAGCCAGACGGCTCATGAGGCGGTCATGGTTCACTCTGTCGAAAAATTTGGAAAGATCCATATTAACAGAGTGTGTATATCCTGAGAGCAGATAAACTTTGCCTTGGAGTATGGCATCATGCTGGGATCTTCCAGGTCTGAATCCATGACTGGACTCAGAAAAATGCGGGTCCCATATTTGCTGCAATATCTCGCTGACGGCTTGCTGGATCAAACGATCCAAAACTGTTGGAATGCCGAGCAGTCTTACTCCGCCATCGGGTTTAGGAATTTCTTTCCTTTTCACCGGTAATGGCTTGTAGTTTCCCTGCAGCAACTTTCCCTTAACTTTGGGCCAGTGGCGTCTGAGGTAACCCGGTAGTTGATCAACGGTCATGTTGTCGATTCCAGGTGCCCCTTTGTTGCTACGGACCCTTTTTAATGCTCTGAACATGTTTCCCCTTTCAAGGATAAACTCCATGAGTCGGGAACTTTCTGTCGGACTTTCGGTGATCTGTAACGCTGTGAACATTTCCATCTGCTGTGGCAATATGTCCATAAGTATACACCTCCTATTTGTCTCTATCATTTACCCGTACCATTCGGTCCGGGCACCGTTCGGGCCTTCACCGGGGTGAGTCCTCCGTGGAATTCACGGCTCGTTTTCCTGCGGCTACTATGCCCTCTGCTGACTTCTTCCATGCGGTCGGAGCAGGTTACCCTGCCCTCAGCCAATTTCTGCCGCACGCGGCATCCCAGGGCAGCATGGAAGATCTCCCGGGGTAAAACACACGTCTTTCAATACGTGGGTGCCGAGTATACGGACATTGCCTATAATGGATAGAGGACTTTACCTTGTGTTGCAGGCTCGTCCCGCAAATGCACGCCTAACTCGATTTCTGTACGTCACCCCGTACTTTTGTGCCACTCCGCCTCGGCGAAGCCACTGCCTTCCGGAGTACCGTCACCGGGACCCCGTTGTGATAACACTATGCCCTTCGCCTCCATCTGGCTGGGCTTGGGACTTGCCTTGACTTCCATAAAGGAAGATGCAGGCTCACCCTTAAGACGTGTGCCGTGCCCGGCACACAACAGGCGGGTGAACCGGACAGCAAGGGTCTCCTTCTTTTAAAGGTTGAAAAAACTTTTGAATGATGTGCTTTCAATCAACTTTCTTGGAAACCCTTGCTGCCCGTTACCCAAGCGTTAGAATCTTACGGGAGAATATTTTGGATACCATCACAGAATGGATTAACAGCAATTACACATGGATATTCAGTGGGATTGGAGTTCTCATAATAGGCTCAATAATCACCTTTTTTAAAAAGAAAAGTTCAAACGTCATCAATAGAAGTCAGCGTTCAGGGAATAATTCTACTAATATTCAGGCAGGTGGAAATGTTGAGTTTACTCAAAAAAATGACAAATAAATCCAATCAAAAGCAAGACGCTGGTGATAACTCCACAAATTTACAAGGCCAGCAAGTTATTGTGAATCAAGGCATTTCCTACGCAGACGCAAAAGAAATTGCGAATGATGTGTTCAAGGCTAATTTTATTGAGTTAAAAAAAGAAGCTGCTGCTATTGCACAAAAAAGAGCAGAAGAGGTTACTGACAAAATAATCTCACAGCTTACAGAACGGCATCCTGAGTCTATTGGTGAATTTGAACAACCAGCAATGCAAGATGCCCTATTCACTGTACAAAAACAGTATGCTATGAGCGGAGACGAGGATCTTGGGGATTTGCTTGTAGATATCTTAGTTGATCGAGCTTCTGAGCCTAAGAGAAATATGGTGCAAATTGTACTTGATGAATCACTTAGTATTGCTCCTAAATTAACAATCGAACAATTAGACACATTAACTCTAAATTTTCTATTAGTCAGCACCAGACGAATAGATGTGAAAAACTATAATGAGCTTGTAGCTCACTTTAATAAAAGAATCATCCCCTTTGTGGAGAACTTGTCTGATTCCCACTCTGATTATACCCATATTGAGTATTTAGGCTGTGGCCATGTTAGAACAGGAAATTATGGCCAATTAGAAAAGCGACTCAGAGAAACATATAAAGCATTTTTTTCCAAAGGTTTTACTGAAGAAGAGTTAGTTGACGAGATTGGTGAAGAACATAACCTGCAAGGGTTAATTATTCCGTGTTTCCATGAACCGACAAAGTTGCAAATCGGTGTGTTTGATGAAGATGTTCTTGAGCGAATAATTGATAAAAATGGACTTAGTGAAGAAATAAAAAATAAACTAAAACAATATTGGCAAAATACTACAAAATCACAAGGCGAAGTGAAAACGATGCTTCTGGAGGCAATACCAGAGATGGAAAAGATTTTCGATGTTTGGGGCAAAGCATCTTTTAATCGACTTGAACTGACCAGCGTAGGCATCGCAATTGCTCATGCCAATTACAGAAGAAAGACCGGGGACACAATGGATCTTTCTATATGGATAAAATAATTCTATCGGGATAGGACCCCCCATCACTGAGGAGCCCTCCCACACCACCGGACATACGGATCGCGTATCCGGCGGTTCGGCTGATCAGGCAGATTAGTTCCCGGGCAGAAATAATCCAAGAGAAAGGAAATATTTGTTTGGCAGAGCCATGACAACCCATTTAACCCTGCTCATGCGCCAGTGTTTCTTGCGGGAATTTCCGCAAGTGACGGCATATTGAAACGGTATGCCTCGTTTAAGCAGGTTCCGGATTTTCGTTCCGGGATTTTTCCACTGTTTCCATACAACACATCTCAAGCGGCGGATAATCCAGCCGTTCAAGGACTTGAATATGTGTCTTGCTTCGGTGAGACAGTAATAATTCCACCATCCCCTGATGTACATATTCAATTTATCAATGATCTGGGGAAGACTTAGACCACAGTTCCGGTTTGTTAATTCTCGAACCCTTTCTTTGAAGCGCTCGATTGTTTTCCGGTGTATGCGGATCTTGGTCTTGCCGCACATACTGATAAATGTGTAGCCGAGAAATTTGTCCAGCCATGGTCGGCTGACCTTGCTTTTCTCTTCATTGACCTTGAGCCTGAGCTTTACGGTTATAAACCGTGTAACACTTTTCATAACACGTTCGGCCGCTTTCTTGCTCTTGAGATATATGACAAAGTCATCAGCGTATCTGACAAATTTATGCCCTCTTTTCTCCAACTCTTTATCCAGTTCATCCAAAACGATATTTGAGATCACTGGTGAAAGAGGGCCGCCTTGAGGAGTTCCTTCAGCGGCAGATACAACCACCCCGTCGATCATGACACCGGCTGTTAAGTAACTTCGGATAAGCTTGAGAACCCGCTTATCCTTTATTCTTTCAGCCAGACGGCTCATGAGGCGGTCATGGTTCACTCTGTCGAAAAATTTGGAAAGATCCATATTAACAGAGTGTGTATATCCTGAGAGCAGATAAACTTTGCCTTGGAGTATGGCATCATGCTGGGATCTTCCAGGTCTGAATCCATGACTGGACTCAGAAAAATGCGGGTCCCATATTTGCTGCAATATCTCGCTGACGGCTTGCTGGATCAAACGATCCAAAACTGTTGGAATGCCGAGCAGTCTTACTCCGCCATCGGGTTTAGGAATTTCTTTCCTTTTCACCGGTAATGGCTTGTAGTTTCCCTGCAGCAACTTTCCCTTAACTTTGGGCCAGTGGCGTCTGAGGTAACCCGGTAGTTGATCAACGGTCATGTTGTCGATTCCAGGTGCCCCTTTGTTGCTACGGACCCTTTTTAATGCTCTGAACATGTTTCCCCTTTCAAGGATAAACTCCATGAGTCGGGAACTTTCTGTCGGACTTTCGGTGATCTGTAACGCTGTGAACATTTCCATCTGCTGTGGCAATATGTCCATAAGTATACACCTCCTATTTGTCTCTATCATTTACCCGTACCATTCGGTCCGGGCACCGTTCGGGCCTTCACCGGGGTGAGTCCTCCGTGGAATTCACGGCTCGTTTTCCTGCGGCTACTATGCCCTCTGCTGACTTCTTCCATGCGGTCGGAGCAGGTTACCCTGCCCTCAGCCAATTTCTGCCGCACGCGGCATCCCAGGGCAGCATGGAAGATCTCCCGGGGTAAAACACACGTCTTTCAATACGTGGGTGCCGAGTATACGGACATTGCCTATAATGGATAGAGGACTTTACCTTGTGTTGCAGGCTCGTCCCGCAAATGCACGCCTAACTCGATTTCTGTACGTCACCCCGTACTTTTGTGCCACTCCGCCTCGGCGAAGCCACTGCCTTCCGGAGTACCGTCACCGGGACCCCGTTGTGATAACACTATGCCCTTCGCCTCCATCTGGCTGGGCTTGGGACTTGCCTTGACTTCCATAAAGGAAGATGCAGGCTCACCCTTAAGACGTGTGCCGTGCCCGGCACACAACAAATAAAGGATTAGTAACCGTGCCGAGGCACGAGGCTCGGTACTAATCCTATGGTTCAAGAAGCCGCGGATCAATAGGGGGAAAGGTTAACGATTTGCTGGATGTGTTTATGACAAGATGTGATTAAAATATCAAAAGATGGCCTTTATCCTGATGTAAAAATCAAAATTCAGGTCGTTTTCAGCCCTTAAAACCCAGGTCAAAAATTAAAATACCGTCAATTTGGCGTACGGATACTGAAGCATGTCGATAGTCATTTATCAGGCTGTTTTTAAAGTCGAGCAACACCGGGTAGTCAGTTTTGTGAAGTTATCCGGGCCTGCCTCTTGGTTCCGGCTTTGCAAAGAAAATAAATTTCAAATCATGCCCGCAATGGCTGCATTTAATACCCGGTATTTCAAGTTCCGGGATTTTAATAAAAAGAGCAATAATGTCATGGATGAATGAGATGAGTTCACGGATTTTTTCTATGGACAATGCGCTGTTGGGATTGAGAAATCCATAATGTCTAATTTTCATAAACCCTTTGGGAAGAACATGCTGCAAGAATCGTCGGATAAACTCCATGGCATCCAATGCCATAGTTTTCCACTTCTTTTTTTCACGGTCTTTATACAAAAATTTGATGACGCCATTTTCAATGCTTTTAATACGATTATTGGAGATGGCAACCCGGAACACATATCTTGAAAGATAGCGCAGGGAATTTTGTCCCTGCCCCACGGCCTGGCTGTCAATCACCCATTGCTGTTTCCATACTGCGGAATCAATTTTATCGAGCAGCCCGGCTTTTTTTATGGCATCTTTGAATTTGGCTTTAAAAATGACCGCCAGAGGTTTTGTGTGAACAAACAGATCCTGTCTGGAAGAAAGCCATTGGTCATTATCAGATAAAGCACCTCCGGGAATTATTATATGCAAATGTGGATGATACTGAAGCATGCCGCCCCATGTGTGGAGGGCTGCCAGATATCCGATTCGATCAGATCCGATAAACCGTGTATCTTGTGCCAGTTTTTTCAGGGCTTCATTGGTGCATGAAAACAGGGCACCATAAGATAATTTTTGATGAGACCTTACAACATCCCGCAGGCCCTGGGGAAGTGTAATGGTTAACAGGAAATAATAGGTCGGCAGCAGCTTTTTCATCTGCTGATCCAGCCATTGGTCCGCTTTACTCTGCTGACAGTTGGGACAATGACGATTGCCGCAGCAGCAGTGAATAAAATGCAGATTACGGCAGTCATCACATTCATACACCATTGTTCCAAAGGAACCCTTTCTGCAGGCACTGATATCCCGTATGGTTTTTTTATGAGACTTCGGCATTCGATCTCCATAAAGTGTCAGATATTTCGGCCCATACATTTGGAAGATTTTTTGAACAGCACTCATGACAACACCCCCTGCATGACTTTGGAAACTTTGTCATTGGAATCAACTTGGGCCTGTGTGGTCACATGCAGATAAATCATGGTGCTTTTAAGGGTTTTATGGCCTAATATTTTTTGCACATGGCGTATGGGGATATTAGCTTCCAGCAAATGCGTCGCATAGGCATGGCGGAAGACATGAGGGTGAACATGTTTTTTAAACTTCAGGCGTTTCAAAGTAGATCGCAAAACGCCTTGAACCCCACTGTCACTGACATGATTTTTGGCATATTGAGCGTCCTTACCGCCATTGCGGCCCAAAGCAGGGAATATCCATTTTGAATTGCGATGGGTTTTATAGTATTTGCGCAACGTCAACAGGGTTATTTTGGGTAAAGGCACCGTCCTGTCCATGGCACCCTTTCCACCGTGAATATGCACAAGTCCCCTGTCGGAAAGAATATCTTTGACCTGAAGTGTTGTTGCCTCCCTTAAACGCAGTCCCATGGAATATAATGTCAAATAAAATGCATGACTTTGCACAGTGGGAAGGGCATAAATAATCTTTCTGACTTCCTCCAGACTCAGAATAGTCGGTAAGGTCTGCTCACGCTTCCATTTGATGTCGTTGAAAATGTTCCAGGACCGGACCAGCGTTTTGGTAAAAAAATGCTGAATACCAGAGTAACTGATCCGCAGAGTAGCAGCGCTCCAGCCGAATTCATTCTGGCAGCAAAGCCAGTATTGACGGAGCTGTTCTTCAGTGATATCTTCTAATGGTTTATTGTAAAAGCGCTGTAGTCTTAAAACCGAACTGGTATAGGATTGAATGCTCCTTTTTGCATAACCGGCAAGTTGGAGATCTTCTTTAAAACGTTTGATTAAATTGCTCATGGTATCTTCCTTTTTTCTTTAACCTTGTCGGGTGAAGATACCGACCTGCAAGCCGGTAACAAGATACCATGAGCAATGGAATTGAACAATGATGATACGGCTTAATCTGCCGCGCAGCGGCTTACTTGAACAGGCGGGTGAACCGGACAGCAAGGGTCTCCTTCTTTTTAACGGTTGAAAAAACTTTTGAATGATGTGCTTTCAATTAACTTTTTTGGTAACCCTTGCTGCCCGTTACCCAAGCGTTGGGGGCAACCTACAAGCCAGTTGTATCGTTGTAGTTTAATTTTACTGTTTGTGGAACGTGTATAATCACTGGCCACCGACATAAGGCGGAACAATTTGAACCGATTGATGCGAGTCTTCCAGAAGCACCTTATTATACGGAGTGTCTTGGCCTAAAATGGCAGCCTAATCACTAAAATAAGATTATTGATTTTGTAGTAAATTTAGCAGGGCTATTCCTCAAAAAAATAGTTCCAGATCAATTTTCTGGAAGAGGTTTTCTGTCTGTAAATCTTCAAAATAGAGTTTTCCAGAATAGGCTGTGTTTTACAGGATGTCCCGAGTTAAATCAGCAATAATTTTATGCAGATATGCTATTGACCTTTGTAAAAAAAAATAGAACCCTCGGTGCCCCAACCAGCGGGTGAACCGGACAGCAAGGGTCTCCTTCTTTTTAAAGATTGAAAAAACTTTTAAATGGTGTGCTTTCAATTAACTTTATTGGAAACCCTTGCTGCCCGTTACCCAAACGTTGGGGGCAACCTACAAGCCAGTAGTATTGTTGTAGTTTGATTTTACTGTTTGTGGAACGTGTATAATCACTGGCAACCGACATAAGGCGGAACAATTTGAACCGATTGACGTGAGTCTTCCAGAAGAACCTTGTTATACGGAGTGTCTTGGCCTAAAATGGCAGCCTAATCACTAAAATAAGATTATTGATTTTGTAGTAAATTTAGCAGGGCTATTCCTCAAAAAATAGTTCCAGATCAATTTTCTGGAAGAGGTTTTCTGTCTGTAAATCTTCAAAATAGAGTTTTCCAGAATATGCTGTGTTTTACAGGATGTCCCGAGTTAAATCAGCAATAATTTTATGCAGATATGCTATTGACCTTTGTAAAAAAATAGAACCCTCGGTGCCCCAACCAGCGGGTGAACCGGACAGCAAGGGTCTCCTTCTTTTCAACGGTTAAAAAACTTTTAAATGGTGTGATTCCAATTAACTTTATTGGAAACCCTTGCTGCCCGTTACCCCAACGTTATCTTAAAAAACACAAACACATGAAAAATCAGGCTACCGGCGTAAGGCGAGACAGTTTGCACTGGTTGATGAGAGTCTTCCAGCATATAAATCTCAAAAATAGGACCTTCCAGAAGAAGCTTATTCTACGGGGTGTCCCGGCTTAAGAGACGCAGAAAAAAATAACACCACAAAAATTTAATCTGTACAAATGGGGGTATTGACAGTCCATTTTTCAATGCCATAATTTGTGCTGAGACACAGAGCTTATTTTTGTGTAGGTCAAATCATACCCATATGGATGTATTTATTTCTATGTCCCTTACCGTTATGTGATAGGAATGGAATGGAACAAATATTACAAAACATAGCCGACCCTTCATGGTGGTTTACAGGAACCTTCTTTGTCGTTTTCGGAATTGCATTGATAAATCTTCCGAAAGTATGGCGCAAAGCTATGGTCATCATGCCGGCACTAAATCAACAAATTTATAGGTGGAAAGAACTAAAAATTTTATTAATCATAAAAAGAAACAGACAGCATGAAGTTAAAATAATTTGGCTCATTGGGCGGTATTGGTGCCTATCAACTGTCACAATAATCTACATGGGTTTCCTTATAATTTCTTACATCTTATCAGAGCCCCCTTCCGAGGTAATCAATTTTATAAAATTTCACTACAAAACACTAATAAAATATTTCCCAATTGTTGTCCCTGCCTATCTGCTTGCACTATTCACAATGTGGGAAAAAGAATTGTTACGACGAATTATTGAAGAACACATAAAGTGGAAAAATCGTATAAAAACTCACTTGTAAAGGACAGCAAGGGGCCAGTGGTTTTGGTTTTAAAATTATTTTTTTGCAACAGAGGCTTTCAAGGTGTTCTAAAAAGACTTGTTCCACTTGCTCTCTCACAGCTCAAGCGTTAGGGATTCGTTTTTGTGTTGTGGCATCACTAATGGAAAAGTATCGCTCGTAGTTGTTAACAATATGATAAAAATAGAACTAATCAGATATCGGGATAGGACCCCCCATCACTGAGGAGCCCTCCCACACCACCGGACATACGGATCGCGTATCCGGCGGTTCGGCTGATCAGGCAGATTAGTTCCCGGGCAGAAATAATCCAAGAGAAAGGAAATATTTGTTTGGCAGAGCCATGACAACCCATTTAACCCTGCTCATGCGCCAGTGTTTCTTGCGGGAATTTCCGCAAGTGACGGCATATTGAAACGGTATGCCTCGTTTAAGCAGGTTCCGGATTTTCGTTCCGGGATTTTTCCACTGTTTCCATACAACACATCTCAAGCGGCGGATAATCCAGCCGTTCAAGGACTTGAATATGTGTCTTGCTTCGGTGAGACAGTAATAATTCCACCATCCCCTGATGTACATATTCAATTTATCAATGATCTGGGGAAGACTTAGACCACAGTTCCGGTTTGTTAATTCTCGAACCCTTTCTTTGAAGCGCTCGATTGTTTTCCGGTGTATGCGGATCTTGGTCTTGCCGCACATACTGATAAATGTGTAGCCGAGAAATTTGTCCAGCCATGGTCGGCTGACCTTGCTTTTCTCTTCATTGACCTTGAGCCTGAGCTTTACGGTTATAAACCGTGTAACACTTTTCATAACACGTTTGGCCGCTTTCTTGCTCTTGAGATATATGACAAAGTCATCAGCGTATCTGACAAATTTATGCCCTCTTTTCTCCAACTCTTTATCCAGTTCATCCAAAACGATATTTGAAATCACTGGTGAAAGAGGGCCGCCTTGAGGAGTTCCTTCAGCGGCAGATACAACCACCCCGTCGATCATGACACCGGCTGTTAAGTAACTTCGGATAAGCTTGAGAACCCGCTTATCCTTTATTCTTTCAGCCAGACGGCTCATGAGGCGGTCATGGTTCACTCTGTCGAAAAATTTGGAAAGATCCATATTAACAGAGTGTGTATATCCTGAGAGCAGATAAACTTTGCCTTGGAGTATGGCATCATGCTGGGATCTTCCAGGTCTGAATCCATGACTGGACTCAGAAAAATGCGGGTCCCATATTTGCTGCAATATCTCGCTGACGGCTTGCTGGATCAAACGATCCAAAACTGTTGGAATGCCGAGCAGTCTTACTCCGCCATCGGGTTTAGGAATTTCTTTCCTTTTCACCGGTAATGGCTTGTAGTTTCCCTGCAGCAACTTTCCCTTAACTTTGGGCCAGTGGCGTCTGAGGTAACCCGGTAGTTGATCAACGGTCATGTTGTCGATTCCAGGTGCCCCTTTGTTGCTACGGACCCTTTTTAATGCTCTGAACATGTTTCCCCTTTCAAGGATAAACTCCATGAGTCGGGAACTTTCTGTCGGACTTTCGGTGATCTGTAACGCTGTGAACATTTCCATCTGCTGTGGCAATATGTCCATAAGTATACACCTCCTATTTGTCTCTATCATTTACCCGTACCATTCGGTCCGGGCACCGTTCGGGCCTTCACCGGGGTGAGTCCTCCGTGGAATTCACGGCTCGTTTTCCTGCGGCTACTATGCCCTCTGCTGACTTCTTCCATGCGGTCGGAGCAGGTTACCCTGCCCTCAGTCAATTTCTGCCGCACGCGGCATCCCAGGGCAGCATGGAAGATCTCCCGGGGTAAAACACACGTCTTTCAATACGTGGGTGCCGAGTATACGGACATTGCCTATAATGGATAGAGGACTTTACCTTGTGTTGCAGGCTCGTCCCGCAAATGCACGCCTAACTCGATTTCTGTACGTCACCCCGTACTTTTGTGCCACTCCGCCTCGGCGAAGCCACTGCCTTCCGGAGTACCGTCACCGGGACCCCGTTGTGATAACACTATGCCCTTCGCCTCCATCTGGCTGGGCTTGGGACTTGCCTTGACTTCCATAAAGGAAGATGCAGGCTCACCCTTAAGACGTGTGCCGTGCCCGGCACACAACAGGCGGGTGAACCGGACAGCAAGGGTCTCATTCTTTTTAAAGGTTGAAAAAACTTTTGAATGATGTGCTTTTAATCAACTTTTTTTGGAAACCCTTGCTGCCCGTTACCCAAGCGTTAGGGGTTAAAATGAATATACCTGCTCATACATACAGAAAATTAACTGGTTTTGACAATCCAGATACTGCTCCATATATAAGAGCAAAATTGTTTTTATATTTTGTAACCTGTATTGTTGAAATGAGAGGTGAAATGACTCCATCTGTCATAAAGGACAGATTATACGATTGGGGCTATGAAGACATAACTGTTGATGAAATCCAAAATCAATTCGAAAATGATCCAGATGTGCGTCACTCTAGAAACAGACGTGGTACATACGAAATAAATCCTGCATCAACACATGATATATCAGAAAAATATAAATTAAAATCTTATGAATTAAGTGATTGGAGATTCAAAGTACTATCAGTTCCTATGGTTATTACGTCACTTGCCATGTTAATTGTGTTAGCTATAACTGGTTACCATATTGTAATTAAAAGCGTTGAAATACGTGATATCTCATGGGGAGAGTTCAAAGGCAAGACTAAATTTAACGACAATAAAGTATCTGATGAAACAAGGGCAAAACTCATACTATATTTCATAACAGAACATATAAAACTTAGGTATGATATGACCCCTGATGTATTAATTAATCGTTTACACGATCAAGGGTACACAAAAGCAGAGCTGAACAAGTTGATTTCATCTATAAAAAAAGATGACGATTTTTTGCCATCAACCCAGAGACAAGGGGCTTATAGGATAAATCCAAAATCTGTTAGTAAATATAGAGAAATGCTTAGTATTCAATTTCCAAAAAATAATCATCTTACTATTAATTGGTTTATGAAACATATACCTTTAAGTGGTTGGATTAAATTTATTTGCATTTTTGCTTCAATCATATCAGCCTCTTTTGGTGTTGGTTTGGTAGTTGGGTATTTAAAATCAAAAGAATCATAGAAAAACGGCCTCTTTTGTATTTTGGTTTACACTTTCCAGAACAAGACTCCCTCTTTGAGGGACACTATCTCAAAAAAATGTAAAGCACTTTGAGGGTCATATGAAGGATGCCGAAAAACCTCTAAAATAACACGGTTAAGATTGATGCCATAAAAAACCTATCGGGATAGGACCCCCCATCACTGAGGAGCCCTCCCACACCACCGGACATACGGATCGCGTATCCGGCGGTTCGGCTGATCAGGCAGATTAGTTCCCGGGCAGAAATAATCCAAGAGAAAGGAAATATTTGTTTGGCAGAGCCATGACAACCCATTTAACCCTGCTCATGCGCCAGTGTTTCTTGCGGGAATTTCCGCAAGTGATGGCATATTGAAACGGTATGCCTCGTTTAAGCAGGTTCCGGATTTTCGTTCCGGGATTTTTCCACTGTTTCCATACAACACATCTCAAGCGGCGGATAATCCAGCCGTTCAAGGACTTGAATATGTGTCTTGCTTCGGTGAGACAGTAATAATTCCACCATCCCCTGATGTACATATTCAATTTATCAATGATCTGGGGAAGACTTAGACCACAGTTCCGGTTTGTTAATTCTCGAACCCTTTCTTTGAAGCGCTCGATTGTTTTCCGGTGTATGCGGATCTTGGTCTTGCCGCACATACTGATAAATGTGTAGCCGAGAAATTTGTCCAGCCATGGTCGGCTGGCCTTGCTTTTCTCTTCATTGACCTTGAGCCTGAGCTTTACGGTTATAAACCGTGTAACACTTTTCATAACACGTTCGGCCGCTTTCTTGCTCTTGAGATATATGACAAAGTCATCAGCGTATCTGACAAATTTATGCCCTCTTTTCTCCAACTCTTTATCCAGTTCATCCAAAACGATATTTGAAATCACTGGTGAAAGAGGGCCGCCTTGAGGAGTTCCTTCAGCGGCAGATACAACCACCCCGTCGATCATGACACCGGCTGTTAAGTAACTTCGGATAAGCTTGAGAACCCGCTTATCCTTTATTCTTTCAGCCAGACGGCTCATGAGGCGGTCATGGTTCACTCTGTCGAAAAATTTGGAAAGATCCATATTAACAGAGTGTGTATATCCTGAGAGCAGATAAACTTTGCCTTGGAGTATGGCATCATGCTGGGATCTTCCAGGTCTGAATCCATGACTGGACTCAGAAAAATGCGGGTCCCATATTTGCTGCAATATCTCGCTGACGGCTTGCTGGATCAAACGATCCAAAACTGTTGGAATGCCGAGCAGTCTTACTCCGCCATCGGGTTTAGGAATTTCTTTCCTTTTCACCGGTAATGGCTTGTAGTTTCCCTGCAGCAACTTTCCCTTAACTTTGGGCCAGTGGCGTCTGAGGTAACCCGGTAGTTGATCAACGGTCATGTTGTCGATTCCAGGTGCCCCTTTGTTGCTACGGACCCTTTTTAATGCTCTGAACATGTTTCCCCTTTCAAGGATAAATTCCATGAGTCGGGAACTTTCTGTCGGACTTTCGGTGATCTGTAACGCTGTGAACATTTCCATCTGCTGTGGCAATATGTCCATAAGTATACACCTCCTATTTGTCTCTATCATTTACCCGTACCATTCGGTCCGGGCACCGTTCGGGCCTTCACCGGGGTGAGTCCTCCGTGGAATTCACGGCTCGTTTTCCTGCGGCTACTATGCCCTCTGCTGACTTCTTCCATGCGGTCGGAGCAGGTTACCCTGCCCTCAGCCAATTTCTGCCGCACGCGGCATCCCAGGGCAGCATGGAAGATCTCCCGGGGTAAAACACACGTCTTTCAATACGTGGGTGCCGAGTATACGGACATTGCCTATAATGGATAGAGGACTTTACCTTGTGTTGCAGGCTCGTCCCGCAAATGCACGCCTAACTCGATTTCTGTACGTCACCCCGTACTTTTGTGCCACTCCGCCTCGGCGAAGCCACTGCCTTCCGGAGTACCGTCACCGGGACCCCGTTGTGATAACACTATGCCCTTCGCCTCCATCTGGCTGGGCTTGGGACTTGCCTTGACTTCCATAAAGGAAGATGCAGGCTCACCCTTAAGACGTGTACCGTGCCCGGCACACAACAAATAAAGGATTAGTAACCGTGCCGAGGCACGAGGCTCGGTACTAATCCTATGGTTCAAGAAGCCGCGGATCAATAGGGGGAAAGGTTAACGATTTGCTGGATGTGTTTATGACAAGATGTGATTAAAATATCAAAAGATGGCCTTTATCCTGATGTAAAAATCAAAATTCAGGTCGTTTTCAGCCCTTAAAACCCAGGTCAAAAATTAAAATACCGTCAATTTGGCGTACGGATACTGAAGCATGTCGATAGTCATTTATCAGGCTGTTTTTAAAGTCGAGCAACACCGGGTAGTCAGTTTTGTGAAGTTATCCGGGCCTGCCTCTTGGTTCCGGCTTTGCAAAGAAAATAAATTTCAAATCATGCCCGCAATGGCTGCATTTAATACCCGGTATTTCAAGTTCCGGGATTTTAATAAAAAGAGCAATAATGTCATGGATGAATGAGATGAGTTCACGGATTTTTTCTATGGACAATGCGCTGTTGGGATTGAGAAATCCATAATGTCTAATTTTCATAAACCCTTTGGGAAGAACATGCTGCAAGAACCGTCGGATAAACTCCATGGCATCCAATGCCATAGTTTTCCACTTCTTTTTTTCACGGTCTTTATATAAAAATTTGATGACGCCATTTTCAATGCTTTTAATACGATTATTGGAGATGGCAACCCGGAACAAATATCTTGAAAGATAGCGCAGGGAATTTTGTCCCTGCGCCACGGCCTGGCTGTCAATCACCCATTGCTGTTTCCATACTGCGGAATCAATTTTATCGAGCAGCCCGGCTTTTTTTATGGCATCTTTGAATTTGGCTTTAAAAATGACCGCCAGAGGTTTTGTGTGAACAAACAGATCCTGTCTGGAAGAAAGCCATTGGTCATTATCAGATAAAGCACCTCCGGGAATTATTATATGCAAATGTGGATGATACTGAAGCATGCCGCCCCATGTGTGGAGGGCTGCCAGATATCCGATTCGATCAGATCCGATAAACCGTGTATCTTGTGCCAGTTTTTTCAGGGCTTCATTGGTGCATGAAAACAGGGCACCATAAGATAATTTTTGATGAGACCTTACAACATCCCGCAGGCCCTGGGGAAGTGTAATGGTTAACAGGAAATAATAGGTCGGCAGCAGCTTTTTCATCTGCTGATCCAGCCATTGGTCCGCTTTACTCTGCTGACAGTTGGGACAATGACGATTGCCGCAGCAGCAGTGAATAAAATGCAGATTACGGCAGTCATCACATTCATACACCATTGTTCCAAAGGAACCCTTTCTGCAGGCACTGATATCCCGTATGGTTTTTTTATGAGACTTCGGCATTCGATCTCCATAAAGTGTCAGATATTTCGGCCCATACATTTGGAAGATTTTTTGAACAGCACTCATGACAACACCCCCTGCATGACTTTGGAAACTTTGTCATTGGAATCAACTTGGGCCTGTGTGGTTACATGCAGATAAATCATGGTGCTTTTAAGGGTTTTATGGCCTAATATTTTTTGCACATGGCGTATGGGGATATTAGCTTCCAGCAAATGCGTCGCATAGGCATGGCGGAAGATATGAGGGTGAACATGTTTTTTAAACTTCAGGCGTTTCAAAGTAGATCGCAAAACGCCTTGAACCCCACTGTCACTGACATGATTTTTGGCATATTGAGCGTCCTTACCGCCATTGCGGCCCAAAGCAGGGAATATCCATTTTGAATTACGATGGGTTTTATAGTATTTGCGCAACGTCAACAGGGTTATTTTGGGTAAAGGCACCGTCCTGTCCATGGCACCCTTTCCACCGTGAATATGCACAAGTCCCCTGTCGGAAAGAATATCTTTGACCTGAAGTGTTGTTGCCTCCCTTAAACGCAGTCCCATGGAATATAATGTCAAATAAAATGCATGACTTTGCACAGTGGGAAGGGCATAAATAATCTTTCTGACTTCCTCCAGACTCAGAATAGTCGGTAAGGTCTGCTCACGCTTCCATTTGATGTCGTTGAAAATGTTCCAGGACCGGACCAGCGTTTTGGTAAAAAAATGCTGAATACCAGAGTAACTGATCCGCAGAGTAGCAGCGCTCCAGCCGAATTCATTCTGGCAGCAAAGCCAGTATTGACGGAGCTGTTCTTCAGTGATATCTTCTAATGGTTTATTGTAAAAGCGATGTAGTCTTAAAACCGAACTGGTATAGGATTGAATGCTCCTTTTTGCATAACCGGCAAGTTGGAGATCTTCTTTAAAACGTTTGATTAAATTGCTCATGGTATCTTCCTTTTTTCTTTAACCTTGTCGGGTGAAGATACCGACCTGCAAGCCGGTAACAAGATACCATGAGCAATGGAATTGAACAATGATGATACGGCTTAATCTGCCGCGTAGCGGCTTACTTGAACAAAACGCTGCAGCTGACCGGGGGGAGCTAGCGGCTCTTTGAACGTGCTTGGTTTTAGAAAAAACTTGGCTTTTAGAAAGTGCTCGGCTATATGCCCCCCGGCCAGCTGAGCTCCCCGTTATATTCAGATTCAACAACCTTAGAAATGGAGAAACAATGTCAAATCGAATTACACCTATAAAAAAAACCGTTTATGGGTTTGTAATTGCTGCAATTTTAGTTTTAGTCAATTCTGGTGTAGCCATTACAAGCCTCTCCAAATCAAGTAAAGTTATTTCAAAACTGGCAACTATTCAGAATATCGATGAAAGAAATGAAATCACAATGAATCTGATTCAGTTCCAAGCAAACGCAAATAAGAAATTAATCATTTCTTCGATAACATCTGTTGCTGTAATTTTATTAACTGGCACAATGATTGGGCGTGCATTAATTGCGACAGAGAAGAAAAGTTAAATGAGATATGAGATAATTCATCAGCCATTTTGAATATAACAAATAAAGGATTAGTAACCGTGCCGAGGCACGAGGCTCGGTACTAATCCTATGGTTCAAGAAGCTGCGGATCAATAGGGGGAAAGGTTAACGATTTGCTGGATGTGTTTATGACAAGATGTGATTAAAATATCAAAAGATGGCCTTTATCCTGATGTAAAAATCAAAATTCAGGTCGTTTTCAGCCCTTAAAACCCAGGTCAAAAATTAAAATACCGTCAATTTGGCGTACGGATACTGAAGCATGTCGATAGTCATTTATCAGGCTGTTTTTAAAGTCGAGCAACACCGGGTAGTCAGTTTTGTGAAGTTATCCGGGCCTGCCTCTTGGTTCCGGCTTTGCAAAGAAAATAAATTTCAAATCATGCCCGCAATGGCTGCATTTAATACCCGGTATTTCAAGTTCCGGGATTTTAATAAAAAGAGCAATAATGTCATGGATGAATGAGATGAGTTCACGGATTTTTTCTATGGACAATGCGCTGTTGGGATTGAGAAATCCATAATGTCTAATTTTCATAAACCCTTTGGGAAGAACATGCTGCAAGAACCGTCGGATAAACTCCATGGCATCCAATGCCATAGTTTTCCACTTCTTTTTTTCACGGTCTTTATATAAAAATTTGATGACGCCATTTTCAATGCTTTTAATACGATTATTGGAGATGGCAACCCGGAACACATATCTTGAAAGATAGCGCAGGGAATTTTGTCCCTGCGCCACGGCCTGGCTGTCAATCACCCATTGCTGTTTCCATACTGCGGAATCAATTTTATCGAGCAGCCCGGCTTTTTTTATGGCATCTTTGAATTTGGCTTTAAAAATGACCGCCAGAGGTTTTGTGTGAACAAACAGATCCTGTCTGGAAGAAAGCCATTGGTCATTATCAGATAAAGCACCTCCGGGAATTATTATATGCAAATGTGGATGATACTGAAGCATGCCGCCCCATGTGTGGAGGGCTGCCAGATATCCGATTCGATCAGATCCGATAAACCGTGTATCTTGTGCCAGTTTTTTCAGGGCTTCATTGGTGCATGAAAACAGGGCACCATAAGATAATTTTTGATGAGACCTTACAACATCCCGCAGGCCCTGGGGAAGTGTAATGGTTAACAGGAAATAATAGGTCGGCAGCAGCTTTTTCATCTGCTGATCCAGCCACTGGTCCGCTTTACTCTGCTGACAGTTGGGACAATGACGATTGCCGCAGCAGCAGTGAATAAAATGCAGATTACGGCAGTCATCACATTCATACACCATTGTTCCAAAGGAACCCTTTCTGCAGGCACTGATATCCCGTATGGTTTTTTTATGAGACTTCGGCATTCGATCTCCATAAAGTGTCAGATATTTCGGCCCATACATTTGGAAGATTTTTTGAACAGCACTCATGACAACACCCCCTGCATGACTTTGGAAACTTTGTCATTGGAATCAACTTGGGCCTGTGTGGTCACATGCAGATAAATCATGGTGCTTTTAAGGGTTTTATGGCCTAATATTTTTTGCACATGGCGTATGGGGATATTAGCTTCCAGCAAATGCGTCGCATAGGCATGGCGGAAGACATGAGGGTGAACATGTTTTTTAAACTTCAGGCGTTTCAAAGTAGATCGCAAAACGCCTTGAACCCCACTGTCACTGACATGATTTTTGGCATATTGAGCGTCCTTACCGCCATTGCGGCCCAAAGCAGGGAATATCCATTTTGAATTACGATGGGTTTTATAGTATTTGCGCAACGTCAACAGGGTTATTTTGGGTAAAGGCACCGTCCTGTCCATGGCACCCTTTCCACCGTGAATATGCACAAGTCCCCTGTCGGAAAGAATATCTTTGACCTGAAGTGTTGTTGCCTCCCTTAAACGCAGTCCCATGGAATATAATGTCAAATAAAATGCATGACTTTGCACAGTGGGAAGGGCATAAATAATCTTTCTGACTTCCTCCAGACTCAGAATAGTCGGTAAGGTCTGCTCACGCTTCCATTTGATGTCGTTGAAAATGTTCCAGGACCGGACCAGCGTTTTGGTAAAAAAATGCTGAATACCAGAGTAACTGATCCGCAGAGTAGCAGCGCTCCAGCCGAATTCATTCTGGCAGCAAAGCCAGTATTGACGGAGCTGTTCTTCAGTGATATCTTCTAATGGTTTATTGTAAAAGCGATGTAGTCTTAAAACCGAACTGGTATAGGATTGAATGCTCCTTTTTGCATAACCGGCAAGTTGGAGATCTTCTTTAAAACGTTTGATTAAATTGCTCATGGTATCTTCCTTTTTTCTTTAACCTTGTCGGGTGAAGATACCGACCTGCAAGCCGGTAACAAGATACCATGAGCAATGGAATTGAACAATGATGATACGGCTTAATCTGCCGCGTAGCGGCTTACTTGAACAGGCGTGTGAACCGGACAGCAAGGGTCTCATTCTTTTTAAAGGTTGGAAAACTTTTAAATGATGTGCTTTCAATCGACTTTTTTTGGAAACCCTTGCTGCCCGTTACCCAAGCGTTGGAAAGCCTCCTTGCCGATTTTGAGCTATTGTACTATGCAATCATTTTTAGCTTGCACATGCAATCATTATGCGCTATCATATTAGCATGAAAACAAAACACCAAAAAACTTTGGCAACAATTTTCACTGACCCTGTAAATGGGAATATGGAATGGAACAAGATTGAGGCGCTTCTTATCGCACTTGGTTGCCGAGTTATTGAGGGAGCAGGATCAAGCGTTACCTTTGAGAAAAAAGGCATTCGAGCATATTTTCACAGACCACATCCTGAGAAGGAAGCTTTGAGGTATCGCATTAAGGATGCTCGTGAATTCATAAAGAAAATAGGAGAGACACCATGAAAGGGATGAATCATAAAGGCTATTTCGCCAAAGTTGAATTTGACTCTGAGGATCATATCTTTGTCGGCCATATTATTGGCATCCGTGATATTGTTGGTTTTCATGGTGAATCTGTCACCGAGTTGGAAACAGCCTTTCAAGAGGCAGTTGACAACTACCTTGCTGCCTGTAACGAACTTGGCCAAGAGCCTAACAAGCCATATTCCGGCAATCTTATGCTAAGAATTCCTTCCGAGATACATGCGGCAGTGGCTTCTGCAGCAGAAGCCAGCGGTAAAAGCATTAACCAGTGGGCGGCTGGAGTTCTGGAGAAAGAAAGTCACGCCCATTAATTTTCCAAGAGACTCAAGCTTATAGCTTCTAAGTACTCGAACATAAGTTCCGTCCTCTACATAGCAAGGGATTCCGCCGATTGAGAGGCCTTCTTCCAAGCTGAAATCGGAAAAAATTTTAGTCCAGGTGCTTAAGTGGTTCCTGCATTTCCATCGGGATAGGACCCCCCATCACTGAGGAGCCCTCCCACACCACCGGACATACGGATCGCGTATCCGGCGGTTCGGCTGATCAGGCAGATTAGTTCCCGGGCAGAAATAATCCAAGAGAAAGGAAATATTTGTTTGGCAGAGCCATGACAACCCATTTAACCCTGCTCATGCGCCAGTGTTTCTTGCGGGAATTTCCGCAAGTGACGGCATATTGAAACGGTATGCCTCGTTTAAGCAGGTTCCGGATTTTCGTTCCGGGATTTTTCCACTGTTTCCATACAACACATCTCAAGCGGCGGATAATCCAGCCGTTCAAGGACTTGAATATGTGTCTTGCTTCGGTGAGACAGTAATAATTCCACCATCCCCTGATGTACATATTCAATTTATCAATGATCTGGGGAAGACTTAGACCACAGTTCCGGTTTGTTAATTCTCGAACCCTTTCTTTGAAGCGCTCGATTGTTTTCCGGTGTATGCGGATCTTGGTCTTGCCGCACATACTGATAAATGTGTAGCCGAGAAATTTGTCCAGCCATGGTCGGCTGACCTTGCTTTTCTCTTCATTGACCTTGAGCCTGAGCTTTACGGTTATAAACCGTGTAACACTTTTCATAACACGTTCGGCCGCTTTCTTGCTCTTGAGATATATGACAAAGTCATCAGCGTATCTGACAAATTTATGCCCTCTTTTCTCCAACTCTTTATCCAGTTCATCCAAAACGATATTTGAGATCACTGGTGAAAGAGGGCCGCCTTGAGGAGTTCCTTCAGCGGCAGATACAACCACCCCGTCGATCATGACACCGGCTGTTAAGTAACTTCGGATAAGCTTGAGAACCCGCTTATCCTTTATTCTTTCAGCCAGACGGCTCATGAGGCGGTCATGGTTCACTCTGTCGAAAAATTTGGAAAGATCCATATTAACAGAGTGTGTATATCCTGAGAGCAGATAAACTTTGCCTTGGAGTATGGCATCATGCTGGGATCTTCCAGGTCTGAATCCATGACTGGACTCAGAAAAATGCGGGTCCCATATTTGCTGCAATATCTCGCTGACGGCTTGCTGGATCAAACGATCCAAAACTGTTGGAATGCCGAGCAGTCTTACTCCGCCATCGGGTTTAGGAATTTCTTTCCTTTTCACCGGTAATGGCTTGTAGTTTCCCTGCAGCAACTTTCCCTTAACTTTGGGCCAGTGGCGTCTGAGGTAACCCGGTAGTTGATCAACGGTCATGTTGTCGATTCCAGGTGCCCCTTTGTTGCTACGGACCCTTTTTAATGCTCTGAACATGTTTCCCCTTTCAAGGATAAACTCCATGAGTCGGGAACTTTCTGTCGGACTTTCGGTGATCTGTAACGCTGTGAACATTTCCATCTGCTGTGGCAATATGTCCATAAGTATACACCTCCTATTTGTCTCTATCATTTACCCGTACCATTCGGTCCGGGCACCGTTCGGGCCTTCACCGGGGTGAGTCCTCCGTGGAATTCACGGCTCGTTTTCCTGCGGCTACTATGCCCTCTGCTGACTTCTTCCATGCGGTCGGAGCAGGTTACCCTGCCCTCAGCCAATTTCTGCCGCACGCGGCATCCCAGGGCAGCATGGAAGATCTCCCGGGGTAAAACACACGTCTTTCAATACGTGGGTGCCGAGTATACGGACATTGCCTATAATGGATAGAGGACTTTACCTTGTGTTGCAGGCTCGTCCCGCAAATGCACGCCTAACTCGATTTCTGTACGTCACCCCGTACTTTTGTGCCACTCCGCCTCGGCGAAGCCACTGCCTTCCGGAGTACCGTCACCGGGACCCCGTTGTGATAACACTATGCCCTTCGCCTCCATCTGGCTGGGCTTGGGACTTGCCTTGACTTCCATAAAGGAAGATGCAGGCTCACCCTTAAGACGTGTGCCGTGCCCGGCACACAACAGGCGGGTGAACCGGACAGCAAGGGTCTCATTCTTTTTAAAGGTTGAAAAACTTTTCAATGGTGTGCTTTCAATCGACTTTTTTGGAAACCCTTGCTGCCCGTTACCCAAACGTTGGGGGCAACCTACTATCAATTTTAAAGCGACCGACGTAAAAACAGACAGATTGAACCGTTTGAAGATTTTTCAGCATGTAGGATTCAAAATGCAATTTCATAGAAAATCCTTATCCTACCGGGTGTTTCAGTTTAAAAAGGATCATTGATTTTGTTTTGAATTTAACGAGGTTATTCAGTTCAAGGAATTTACCGATAGCACCCTACCCTGCTTTGCCTATCTTTTCTTCAACAATTCCAAATAAATTTGCGAGGGAGAGTTCTTCCGAACGCAAGCCTCAAAAATAGAATCTTCCAAAAGAGTCATATTTTACAGAATATCACAGCTTCAATCAGCAACCATCCGATGAATATATGCCCATTGACCTTTTTAAAAAAAATAGAAACATCGGTGCCCCATCGGGATAGGACCCCCCATCACTGAGGAGCCCTCCCACACCACCGGACATACGGATCGCGTATCCGGCGGTTCGGCTGATCAGGCAGATTAGTTCCCGGGCAGAAATAATCCAAGAGAAAGGAAATATTTGTTTGGCAGAGCCATGACAACCCATTTAACCCTGCTCATGCGCCAGTGTTTCTTGCGGGAATTTCCGCAAGTGACGGCATATTGAAACGGTATGCCTCGTTTAAGCAGGTTCCGGATTTTCGTTCCGGGATTTTTCCACTGTTTCCATACAACACATCTCAAGCGGCGGATAATCCAGCCGTTCAAGGACTTGAATATGTGTCTTGCTTCGGTGAGACAGTAATAATTCCACCATCCCCTGATGTACATATTCAATTTATCAATGATCTGGGGAAGACTTAGACCACAGTTCCGGTTTGTTAATTCTCGAACCCTTTCTTTGAAGCGCTCGATTGTTTTCCGGTGTATGCGGATCTTGGTCTTGCCGCACATACTGATAAATGTGTAGCCGAGAAATTTGTCCAGCCATGGTCGGCTGACCTTGCTTTTCTCTTCATTGACCTTGAGCCTGAGCTTTACGGTTATAAACCGTGTAACACTTTTCATAACACGTTCGGCCGCTTTCTTGCTCTTGAGATATATGACAAAGTCATCAGCGTATCTGACAAATTTATGCCCTCTTTTCTCCAACTCTTTATCCAGTTCATCCAAAACGATATTTGAGATCACTGGTGAAAGAGGGCCGCCTTGAGGAGTTCCTTCAGCGGCAGATACAACCACCCCGTCGATCATGACACCGGCTGTTAAGTAACTTCGGATAAGCTTGAGAACCCGCTTATCCTTTATTCTTTCAGCCAGACGGCTCATGAGGCGGTCATGGTTCACTCTGTCGAAAAATTTGGAAAGATCCATATTAACAGAGTGTGTATATCCTGAGAGCAGATAAACTTTGCCTTGGAGTATGGCATCATGCTGGGATCTTCCAGGTCTGAATCCATGACTGGACTCAGAAAAATGCGGGTCCCATATTTGCTGCAATATCTCGCTGACGGCTTGCTGGATCAAACGATCCAAAACTGTTGGAATGCCGAGCAGTCTTACTCCGCCATCGGGTTTAGGAATTTCTTTCCTTTTCACCGGTAATGGCTTGTAGTTTCCCTGCAGCAACTTTCCCTTAACTTTGGGCCAGTGGCGTCTGAGGTAACCCGGTAGTTGATCAACGGTCATGTTGTCGATTCCAGGTGCCCCTTTGTTGCTACGGACCCTTTTTAATGCTCTGAACATGTTTCCCCTTTCAAGGATAAACTCCATGAGTCGGGAACTTTCTGTCGGACTTTCGGTGATCTGTAACGCTGTGAACATTTCCATCTGCTGTGGCAATATGTCCATAAGTATACACCTCCTATTTGTCTCTATCATTTACCCGTACCATTCGGTCCGGGCACCGTTCGGGCCTTCACCGGGGTGAGTCCTCCGTGGAATTCACGGCTCGTTTTCCTGCGGCTACTATGCCCTCTGCTGACTTCTTCCATGCGGTCGGAGCAGGTTACCCTGCCCTCAGCCAATTTCTGCCGCACGCGGCATCCCAGGGCAGCATGGAAGATCTCCCGGGGTAAAACACACGTCTTTCAATACGTGGGTGCCGAGTATACGGACATTGCCTATAATGGATAGAGGACTTTACCTTGTGTTGCAGGCTCGTCCCGCAAATGCACGCCTAACTCGATTTCTGTACGTCACCCCGTACTTTTGTGCCACTCCGCCTCGGCGAAGCCACTGCCTTCCGGAGTACCGTCACCGGGACCCCGTTGTGATAACACTATGCCCTTCGCCTCCATCTGGCTGGGCTTGGGACTTGCCTTGACTTCCATAAAGGAAGATGCAGGCTCACCCTTAAGACGTGTGCCGTGCCCGGCACACATCGGGATAGGACCCCCCATCACTGAGGAGCCCTCCCACACCACCGGACATACGGATCGCGTATCCGGCGGTTCGGCTGATCAGGCAGATTAGTTCCCGGGCAGAAATAATCCAAGAGAAAGGAAATATTTGTTTGGCAGAGCCATGACAACCCATTTAACCCTGCTCATGCGCCAGTGTTTCTTGCGGGAATTTCCGCAAGTGATGGCATATTGAAACGGTATGCCTCGTTTAAGCAGGTTCCGGATTTTCGTTCCGGGATTTTTCCACTGTTTCCATACAACACATCTCAAGCGGCGGATAATCCAGCCGTTCAAGGACTTGAATATGTGTCTTGCTTCGGTGAGACAGTAATAATTCCACCATCCCCTGATGTACATATTCAATTTATCAATGATCTGGGGAAGACTTAGACCACAGTTCCGGTTTGTTAATTCTCGAACCCTTTCTTTGAAGCGCTCGATTGTTTTCCGGTGTATGCGGATCTTGGTCTTGCCGCACATACTGATAAATGTGTAGCCGAGAAATTTGTCCAGCCATGGTCGGCTGACCTTGCTTTTCTCTTCATTGACCTTGAGCCTGAGCTTTACGGTTATAAACCGTGTAACACTTTTCATAACACGTTCGGCCGCTTTCTTGCTCTTGAGATATATGACAAAGTCATCAGCGTATCTGACAAATTTATGCCCTCTTTTCTCCAACTCTTTATCCAGTTCATCCAAAACGATATTTGAAATCACTGGTGAAAGAGGGCCGCCTTGAGGAGTTCCTTCAGCGGCAGATACAACCACCCCGTCGATCATGACACCGGCTGTTAAGTAACTTCGGATAAGCTTGAGAACCCGCTTATCCTTTATTCTTTCAGCCAGACGGCTCATGAGGCGGTCATGGTTCACTCTGTCGAAAAATTTGGAAAGATCCATATTAACAGAGTGTGTATATCCTGAGAGCAGATAAACTTTGCCTTGGAGTATGGCATCATGCTGGGATCTTCCAGGTCTGAATCCATGACTGGACTCAGAAAAATGCGGGTCCCATATTTGCTGCAATATCTCGCTGACGGCTTGCTGGATCAAACGATCCAAAACTGTTGGAATGCCAAGCAGTCTTACTCCGCCATCGGGTTTAGGAATTTCTTTCCTTTTCGCCGGTAATGGCTTGTAGTTTCCCTGCAGCAACTTTCCCTTAACTTTGGGCCAGTGGCGTCTGAGGTAACCCGGTAGTTGATCAACGGTCATGTTGTCGATTCCAGGTGCCCCTTTGTTGCTACGGACCCTTTTTAATGCTCTGAACATGTTTCCCCTTTCAAGGATAAACTCCATGAGTCGGGAACTTTCTGTCGGACTTTCGGTGATCTGTAACGCTGTGAACATTTCCATCTGCTGTGGCAATATGTCCATAAGTATACACCTCCTATTTGTCTCTATCATTTACCCGTACCATTCGGTCCGGGCACCGTTCGGGCCTTCACCGGGGTGAGTCCTCCGTGGAATTCACGGCTCGTTTTCCTGCGGCTACTATGCCCTCTGCTGACTTCTTCCATGCGGTCGGAGCAGGTTACCCTGCCCTCAGCCAATTTCTGCCGCACGCGGCATCCCAGGGCAGCATGGAAGATCTCCCGGGGTAAAACACACGTCTTTCAATACGTGGGTGCCGAGTATACGGACATTGCCTATAATGGATAGAGGACTTTACCTTGTGTTGCAGGCTCGTCCCGCAAATGCACGCCTAACTCGATTTCTGTACGTCACCCCGTACTTTTGTGCCACTCCGCCTCGGCGAAGCCACTGCCTTCCGGAGTACCGTCACCGGGACCCCGTTGTGATAACACTATGCCCTTCGCCTCCATCTGGCTGGGCTTGGGACTTGCCTTGACTTCCATAAAGGAAGATGCAGGCTCACCCTTAAGACGTGTGCCGTGCCCGGCACACATCGGGATAGGACCCCCCATCACTGAGGAGCCCTCCCACACCACCGGACATACGGATCGCGTATCCGGCGGTTCGGCTGATCAGGCAGATTAGTTCCCGGGCAGAAATAATCCAAGAGAAAGGAAATATTTGTTTGGCAGAGCCATGACAACCCATTTAACCCTGCTCATGCGCCAGTGTTTCTTGCGGGAATTTCCGCAAGTGATGGCATATTGAAACGGTATGCCTCGTTTAAGCAGGTTCCGGATTTTCGTTCCGGGATTTTTCCACTGTTTCCATACAACACATCTCAAGCGGCGGATAATCCAGCCGTTCAAGGACTTGAATATGTGTCTTGCTTCGGTGAGACAGTAATAATTCCACCATCCCCTGATGTACATATTCAATTTATCAATGATCTGGGGAAGACTTAGACCACAGTTCCGGTTTGTTAATTCTCGAACCCTTTCTTTGAAGCGCTCGATTGTTTTCCGGTGTATGCGGATCTTGGTCTTGCCGCACATACTGATAAATGTGTAGCCGAGAAATTTGTCCAGCCATGGTCGGCTGACCTTGCTTTTCTCTTCATTGACCTTGAGCCTGAGCTTTACGGTTATAAACCGTGTAACACTTTTCATAACACGTTCGGCCGCTTTCTTGCTCTTGAGATATATGACAAAGTCATCAGCGTATCTGACAAATTTATGCCCTCTTTTCTCCAACTCTTTATCCAGTTCATCCAAAACGATATTTGAGATCACTGGTGAAAGAGGGCCGCCTTGAGGAGTTCCTTCAGCGGCAGATACAACCACCCCGTCGATCATGACACCGGCTGTTAAGTAACTTCGGATAAGCTTGAGAACCCGCTTATCCTTTATTCTTTCAGCCAGACGGCTCATGAGGCGGTCATGGTTCACTCTGTCGAAAAATTTGGAAAGATCCATATTAACAGAGTGTGTATATCCTGAGAGCAGATAAACTTTGCCTTGGAGTATGGCATCATGCTGGGATCTTCCAGGTCTGAATCCATGACTGGACTCAGAAAAATGCGGGTCCCATATTTGCTGCAATATCTCGCTGACGGCTTGCTGGATCAAACGATCCAAAACTGTTGGAATGCCGAGCAGTCTTACTCCGCCATCGGGTTTAGGAATTTCTTTCCTTTTCACCGGTAATGGCTTGTAGTTTCCCTGCAGCAACTTTCCCTTAACTTTGGGCCAGTGGCGTCTGAGGTAACCCGGTAGTTGATCAACGGTCATGTTGTCGATTCCAGGTGCCCCTTTGTTGCTACGGACCCTTTTTAATGCTCTGAACATGTTTCCCCTTTCAAGGATAAACTCCATGAGTCGGGAACTTTCTGTCGGACTTTCGGTGATCTGTAACGCTGTGAACATTTCCATCTGCTGTGGCAATATGTCCATAAGTATACACCTCCTATTTGTCTCTATCATTTACCCGTACCATTCGGTCCGGGCACCGTTCGGGCCTTCACCGGGGTGAGTCCTCCGTGGAATTCACGGCTCGTTTTCCTGCGGCTACTATGCCCTCTGCTGACTTCTTCCATGCGGTCGGAGCAGGTTACCCTGCCCTCAGCCAATTTCTGCCGCACGCGGCATCCCAGGGCAGCATGGAAGATCTCCCGGGGTAAAACACACGTCTTTCAATACGTGGGTGCCGAGTATACGGACATTGCCTATAATGGATAGAGGACTTTACCTTGTGTTGCAGGCTCGTCCCGCAAATGCACGCCTAACTCGATTTCTGTACGTCACCCCGTACTTTTGTGCCACTCCGCCTCGGCGAAGCCACTGCCTTCCGGAGTACCGTCACCGGGACCCCGTTGTGATAACACTATGCCCTTCGCCTCCATCTGGCTGGGCTTGGGACTTGCCTTGACTTCCATAAAGGAAGATGCAGGCTCACCCTTAAGACGTGTGCCGTGCCCGGCACACAACAGGCGGGTGAACCGGACAGCAAGGGTCTCCTTCTTTTTAAAGGTTGAAAAAACTTTTGAATGATGTGCTTTCAATCAATTTTTTTGGAAACCCTTGCTGCCCGTTACCCAAGCGTTGTACCCCAATTACACATGGCAGCCAGTGTGGAGATATGTCAAGATTTTTTGCTTGAAACGGTTACAAAAAAGACCTATAATAAGACCTAAATATCAACCATTATTAATGGAGGTCTTTATGGAGGCCGTATTAGCTAACTGTTCAGCAAGTATTTCTGAGTTAAAGAAAAACCCCTCAGCATTGATTGACGCATCAGGCGGAGAACCCATTGCTATCTTAAACCACAACAAACCAACCGCTTACTTGATCCCAGCCGACACCTATCAGCAAATCCTTGATAGGTTGGAGGATTATGAACTCGGACTGATCGTTAAAGAGCGTGAACATGAGAAAGCCCAGGCCATTGAGGTAGATATCAATGAGCTATAAACTAAAGTTTCTCCCAACGGCTCTGAAGGAATGGAAGAAGCTGGATAATTCTATTTTGGCGCAATTCAGGAAGAAACTGAAAGAGTGTTTGGAGGTACCTCATGTACCCTCCGGTAAGCTTTCCGGCTTTGAGAATCATTACAAAATCAAACTTAGGGCCAGTGGGTATCGACTTGTGTATGAAGTGATCGATCAAGAATTGTTCGTCCTTGTTGTTGCTGTTGGAAAAAGAGAAAAAGGTGCTGTGTATGAAAAAGCACGAGACAGATCATGAACTCAAATAAAGCCTCCCGAGAGAAGCTAATAAAAAACCTTGGTGGATACGATGGTAGCACCGGACCCTCTTAAGCTGCAAAAGCCGAAATTTTTGCAAGTTGCGTTGAAGATCTTATAAACTCTATTGACAAAAATTCCGAAAAAAGTAGTCTGCTAAGCAGGATCCTTATTTGGCTGAATGTCATTTTGGCTATTGCGACACTGGCATTGGCAATTATTGCCGGAACAGATCTGTATTTGTGCATTCAGGGGGTTGGCAGCTTTCACCAAAGCACTCAGATTTCTACAGATGTGAGCAAATAGTGGTCTATTTGCTTGATACCGTTCTGCTTCAACTTTTTGGTATTCCTCTGCAAGTCTTGGTCGATTAATGAAAAATTGAACTTAAATCAATGAGTTGTTGAATTATTTAATTTCTCCTTATGCGAGGGTACAACAAATAAAGGATTAGTAACCGTGCCGAGGCACGAGGCTCGGTACTAATCCTATGGTTCAAGAAGCTGCGGATCAATAGGGGGAAAGGTTAACGATTTGCTGGATGTGTTTATGACAAGATGTGATTAAAATATCAAAAGATGGCCTTTATCCTGATGTAAAAATCAAAATTCAGGTCGTTTTCAGCCCTTAAAACCCAGGTCAAAAATTAAAATACCGTCAATTTGGCGTACGGATACTGAAGCATGTCGATAGTCATTTATCAGGCTGTTTTTAAAGTCGAGCAACACCGGGTAGTCAGTTTTGTGAAGTTATCCGGGCCTGCCTCTTGGTTCCGGCTTTGCAAAGAAAATAAATTTCAAATCATGCCCGCAATGGCTGCATTTAATACCCGGTATTTCAAGTTCCGGGATTTTAATAAAAAGAGCAATAATGTCATGGATGAATGAGATGAGTTCACGGATTTTTTCTATGGACAATGCGCTGTTGGGATTGAGAAATCCATAATGTCTAATTTTCATAAACCCTTTGGGAAGAACATGCTGCAAGAACCGTCGGATAAACTCCATGGCATCCAATGCCATAGTTTTCCATTTCTTTTTTTCACGGTCTTTATACAAAAATTTGATGACGCCATTTTCAATGCTTTTAATACGATTATTGGAGATGGCAACCCGGAACACATATCTTGAAAGATAGCGCAGGGAATTTTGTCCCTGCGCCACGGCCTGGCTGTCAATCACCCATTGCTGTTTCCATACTGCGGAATCAATTTTATCGAGCAGCCCGGCTTTTTTTATGGCATCTTTGAATTTGGCTTTAAAAATGACCGCCAGAGGTTTTGTGTGAACAAACAGATCCTGTCTGGAAGAAAGCCATTGGTCATTATCAGATAAAGCACCTCCGGGAATTATTATATGCAAATGTGGATGATACTGAAGCATGCCGCCCCATGTGTGGAGGGCTGCCAGATATCCGATTCGATCAGATCCGATAAACCGTGTATCTTGTGCCAGTTTTTTCAGGGCTTCATTGGTGCATGAAAACAGGGCACCATAAGATAATTTTTGATGAGACCTTACAACATCCCGCAGGCCCTGGGGAAGTGTAATGGTTAACAGGAAATAATAGGTCGGCAGCAGCTTTTTCATCTGCTGATCCAGCCACTGGTCCGCTTTACTCTGCTGACAGTTGGGACAATGACGATTGCCGCAGCAGCAGTGAATAAAATGCAGATTACGGCAGTCATCACATTCATACACCATTGTTCCAAAGGAACCCTTTCTGCAGGCACTGATATCCCGTATGGTTTTTTTATGAGACTTCGGCATTCGATCTCCATAAAGTGTCAGATATTTCGGCCCATACATTTGGAAGATTTTTTGAACAGCACTCATGACAACACCCCCTGCATGACTTTGGAAACTTTGTCATTGGAATCAACTTGGGCCTGTGTGGTCACATGCAGATAAATCATGGTGCTTTTAAGGGTTTTATGGCCTAATATTTTTTGCACATGGCGTATGGGGATATTAGCTTCCAGCAAATGCGTCGCATAGGCATGGCGGAAGACATGAGGGTGAACATGTTTTTTAAACTTCAGGCGTTTCAAAGTAGATCGCAAAACGCCTTGAACCCCACTGTCACTGACATGATTTTTGGCATATTGAGCGTCCTTACCGCCATTGCGGCCCAAAGCAGGGAATATCCATTTTGAATTACGATGGGTTTTATAGTATTTGCGCAACGTCAACAGGGTTATTTTGGGTAAAGGCACCGTCCTGTCCATGGCACCCTTTCCACCGTGAATATGCACAAGTCCCCTGTCGGAAAGAATATCTTTGACCTGAAGTGTTGTTGCCTCCCTTAAACGCAGTCCCATGGAATATAATGTCAAATAAAATGCATGACTTTGCACAGTGGGAAGGGCATAAATAATCTTTCTGACTTCCTCCAGACTCAGAATAGTCGGTAAGGTCTGCTCACGCTTCCATTTGATGTCGTTGAAAATGTTCCAGGACCGGACCAGCGTTTTGGTAAAAAAATGCTGAATACCAGAGTAACTGATCCGCAGAGTAGCAGCGCTCCAGCCGAATTCATTCTGGCAGCAAAGCCAGTATTGACGGAGCTGTTCTTCAGTGATATCTTCTAATGGTTTATTGTAAAAGCGATGTAGTCTTAAAACCGAACTGGTATAGGATTGAATGCTCCTTTTTGCATAACCGGCAAGTTGGAGATCTTCTTTAAAACGTTTGATTAAATTGCTCATGGTATCTTCCTTTTTTCTTTAACCTTGTCGGGTGAAGATACCGACCTGCAAGCCGGTAACAAGATACCATGAGCAATGGAATTGAACAATGATGATACGGCTTAATCTGCCGCGTAGCGGCTTACTTGAACCAGTCGTTCCACCGGACTCGCTGAGGCTCGCCGGTGAACTTAACGTTCGCCTCCCAAAGCACATATTGACATTTTAGTATCATATTGATACCATTTTAATTATGCCAAAAAAAATCAGACAACTTATAAAAGATCTTGAAAAAGCTGGTTTTATCAACCGAGGAGGGAAAGGCAGCCATCGGAATTTAATTCATCCCAAAGGAGTAGCCATAACAATTTCCGGAAACCTTGGTGATGATGCTAAGCATTATCAGGAAAAAGAAGTTCAACTTAAAATAAAAAGGTCTAAAAAATGAAGAAAAAAGACCATTATTTAAAAATTGTTGAGTGGTCAGAAGAAGATCAATGCTATATCGGTTCCATTCCCGGTTGGATTGGCAAATGCTGTCATGGTGACAATGAAGAGGATGTTTATCAGCAATTGTGCCAAATATTGGATGAATGGATTGAAATTTATGAAAAGGACAATATTCCTTTGCCTGCAAGCATTTCCGGTAAAAAGTTTTCAGGGAAATTTCAATTGAGAGTTGACAGCGATTTGCATAAAGCTCTAACCATCAAAGCAATGCAAGCGAATGAAAGCTTAAACAGTTTTTGTGGAAAAATATTGCGGAAAACAATCGCATAAACAAACCATTAAAGGCGATCGGGATAGGACCCCCCATCACTGAGGAGCCCTCCCACACCACCGGACATACGGATCGCGTATCCGGCGGTTCGGCTGATCAGGCAGATTAGTTCCCGGGCAGAAATAATCCAAGAGAAAGGAAATATTTGTTTGGCAGAGCCATGACAACCCATTTAACCCTGCTCATGCGCCAGTGTTTCTTGCGGGAATTTCCGCAAGTGACGGCATATTGAAACGGTATGCCTCGTTTAAGCAGGTTCCGGATTTTCGTTCCGGGATTTTTCCACTGTTTCCATACAACACATCTCAAGCGGCGGATAATCCAGCCGTTCAAGGACTTGAATATGTGTCTTGCTTCGGTGAGACAGTAATAATTCCACCATCCCCTGATGTACATATTCAATTTATCAATGATCTGGGGAAGACTTAGACCACAGTTCCGGTTTGTTAATTCTCGAACCCTTTCTTTGAAGCGCTCGATTGTTTTCCGGTGTATGCGGATCTTGGTCTTGCCGCACATACTGATAAATGTGTAGCCGAGAAATTTGTCCAGCCATGGTCGGCTGACCTTGCTTTTCTCTTCATTGACCTTGAGCCTGAGCTTTACGGTTATAAACCGTGTAACACTTTTCATAACACGTTCGGCCGCTTTCTTGCTCTTGAGATATATGACAAAGTCATCAGCGTATCTGACAAATTTATGCCCTCTTTTCTCCAACTCTTTATCCAGTTCATCCAAAACGATATTTGAGATCACTGGTGAAAGAGGGCCGCCTTGAGGAGTTCCTTCAGCGGCAGATACAACCACCCCGTCGATCATGACACCGGCTGTTAAGTAACTTCGGATAAGCTTGAGAACCCGCTTATCCTTTATTCTTTCAGCCAGACGGCTCATGAGGCGGTCATGGTTCACTCTGTCGAAAAATTTGGAAAGATCCATATTAACAGAGTGTGTATATCCTGAGAGCAGATAAACTTTGCCTTGGAGTATGGCATCATGCTGGGATCTTCCAGGTCTGAATCCATGACTGGACTCAGAAAAATGCGGGTCCCATATTTGCTGCAATATCTCGCTGACGGCTTGCTGGATCAAACGATCCAAAACTGTTGGAATGCCGAGCAGTCTTACTCCGCCATCGGGTTTAGGAATTTCTTTCCTTTTCACCGGTAATGGCTTGTAGTTTCCCTGCAGCAACTTTCCCTTAACTTTGGGCCAGTGGCGTCTGAGGTAACCCGGTAGTTGATCAACGGTCATGTTGTCGATTCCAGGTGCCCCTTTGTTGCTACGGACCCTTTTTAATGCTCTGAACATGTTTCCCCTTTCAAGGATAAACTCCATGAGTCGGGAACTTTCTGTCGGACTTTCGGTGATCTGTAACGCTGTGAACATTTCCATCTGCTGTGGCAATATGTCCATAAGTATACACCTCCTATTTGTCTCTATCATTTACCCGTACCATTCGGTCCGGGCACCGTTCGGGCCTTCACCGGGGTGAGTCCTCCGTGGAATTCACGGCTCGTTTTCCTGCGGCTACTATGCCCTCTGCTGACTTCTTCCATGCGGTCGGAGCAGGTTACCCTGCCCTCAGCCAATTTCTGCCGCACGCGGCATCCCAGGGCAGCATGGAAGATCTCCCGGGGTAAAACACACGTCTTTCAATACGTGGGTGCCGAGTATACGGACATTGCCTATAATGGATAGAGGACTTTACCTTGTGTTGCAGGCTCGTCCCGCAAATGCACGCCTAACTCGATTTCTGTACGTCACCCCGTACTTTTGTGCCACTCCGCCTCGGCGAAGCCACTGCCTTCCGGAGTACCGTCACCGGGACCCCGTTGTGATAACACTATGCCCTTCGCCTCCATCTGGCTGGGCTTGGGACTTGCCTTGACTTCCATAAAGGAAGATGCAGGCTCACCCTTAAGACGTGTGCCGTGCCCGGCACACAACAGGCGGGTGAACCGGACAGCAAGGGTCTCCTTCTTTTTAAAGGTTGAAAAAACTTTTGAATGATGTGTTTTTAATCAACTTTTTGGAAACCCTTGCTGCCCGTTACCCAAGCGTTCTCTTTTAATCGTCAAATTTTAATATGCTTGACTAAGTTCACATATTTGTATACTTTATATTTATGAGATTGATATCATTTTACAAGACCACCTCAGGCAAATGTCCCGTTGAAGATCACTTGGAATCACTCTCAGATACTCAGGTCACCAAAATTACTTGGGTTCTGAAATTAATACGAGAAACACAAAACATCTCAACCAAATATTTTAAGAAACTGGTCAACACAGATGATATATGGGAAGTAAGAGTTAGTGTTGGAAAGAATATTTTCCGCCTTCTTGGTTTTATACAGGATCAAGAATTAATAATTTTGACAAATTCTTTTCAAAAGAAAACTCAGAAAACCCCAAGGAAAGAAATTAAATTGGCAGAAAATAGAAAGAAAGATTATTTGAGCAGGAGGTAATTATGGATGACCTTGATAAATATATTGAGAAAAGAAAAAAAGAGAGTCCTGCATTTGCTCAAAACTATGATAAGGGCTATGAGCAGTTCAAAATTGGCGCTCTTCTTAAACAGGCTCGACTTGATGCAGGGCTTACTCAAGCACAAGTAGCAAATAAATTAAAAACTGGCAAATCTGCAATTTCAAGAATTGAGAATCATGCTGAAGATATTCGTCTGTCAACTCTTGTAAACTATGCACAAGCTTTGGGAAAGAGCCTAAAATTAGAAGTGGCATAATCAAACACAAGAGAACAGGCGGGTGAACCGGACAGCAAGGGTCTCCTTCTTTTTAAAGGTTAAAAAACTTTTAAATGATGTGCTTTCAATCGACTTTTTTGGAAACCCTTGCTGCCCGTTACCCAAGCGTTATAATACTTGACGTTTGGAAAAAACAGCTACCGACATAAAGCGGGACAGTTTGAACAGATTGATGAGAATCTTCCAGCGAGTAAGCCTCAGAAACAAGGATTCCAGAAAATCCTTATTCTACGGAGTGTACCGGCTTAAAATGGTAGACGAAAAAACTACCAAGCTCAATGCATCAAAGACCTTTGTAAATATCTTTTCTGTGCCCAACTTTTACAATCAGAATGACTAATTTGTCATCATGAATCTCATATATTATACGATAATCTCCGCTTCGAATCTTATGAAAAGAATTATTCCCTTTCATCTTTGTGGTATTTGGCTCCGGCAAATTCTGACCAAGAGCCTCTATCTTTTTTTTTATGCGGACCAAATCCCTTTTGGGAAATTTCTTCATATTTTTCAATACCACAGGTCGAAACTCTATAGAATATGTCATAAATCAAAGCCCCAATTGCTTCCAGACTTCTTCGGCGGGAATATTATTTCCAGGTTCTGCAAGAGCCCGTTTGGCATCTTCAATATCAATATGGTCTTCAATTTGTTGAAGCAGTTCAAGCTCATCAATAGAAATCAAAGCAGCAACATCTTGGCCTCTGCGTGTCAGAACTATAGGTTCATTTCCATAAGCTACTTTGTTAACAATATCAGCAAAATTTTTTCTTGCATCGGCTGTAGAAACTTTAGTGGTCATTTTACACCTCCAATTGTGTACTTTATGTATATAGCGTACAACAGGTACTTCACAATGTCAATCATAGGCGAAAAAGTAAAAACCGTATTATATCGGGATAGGACCCCCCATCACTGAGGAGCCCTCCCACACCACCGGACATACGGATCGCGTATCCGGCGGTTCGGCTGATCAGGCAGATTAGTTCCCGGGCAGAAATAATCCAAGAGAAAGGAAATATTTGTTTGGCAGAGCCATGACAACCCATTTAACCCTGCTCATGCGCCAGTGTTTCTTGCGGGAATTTCCGCAAGTGACGGCATATTGAAACGGTATGCCTCGTTTAAGCAGGTTCCGGATTTTCGTTCCGGGATTTTTCCACTGTTTCCATACAACACATCTCAAGCGGCGGATAATCCAGCCGTTCAAGGACTTGAATATGTGTCTTGCTTCGGTGAGACAGTAATAATTCCACCATCCCCTGATGTACATATTCAATTTATCAATGATCTGGGGAAGACTTAGACCACAGTTCCGGTTTGTTAATTCTCGAACCCTTTCTTTGAAGCTCTCGATTGTTTTCCGGTGTATGCGGATCTTGGTCTTGCCGCACATACTGATAAATGTGTAGCCGAGAAATTTGTCCAGCCATGGTCGGCTGACCTTGCTTTTCTCTTCATTGACCTTGAGCCTGAGCTTTACGGTTATAAACCGTGTAACACTTTTCATAACACGTTCGGCCGCTTTCTTGCTCTTGAGATATATGACAAAGTCATCAGCGTATCTGACAAATTTATGCCCTCTTTTCTCCAACTCTTTATCCAGTTCATCCAAAACGATATTTGAAATCACTGGTGAAAGAGGGCCGCCTTGAGGAGTTCCTTCAGCGGCAGATACAACCACCCCGTCGATCATGACACCGGCTGTTAAGTAACTTCGGATAAGCTTGAGAACCCGCTTATCCTTTATTCTTTCAGCCAGACGGCTCATGAGGCGGTCATGGTTCACTCTGTCGAAAAATTTGGAAAGATCCATATTAACAGAGTGTGTATATCCTGAGAGCAGATAAACTTTGCCTTGGAGTATGGCATCATGCTGGGATCTTCCAGGTCTGAATCCATGACTGGACTCAGAAAAATGCGGGTCCCATATTTGCTGCAATATCTCGCTGACGGCTTGCTGGATCAAACGATCCAAAACTGTTGGAATGCCGAGCAGTCTTACTCCGCCATCGGGTTTAGGAATTTCTTTCCTTTTCACCGGTAATGGCTTGTAGTTTCCCTGCAGCAACTTTCCCTTAACTTTGGGCCAGTGGCGTCTGAGGTAACCCGGTAGTTGATCAACGGTCATGTTGTCGATTCCAGGTGCCCCTTTGTTGCTACGGACCCTTTTTAATGCTCTGAACATGTTTCCCCTTTCAAGGATAAATTCCATGAGTCGGGAACTTTCTGTCGGACTTTCGGTGATCTGTAACGCTGTGAACATTTCCATCTGCTGTGGCAATATGTCCATAAGTATACACCTCCTATTTGTCTCTATCATTTACCCGTACCATTCGGTCCGGGCACCGTTCGGGCCTTCACCGGGGTGAGTCCTCCGTGGAATTCACGGCTCGTTTTCCTGCGGCTACTATGCCCTCTGCTGACTTCTTCCATGCGGTCGGAGCAGGTTACCCTGCCCTCAGCCAATTTCTGCCGCACGCGGCATCCCAGGGCAGCATGGAAGATCTCCCGGGGTAAAACACACGTCTTTCAATACGTGGGTGCCGAGTATACGGACATTGCCTATAATGGATAGAGGACTTTACCTTGTGTTGCAGGCTCGTCCCGCAAATGCACGCCTAACTCGATTTCTGTACGTCACCCCGTACTTTTGTGCCACTCCGCCTCGGCGAAGCCACTGCCTTCCGGAGTACCGTCACCGGGACCCCGTTGTGATAACACTATGCCCTTCGCCTCCATCTGGCTGGGCTTGGGACTTGCCTTGACTTCCATAAAGGAAGATGCAGGCTCACCCTTAAGACGTGTGCCGTGCCCGGCACACATCGGGATAGGACCCCCCATCACTGAGGAGCCCTCCCACACCACCGGACATACGGATCGCGTATCCGGCGGTTCGGCTGATCAGGCAGATTAGTTCCCGGGCAGAAATAATCCAAGAGAAAGGAAATATTTGTTTGGCAGAGCCATGACAACCCATTTAACCCTGCTCATGCGCCAGTGTTTCTTGCGGGAATTTCCGCAAGTGACGGCATATTGAAACGGTATGCCTCGTTTAAGCAGGTTCCGGATTTTCGTTCCGGGATTTTTCCACTGTTTCCATACAACACATCTCAAGCGGCGGATAATCCAGCCGTTCAAGGACTTGAATATGTGTCTTGCTTCGGTGAGACAGTAATAATTCCACCATCCCCTGATGTACATATTCAATTTATCAATGATCTGGGGAAGACTTAGACCACAGTTCCGGTTTGTTAATTCTCGAACCCTTTCTTTGAAGCGCTCGATTGTTTTCCGGTGTATGCGGATCTTGGTCTTGCCGCACATACTGATAAATGTGTAGCCGAGAAATTTGTCCAGCCATGGTCGGCTGACCTTGCTTTTCTCTTCATTGACCTTGAGCCTGAGCTTTACGGTTATAAACCGTGTAACACTTTTCATAACACGTTCGGCCGCTTTCTTGCTCTTGAGATATATGACAAAGTCATCAGCGTATCTGACAAATTTATGCCCTCTTTTCTCCAACTCTTTATCCAGTTCATCCAAAACGATATTTGAGATCACTGGTGAAAGAGGGCCGCCTTGAGGAGTTCCTTCAGCGGCAGATACAACCACCCCGTCGATCATGACACCGGCTGTTAAGTAACTTCGGATAAGCTTGAGAACCCGCTTATCCTTTATTCTTTCAGCCAGACGGCTCATGAGGCGGTCATGGTTCACTCTGTCGAAAAATTTGGAAAGATCCATATTAACAGAGTGTGTATATCCTGAGAGCAGATAAACTTTGCCTTGGAGTATGGCATCATGCTGGGATCTTCCAGGTCTGAATCCATGACTGGACTCAGAAAAATGCGGGTCCCATATTTGCTGCAATATCTCGCTGACGGCTTGCTGGATCAAACGATCCAAAACTGTTGGAATGCCGAGCAGTCTTACTCCGCCATCGGGTTTAGGAATTTCTTTCCTTTTCACCGGTAATGGCTTGTAGTTTCCCTGCAGCAACTTTCCCTTAACTTTGGGCCAGTGGCGTCTGAGGTAACCCGGTAGTTGATCAACGGTCATGTTGTCGATTCCAGGTGCCCCTTTGTTGCTACGGACCCTTTTTAATGCTCTGAACATGTTTCCCCTTTCAAGGATAAACTCCATGAGTCGGGAACTTTCTGTCGGACTTTCGGTGATCTGTAACGCTGTGAACATTTCCATCTGCTGTGGCAATATGTCCATAAGTATACACCTCCTATTTGTCTCTATCATTTACCCGTACCATTCGGTCCGGGCACCGTTCGGGCCTTCACCGGGGTGAGTCCTCCGTGGAATTCACGGCTCGTTTTCCTGCGGCTACTATGCCCTCTGCTGACTTCTTCCATGCGGTCGGAGCAGGTTACCCTGCCCTCAGCCAATTTCTGCCGCACGCGGCATCCCAGGGCAGCATGGAAGATCTCCCGGGGTAAAACACACGTCTTTCAATACGTGGGTGCCGAGTATACGGACATTGCCTATAATGGATAGAGGACTTTACCTTGTGTTGCAGGCTCGTCCCGCAAATGCACGCCTAACTCGATTTCTGTACGTCACCCCGTACTTTTGTGCCACTCCGCCTCGGCGAAGCCACTGCCTTCCGGAGTACCGTCACCGGGACCCCGTTGTGATAACACTATGCCCTTCGCCTCCATCTGGCTGGGCTTGGGACTTGCCTTGACTTCCATAAAGGAAGATGCAGGCTCACCCTTAAGACGTGTGCCGTGCCCGGCACACAACCAGCGGGTGAACCGGACGTCAAGGGTCTCCTTTTTTTAAAGGTTAAAAAAATTTTGAAGCGATGTGTTTTTATTTAACTTTTTTGGCAACCCTTGGCGCCCGTTACCCCAACGTTGGCAAGTGACAATCTTCATCTCACCTTGTCCAAGCTATTGAACAATAAGATTTGTTGCCATTCCAAGTCTTTTTATTCAAAGCTCAACAATGTTGTTGACACAATAACGTTTGTCAGTTATTGTTTAGACAGTCTAGCCTAAAAATAACAAATAGAGGTGTGATCATGATTGAAAACTATTGGCAACTTCAAGATGCAAAAAACAAATTTAGCAATCTTGTTGAAACTGCGCAGCAGAAAGGTCCTCAAATTGTAACCAAACATGGTAAAGAGGCTGTAGTTATTCTTTCAATTAAAGAATATAAAAGGTTAACCAAACCCAAAATAAATTTGGTTCAATTTTTTAAAAATTCTCCTCTTGCAGAAGAAATGATTGAATTTTCGAGAAACAAAGATATTCCGAGAGATGTCGACTTATGAACTACTTATTAGACACATGTGTTATCTCAGAATTAATAAAAAAACAGCCAAACCCAAAAGTGGTTCAATGGATATCAAATATTGAAGAAGCAAGCTTATTCATAAGTGTACTCACAATAGGTGAACTTCATAAAGGAATAGAGAAATTACCAGAGAGCAAGAAAAAAAATAGACTTCACAAATGGGTTACTTATGACCTAAAAAAACGGTTTGAAAATAAAATTATTGACTTTGATCTCCAAACAGCAACTATTTGGGGTAAAATTCAAGCCAATTCAGAATTATTGGGCCAGACATTACCCGCTATTGATGCTCTTATTGCTTCTACAGGAATATCGCATGGCCTTATTGTTGTAACAAGGAATACTAAGGACATGGAAATCAGTGGGGTAGACTTGCTTAATCCCTGGTTATGAAATATTCATTGTCACTGTTTATAGTGGACCCCGAAAACTGGACAATGTGTTAAGATAAAATATAACAGTCCAGAAAGGGGATATTTTGAAACGAAAAAACTACAGTAAAGAATTAAAAAGCAAGGTCGCATTGGCAGCCATAAAAGGAAATCAAACTGTCAATGAGATAGCCTCTGAGTTCGGCATTCATGCTAGTCTTGTAAATCGGTGGAAAAAGGAAGCCATAGAAGCCCTGCCATTGGTTTTTGGCAATAGCAAGGCAAAACAAACCAAAGAAGCCGAAATTGAGCGAGACCGTCTTTATCAAACGGTTGGTAAACTCCAGGTTGAACTGGATTGGTTAAAAAAAAACACCGGACACCTTTAATGAGTATTGAAGAAAAAAAACAGCGAATTCAATCCAAGCACTCTAAAATCAGTATTCAAAGGCAATGTGAGTTGATAGGACTGCCTCGTTCCAGCTATTACCGTGAAAGCCGGGGGGAACAGGAAACGCCTGAAAATCTTGAGCTAATGAAACTCATTGACATTGAATATACTGATCATCCGTTCTATGGTACCCGCCAAATGCGCAATATTATGAGACGCAAAGGATATAAGATTAACCGAAAACGGGTTCAGCGATTGATGCGGAAAATGGGAATTCAATCCATTGCACCGAAGCCGAATACCAGTAAGGCTCATCCCCAAAATAAAGTGTATCCATATCTTTTGAGAACTTTTGATGTAACCAGATCAAATCAGGTGTGGTCTACGGATATAACCTATATCCCACTTTCTGGTGGTTTCGTTTATTTGACGGCGGTCATGGACTGGCATAGTCGTTATGTCCTCTCTTGGGAACTTTCTATAACCATGGACAAGGAATTTTGTATATCCTCTCTGGAAATGGCACTGCGATGTCATGGGACCCCCTATATATTCAACACGGATCAAGGATCTCAATACACAAGTCACGAGTTTACAAAAGTATTGAAATATAAGGACATTAAAATCAGTATGGATGGGAAAGGCCGGTGTATGGACAATATTTTCATAGAACGGCTATGGCGCAGCGTGAAATATGAAGAAATTTATGTAAACGAATTTCAATCCGTTGAGCAGCTGCGCAAGTCCTTGAAAAAATATTTCAATTTTTACAACCATGAACGACCTCACCAGAGTTTTAACGGGCAAACGCCAGCCGAAATATATTATGGTAAAAATCAGTTGAGGTTGGTGGGATGATGAAAACGATGTACCGAAAAACCCGCTCCAGCGGAAACCAACACCTTCCGACGGGCAGATTTTGGGGTGCCCATTCTCAGGGCCTGGTTTCCACTTCCGCTAGTCGCCGAAGCAAATCTGAACGCCGAACCGTGACACAGAATTACGAACATTTTCAAAATGGAAAATGACGCTTAAATTGAATGAAAAACTGTCTTGACATTGGGGTCCACTATAGTTATTCGATAAAAAAAACTCATACAGTCATGGAAATTGCCAACCAGCGTGTGAACCGGACAGCAAGGGTCTCCTTCTTTTAAAGGTTAAAAAAACTTTTGAATGATGTGCTTTCAATTAGCTTTTTTGACAACCCTTGCTGCCCGTTACCCCAACGTGGGTGTAAATCACGGTTGTTGTGTAAGCGATCAGTAAACCCTATCTTTTAACCTGAGTTCCCGGAAAGTTGTAACGAGCATTACTCATAAGTAGTTAAAAATAAATAATATATATGATTTTCCTTGCATTTTTACTCGTTACGTTTTATGTTGTTGTAACGAGGAAGGAGAAATTATATGACAGCCATCGTGTATCAAACCAATAAAAAGACCGGGGTCACCTACGCTTACGAGTCGATCTCATACTGGGATAAAGAAAAGCAACAGTCCCGGGCAAAACGCAAATGCATTGGCCGGGTAGACCCAGAGACAAAAAAGGTCGTTCCCACCCGTAAAAAGAAACAACGTGTAGTTGAAGAAAAGGCCAAACGGGGTCCAGCGCCTATCACAGCGTCAGCCCGTAGTTTTTATGGGGCTACTTATCTTTTTGACCGCATCGGAAAGAACACAGGAGTGATTGAAGATCTTAAGGCTTGCTTTCCTGATAGCTACCGTCAGATTTTATCCATTGCCTATTATCTGACCCTGGAGGATAAAAGTCCCCTGAGCCGTTTCCCCCGGTGGGCATCCATTCATCGGCATCCCTATGGTGATGTCATATCTTCCCAGAGAAGCAGTGAGTTGTTCGCATCTATCACCGAGGAAGCCAAGCAGCGTTTTTTTCGGCTTCAAGGAAAACGCAGGCTTGAGAAGGAGTTTATGGCCTATGACACCACGTCAGTTTCCAGCTATTCAAAATGCCTCCGACAAGTCCGCTACGGTAAAAACAAAGACCATGAGCATCTACCACAAATCAATTTGGCCCTGCTGTTCGGGCAACAATCCCGTCTGCCTTTTTATTATCGAAAGCTGGCTGGCAACATTTCCGACGTTAAAACTCTGAAAAAGCTACTGGCTGACATGAACACGCTTGGCTATAAAAAATTCAAGGTAGTTCTGGACCGTGGTTTCTACAGCGCTACTAACATCAATGACTTGTACAAACACCATATGAAATTCCTGATCGGAGCCAAATTGTCGTTAAAAGTTGTGAAAACACACCTTGATACTGTTCGGGATACGATGTGCAATTGGACCTATTACAGCCAGGATTACCAGCTTTATGCCTATTCATTGCCTATTGCCTGGAACTATGTCCAGGACCGTCCGTATAAAGGAGATAAAATCAAAGCAAATCGGCGAATGTATCTTCACCTGTACTATTCTCCGGAAAGAGCTTTAGAGGATGAAATAGCCTTCAACAATCGAATGGCCGATTTACAGAAAGAATTGGAAAGCGGCCAACGACATCCAGACCATGAAAAACAGTACGCCAAATATTTTGAGGTTAAAATCACTCCAATCCGAGGTACTAAAGTTGTTGCAATAGAAGAAGCGATGGCAGAGGCAAAACACAATTACGGTTATTTTACCCTTTTGAGCAATGAGATAAAGGATGCTGTCACGGCTCTGGAGATCTATCGGAATAAGGATTTGGTAGAAAAGGCCTTCGATAACCTTAAAGAGCGACTCAGCTTGCGCCGAGTAGCTGTTTCGTCAGAAAAAAGCCTGGATGGAAAAATCTTTGTGCAGTTCATAGCGCTCATCTTTTTATCTTATATCACAAAGAAAATGCAGGAGACCAACCTGTTCAAGAAGCATACACTACAGGGCGTTTTGGATGAGTTCGATATGATTGAATGCTTTGAGGTTCCAGGTCAGCAACTACAGGTCGGGGAAACAACTAAGCGCCAGATGGACCTATACACGAAATTAGACGTCACGCCACCCACCTCGTTACAATAAATCGGGAATTCAGGTTTTAATTGGATTCAGGACATGGGAAGATAACCCAAATCCAAATTCGAGGAGGGTTATAAAATGTCAGACAGGTCCAAAGAAGCCAACCGGAAGCGTACCCAATTCTGGAAGCACCATATAGAAGAATGGTCCAAATCAGAATTATCCCAGAATGCTTATTGTCGAGAAAATGGTTTAAAACCCAACCAGCTCACCTATTGGAAAAATAAATTCAAGCGCCAAAATCTCCCGGCAGAGTTTGCCCAGGTGTCGCCGGTGCAAATTGCTGAGCTGCTCAATTCCCGCAGAGAAAGACTTTTGCTGAATATCGACTCAGGATATCAGATTGAAATACCGGACGGTTTTTCCCATACGACATTGGCGCAGGTACTCCAGGTATTAAGAGGGGAATGATGTTTTCCCCTAAGCAGAATTTAAAAATCCATATTGCCCTTGGAAGTACGGATATGCGCAAATCCATTGACGGACTGTCCATTCTGGTCAGTGAAAAATTCAATCTGGACCCTTTTTCAGGGCACCTGTTTGTCTTCTGCAACCGGAAGCAGACCATATTGAAAATCCTGTATTGGGATCGCAATGGATTTTGCCTTTGGCACAAGCGATTGGAAAAGGATCGTTTTCAATGGCCCCGGTCAAAAGATGCGGTAATGACCATAGGGGCTCATGAACTTGCCTGGCTGATCGACGGCCTTTCAATTCATCAGAAAAAAGCTTATAAACCATTAAGATTTACTAGTGTTTTTTGATAGAAAAAAATATGAAAAACCGAGTGTTTATGCTATGTACAGTGCATGAATATCGAGGTTTTTGCAGACATAAATGATGTTGAAAAATTAAAAGAGAAAATCTTTTCTTTTGCCAAAGATTTTTCCAACAAAGAGCAGAATTATAAAGCGGAAATCAAAATTCTCAATGAGCAGATCAAAAGCCTTCAGGATAGACTTTTTGGTAAAAAAACAGAAAAAATTCATCGGGATGACGACCAGATTTATCTTTTTGAGATTCCCGAGCCTGAATGTTCAGTATCGGAAGAACCCGAGGAAATAACGGTTCCATCCCACAACCGGAAAAAAAAGGGGCGTAAGCCGCTGCCTGAAAACCTGCCGCAGGTTGAAGTTATCCATGACCTTACAGAAGAAGAAAAACTGTGCGGATGCGGGTGCATCAAATCCCGTTGTGGTCAGGAAATATCGGAACAACTTGAGATTATCCCTGCACAAATGAAGGTCATTAAAAATATCCGCTATAAATACGTCTGTAAAAATTGTGAGGGGGTTGAAGATGACGGTCCCACAATATCCATTGCCAGAATGCCAGAGCAGATGATTCCCAAAAGCATGGCAACACCGGGGCTGCTTGCTCATATTCTGACAGCCAAATTTGCAGATGCCCTGCCGTTTTACCGGCAGGAAAAACAATTCAACAGGATAGGCGTTGAACTTCCTCGGTCAACCATGTGCAGCTGGGCAATGAAGGTGGCCCAACAGTGTGAAATCCTAATGGAATTTATGCAGACTCAAATTCTCAAGAGCCCTGTGATTAATATTGATGAGACTACGGTTCAAGTGTTGAAAGTGACGAATCGGTCAAAATGCTATATGTGGGTGTTCAAGGGAGGGACACCGGATAAGCAGATTATCCTGTTCCAGTATCACCCCACACGATCCGGAGATGTTGCATCAGACTTTTTGAATGGATACCAGGGTATTGTTCAGACCGACGGCTATGGAGGATATGACTTCCTTGACAAGGCTTCCGGCATTATTCATGTTGGTTGCTGGATTCATTCTCGAAGAAAATTCGTGGCGGTGACCAAAGCCGCCGGTATCAAAAAAGGTGATCCTCCCACCGGTAATGCTTGCACTGCTTTGAAGTATATCAGCAAGCTCTACAAGATTGAAAAAGAAGCACGAGAGCTGGATTTGTCTGCTGAAGACCTTTACAAAAAAAGGCAGGAAGAAGCAGTGCCCATCCTCGATGAATTTAAAAAATGGTTGGATGCAAGAGTTGAAAAAATTCCGCCTAAAAGTCTTCTTGGCAAAGCAATCGGCTATACCCTTAACCAATGGCATCGTCTGATCCAGTATACTAAAGACGGTCGGGTCGGACCTGATAATAATGTGGTTGAAAATGCCATCAGACCTTTTGTTGTGGGTCGAAAAAACTGGTTGTTCAATTGCACCCCTGAAGGTGCAAGCGCTAGCGCCTGCATCTACAGCCTGATCGAAACCGCCAAGGCAAACGGTCTTGAACCTTACTGGTATCTTAAATACCTGTTTGAAAATTTACCTGAAGCCATGACGGCTGATGAATTTATTGCCTTGATGCCCCAGAATGTTGATAAAACCCTGCTTGAAGGTCCTCCGGCTAAATAATACCCTGTTTTTGCGTTATCGAAAAGGTGCGGTTAACTGATCGCTTACGTTGTTGTAGCAACAGTTAAAAAATCAAAAAGTCCGGGACATTCTCATTCCATTCTGTTAGGGAAAAATAGTATCCTTAACATAAAGAGGGCATCATGGAAAAAAACTGTTATAAAAAGATTATTGAAGAAGTCAGCAACAAATTGGCTCAAGAATTCATATCAAAAGAAAACAACTTGGAAAAACGAGCTACATTAATAGATAGAGATATCGCTGATATTGTTCAAGAGATTGGATTAAAAACATGTAAACAGGTTTTAGAAAAAACACGAGATGAAATAGTCAAAAAAAAAAGATAAATGGATTTTTCATTCATAGAAATCCAACCATAATATTCAACACAATCTTTGGCCGCACAGAGATATCGTCCCCTTATTTATGGAGACCTGGAAAAGATGCATCAAAGCCTGTAAATGATATTATGAAAATTTATCATCAAAGCAGGAGTGAAACCGTCATCCGAGCGTTAAGTGATTTTGGTATTGAAGAATCGTTTGCCCAAGCGGCGATTAGATTCAAAGAACACTATCATTACCACATCAGCCCAAGCACTGCTGCAAGATCGACTAAAAATACGGCTCAGCAAGCGATGGAGTACATAGAAGAAAAATTATCAAACGAACATGCCGAAAATCAAAAGGATAAGGAGCCTGTGGATAAAATGGTTGTAGAATTAGATGGCTGCGAGATTCGAACAGCTCGGTTTGTTCCTGGTGAAGACCTGAAAACTACATCTGTTTACAATAATCCTGTAAAAACCAAAAATATAAAATGGCGTGATGTTAGATTGGGTTTCGTAAAACCATTGAATTCAGAATCAAAGACATATACAGGCAAAATGGATTCATACCAGGCTGTTGTTGCTCAGATGCATAGCGCGGCAGTTCTAAATAATATGACATCAGCAACCCAGATAATAGGGATTGCAGATGGCGGTAATGGGCTCAGTGAAGAGTTGAAAAGACAATTTCCAACGATGCAATTCATTTTGGATAAATCACATCTCAAAGACCATTTTTATGAAACGGTCGAAGAACTCGGATTAAACCAAAAGGATCGACCGGGCTGGGTTAAACCAAGGATTAAAGCTATTTCTGAGGGAGATGTCGAAACTGTCATGAAAAAACTTGAAGAACAATATGAAAAAAATCAGAATGATCGTTTGAAACGTCTAATAGGGTACATCAAGCGATTCTATGACTCATTAAATTACGAAAATTTTAAATCTATGGGCTATCCGATAGGGTCTGGAGAAATAGAGAGTGCCCATAAATCAATTCCACAAAAAAGATTGAAATTTCCTGGGGCAACTTGGAACCCGAATTCAATAAATCCAATGCTTGCCTTGAGAATTTTGAGAGCCAATGATTGGTGGAATGAATTTTGGATGCAACGCGAAGATCAATTAATGGCGGCTTAACGAATAACTACAACAGGAGTGATTTACACCCCCCCAACGTTGTGCGATGCAATTATATGCTCAAATCAATAATGATCGGGCGACTACCGAATTGCATAAAGTTAAAAAAACTGCTATTCTTAATAAAATTAACTGATGTAAAAATTAAGAACAAAAAAAATTTAAAAAGATAATAATGCCTACGATATCAATGTTTTATGGAATCATTATACGAATGTATTTTGCTCCCGACGAGCATCCACCACCGCACTTTCATGTTTATTACGCTGAATACAAAGCAACAGTCGATATCCGCACATGTGAAATCATCGAAAGCAATCTTCCCAGAAAACAGAAGAGGCTTGTCATAGCATGGGCTGAATTGCACCAGGAAGAACTAATTGCAAACTGGCAATTGGTTATGAATGGAGAAAAACCATTCAATATTGAACCTCTTAAATAAGGAAATTATGTTGTGTATCCATCAGTAAAACAAGTTAAGCCCGGTAAAAATTACATTCTTTCAATAGTTTTTGATAACGGTGAGACTGGAATACTGGACATGAAACCGTTTCTTGACTTTGGAGTTTTTCGTAGCCTCAAGGATCATGAAATATTCCAACAAGTCAAAGTAAACTTTGATACAATTGAATGGCCATTCTCTATTGATCTTGATCCCGAATTTGTTTATCAGAAATGCCACAAAAGCCACTCAAATACGAGTTGCCAATAAAGGTAAAAAGTTCAAAAGAAAACACAGCCGTGGACGCACATCGGGATAGGACCCCCCATCACTGAGGAGCCCTCCCACACCACCGGACATACGGATCGCGTATCCGGCGGTTCGGCTGATCAGGCAGATTAGTTCCCGGGCAGAAATAATCCAAGAGAAAGGAAATATTTGTTTGGCAGAGCCATGACAACCCATTTAACCCTGCTCATGCGCCAGTGTTTCTTGCGGGAATTTCCGCAAGTGACGGCATATTGAAACGGTATGCCTCGTTTAAGCAGGTTCCGGATTTTCGTTCCGGGATTTTTCCACTGTTTCCATACAACACATCTCAAGCGGCGGATAATCCAGCCGTTCAAGGACTTGAATATGTGTCTTGCTTCGGTGAGACAGTAATAATTCCACCATCCCCTGATGTACATATTCAATTTATCAATGATCTGGGGAAGACTTAGACCACAGTTCCGGTTTGTTAATTCTCGAACCCTTTCTTTGAAGCGCTCGATTGTTTTCCGGTGTATGCGGATCTTGGTCTTGCCGCACATACTGATAAATGTGTAGCCGAGAAATTTGTCCAGCCATGGTCGGCTGACCTTGCTTTTCTCTTCATTGACCTTGAGCCTGAGCTTTACGGTTATAAACCGTGTAACACTTTTCATAACACGTTCGGCCGCTTTCTTGCTCTTGAGATATATGACAAAGTCATCAGCGTATCTGACAAATTTATGCCCTCTTTTCTCCAACTCTTTATCCAGTTCATCCAAAACGATATTTGAAATCACTGGTGAAAGAGGGCCGCCTTGAGGAGTTCCTTCAGCGGCAGATACAACCACCCCGTCGATCATGACACCGGCTGTTAAGTAACTTCGGATAAGCTTGAGAACCCGCTTATCCTTTATTCTTTCAGCCAGACGGCTCATGAGGCGGTCATGGTTCACTCTGTCGAAAAATTTGGAAAGATCCATATTAACAGAGTGTGTATATCCTGAGAGCAGATAAACTTTGCCTTGGAGTATGGCATCATGCTGGGATCTTCCAGGTCTGAATCCATGACTGGACTCAGAAAAATGCGGGTCCCATATTTGCTGCAATATCTCGCTGACGGCTTGCTGGATCAAACGATCCAAAACTGTTGGAATGCCGAGCAGTCTTACTCCGCCATCGGGTTTAGGAATTTCTTTCCTTTTCACCGGTAATGGCTTGTAGTTTCCCTGCAGCAACTTTCCCTTAACTTTGGGCCAGTGGCGTCTGAGGTAACCCGGTAGTTGATCAACGGTCATGTTGTCGATTCCAGGTGCCCCTTTGTTGCTACGGACCCTTTTTAATGCTCTGAACATGTTTCCCCTTTCAAGGATAAACTCCATGAGTCGGGAACTTTCTGTCGGACTTTCGGTGATCTGTAACGCTGTGAACATTTCCATCTGCTGTGGCAATATGTCCATAAGTATACACCTCCTATTTGTCTCTATCATTTACCCGTACCATTCGGTCCGGGCACCGTTCGGGCCTTCACCGGGGTGAGTCCTCCGTGGAATTCACGGCTCGTTTTCCTGCGGCTACTATGCCCTCTGCTGACTTCTTCCATGCGGTCGGAGCAGGTTACCCTGCCCTCAGCCAATTTCTGCCGCACGCGGCATCCCAGGGCAGCATGGAAGATCTCCCGGGGTAAAACACACGTCTTTCAATACGTGGGTGCCGAGTATACGGACATTGCCTATAATGGATAGAGGACTTTACCTTGTGTTGCAGGCTCGTCCCGCAAATGCACGCCTAACTCGATTTCTGTACGTCACCCCGTACTTTTGTGCCACTCCGCCTCGGCGAAGCCACTGCCTTCCGGAGTACCGTCACCGGGACCCCGTTGTGATAACACTATGCCCTTCGCCTCCATCTGGCTGGGCTTGGGACTTGCCTTGACTTCCATAAAGGAAGATGCAGGCTCACCCTTAAGACGTGTGCCGTGCCCGGCACACAACCAGCGGGTGAACCGGACAGCAAGGGTCTCCTTCTTTTTAAAGGTTGAAAAAACTTTTGAACGATGTGCTTTTAATCAACTTTATTGGAAACCCATGCTGCCCGTTACCCAAACGTTAGGTGTCAGGTGTAGTTTTATAAAAATTTGGAGTAAGGTTTGAGTGATAAAATAACTTGTTTGAATTGTGTCCTTTCGGTTGGCCTGCGTGAATTAATTTTAACAGGATGATAAATTTCGGTTCTAAACTTTATTATACGAGGAGGAACCGATGAAACCAGCGACATCATCAACCACAGATTCTGCACTGGAAGAAGTCAGACAACAGTTCAGTGAATGGCGCAGGACAAAAATTGGAAGAGAACGTATCCCGGAATTTTTATGGCAGTCAGCCATAGGTCTGTTTAATACCGGAGGGTACAGCCTGCATAAAATTTCCAAAACATTAAGATTGAACCACACAGATTTAAAAAAACATGTAAACAAAAACCTTGCCGTCCCACAAGAAAAGACACCTGCCTTTATTGATCTGGAACCGCCGGTATCTGATTCAGAATGTGTCATAGAGATGGAAAATATTTCCGGATCAAAGATGAGGATGTGCTTTCGGGGAAAGCCTGATCCGAATTTGATTGAACTGGGCAAATCCTTCTGGAGGAAACCGGCATGATTCAGGTCACCCCTCATATGAGGATATTTTTAGCCGTGGAACCGGTAGATTTCAGAAAAGGCATTGACACCTTGGCGGCATTATGCCGAACCACTTTAAAGTGTGATCCGTTTTCAGGATGTATGTTTGTGTTTCTTAATCGTCGAAGAACCGCCATCAAAATTTTATGCTACGACGGCCAGGGGATTCTGGATCTGTCAGAAACGTTTGTCCCAGGGGCGTTTCAAATGGTGGCCGAAAAAGGGCTGCGATACGACTCTGACCCTTGATGCCCATGAACTCCAGATGCTGCTGTGGAATGGAAATCCTTTTAATACCCAGACAGCTCCCATGTGGAGAAAAATTCCAGCATAATTTTTTTATTCAATCTGGATTTTTTTGCATACGCTTCAATTGAAAGTGTGCTATATGCAGTTGTCATGGAAAACGACAGCATACTTACATACTGTGGCAAAAATGTAATAAAAAAGATATTGGGTTTACCACACCCATCAACGGAATGACTTGGTCATGAAAAAGATCCAGTTAACTCAGGAGGAGGTTGATGCCCTTTTGGAAAGGGTAAAGGCTAATAATCTCACCAACGGAGATTATGATATCATTAAATCCATGGCTGATGCTGTCACGATTTTAAGCCAGGCTCTTAATAAAAAAGCAACCTCTATAAAACGGCTGTTGACCATGCTGCTTGGTGCAAAGACTGAAAAAAAGGATAAGGTGTTGAAAAACACCACCACTACGAATAACAATAACACCACCGCCAACAATAATGATAAATCTAAAAAGGGTACTGCAGCAAAACCCGGTTCAAATAAGAAAAAAGCGGGACATGGCCGAATACCGGCTTGTGACTACACAGGAGCCGACAGGGTCTCCATATCCCATGATAAGCTCAAGCACAAAGATCCATGTCCCTTATGTCCAAATGGTAAACTTTACAAAATCAAAGATCCCGGTGTTGCGATCAGGATCAACGGTCAGGCACTCTTGAATGCAACCGTGTATGAACTGGAGAAACTGCGCTGTAACCTGTGTGGAGAAGTCTTTACAGCAGCAGCTCCGGATAACACCACCGGAAAACAGTATGATGAAACTGCCAAAGCCATGATCGCCCTTTTAAAGTACGGCTGCGGTTTTCCCTGGTACCGCCTGGCAGGTCTTCAGAAAAGCCTGGGTATTCCTGTTCCGGCATCCATCCTGTGGGAAAATGCAGAATCATCAGCAGACCACATCTATCCTGCATTTGATGAACTCATGCGGCAAGCGGCCCAGGGCAACGTCTTCCAAAATGATGACACCACCATGAAAATCCTGGATTTGATCAAGGAAAACCAGTTTTTGGATAAAAAGGAACGTACTGGAATTTTTACCTCCGGCATCATCTCAGTTTTAGATGATGATAAATGGATCGCCCTTTTTTTCACGGGCCGCTGCCATGCCGGTGAAAATATTGCATCCCTTTATGACCTGAGGAATAAAGAAAAGCCTCCACCGCTTCAGATGTGCGATACCCTCTCCAGGAACATGTCTTCCGAGTTTAAAATTATTCTCATCCATTGCATGGTCCATGCCCGCCGAAATTTTGTCGATGTGGTGACAGCCTTTCCGGATGAATGCCGTCATGTCATTGAAATCCTGGCCAAGGTCTATGAAACTGATGCCATTGCAAAAACCGAACGGATGAGCCCGGAAGAGCGGCTGACATATCACCAGACTCACAGCGGTCCCAAAATGAAAGCGTTACGAACTTGGCTGGACAAGCAGATTAATGAAAAGCTGGTTGAACCCAATTCCGGTATAGGCAATGCCATTGCCTATATGCGAAAACACTGGACAGAACTCACCCAATTTCTAAGGGTTCCCGGCGCACCGCTTGATAATAATATCTGCGAACAGGCCTTGAAACGCAGTATTCTTAACCGAAAAAATGCTCTGTTTTACAAAACTCAGCACGGAGCTTACATCGGAGATATGTTCATGAGCCTTATTCATACCTGCAGTTTAATGAAGGTCAATCCCTTTAATTATCTGGTGGCCCTTCAAAAATATTCTGCCCGGGTGTTTAAAAATCCCTCCCAATGGATGCCCTGGAACTATGAGACAGCTGCAACTCTTGCGGCACAGTCGGCCTGAATTCAGCTGGCTTCTAATCAATTTGGGGTTCATGGTTCACAGCCTCTGGACAAATTCATGCTGAAGGTCATGCTGTATTTAGAACCATTGGTAACATACCCGTAAATAAATTTCACGCAGGCTCACCGAAAGGACACAAACCCTTGCTGCCCGTTACCCAAGCGTTGGCTGTGCGAGTGAGCTTTATTTTGGGCTGTAGAATGAAAATAGTGTCAAAAAACCTCTTAAATTTATTGCGCTTGATATTTGTACCAATTATGGTACACTTTAGACATGAATTTAAATATCATCTTACAGGTTGTATTTTATCGAACTAACGCAGGTTCAGAACCGGTAAGGGAATGGTTAAAAGGTTTGGACAAAGAGGAACGTAAAATAATCGGAGAGGATATTAAAACTGTTCAACTTGGTTGGCCTTTGGGTATGCCCTTGGTTCGAAAGCTTGATAAAGGATTGTGGGAAGTTCGCATCCAACTGAACAGAAAAATAGCAAGAGTTCTCTTTACTACCTACGAGGGAATGATGATTTTGTTGCATGGGTTTGTTAAGAAATCACAAAAAACCCCGACCAATGATTTAAAACTTGCCAAGCAACGTATGGCGACATTAGGAGGTCGAAATGGATAAACATATCGGAAGCAATTTTGATGATTTTTTGGAAGACGAAGGGATTTTGCCTGAAACTGAGGCTGTGGCTGTAAAGCGCGTAATTGCATATCAAGTCTCTCTGATAATGGAAAAAAAACAAATATCAAAAGCGGCTATGGCAAGGCAAATGAAAACTAGTCGGTCAGCGCTGGAAAGACTCCTTGATCCTAAAAACACATCTATTACTCTTCAAACATTAGAGCGTGCTGCGCATGTGATCGGTAAACGGTTGCGCATTGAATTTGCATAGCATATAGCCATCGGGATAGGACCCCCCATCACTGAGGAGCCCTCCCACACCACCGGACATACGGATCGCGTATCCGGCGGTTCGGCTGATCAGGCAGATTAGTTCCCGGGCAGAAATAATCCAAGAGAAAGGAAATATTTGTTTGGCAGAGCCATGACAACCCATTTAACCCTGCTCATGCGCCAGTGTTTCTTGCGGGAATTTCCGCAAGTGACGGCATATTGAAACGGTATGCCTCGTTTAAGCAGGTTCCGGATTTTCGTTCCGGGATTTTTCCACTGTTTCCATACAACACATCTCAAGCGGCGGATAATCCAGCCGTTCAAGGACTTGAATATGTGTCTTGCTTCGGTGAGACAGTAATAATTCCACCATCCCCTGATGTACATATTCAATTTATCAATGATCTGGGGAAGACTTAGACCACAGTTCCGGTTTGTTAATTCTCGAACCCTTTCTTTGAAGCGCTCGATTGTTTTCCGGTGTATGCGGATCTTGGTCTTGCCGCACATACTGATAAATGTGTAGCCGAGAAATTTGTCCAGCCATGGTCGGCTGACCTTGCTTTTCTCTTCATTGACCTTGAGCCTGAGCTTTACGGTTATAAACCGTGTAACACTTTTCATAACACGTTCGGCCGCTTTCTTGCTCTTGAGATATATGACAAAGTCATCAGCGTATCTGACAAATTTATGCCCTCTTTTCTCCAACTCTTTATCCAGTTCATCCAAAACGATATTTGAGATCACTGGTGAAAGAGGGCCGCCTTGAGGAGTTCCTTCAGCGGCAGATACAACCACCCCGTCGATCATGACACCGGCTGTTAAGTAACTTCGGATAAGCTTGAGAACCCGCTTATCCTTTATTCTTTCAGCCAGACGGCTCATGAGGCGGTCATGGTTCACTCTGTCGAAAAATTTGGAAAGATCCATATTAACAGAGTGTGTATATCCTGAGAGCAGATAAACTTTGCCTTGGAGTATGGCATCATGCTGGGATCTTCCAGGTCTGAATCCATGACTGGACTCAGAAAAATGCGGGTCCCATATTTGCTGCAATATCTCGCTGACGGCTTGCTGGATCAAACGATCCAAAACTGTTGGAATGCCGAGCAGTCTTACTCCGCCATCGGGTTTAGGAATTTCTTTCCTTTTCACCGGTAATGGCTTGTAGTTTCCCTGCAGCAACTTTCCCTTAACTTTGGGCCAGTGGCGTCTGAGGTAACCCGGTAGTTGATCAACGGTCATGTTGTCGATTCCAGGTGCCCCTTTGTTGCTACGGACCCTTTTTAATGCTCTGAACATGTTTCCCCTTTCAAGGATAAACGTAAGCGGTAATTAAACCCCATCTACTAAGGCCTCCAGATTTCGCTTAATATCTCTTCTCAAAAAGGAGGTGTGTATTGAGCAAATCGTGGAAGAAAATAAACGAAGAAAAGGCAATATTCTGGAAAACACATATCGATCAATGGACTGAATCCCGCCTGTCCCAAATAGAGTACTGCCGCCAGAATGGCCTGAGGCCGAACAGGTTCACCTATTGGAAGATTAAATTCGGTAAACCAAATCAGCCCACAGGACTGGTTCAGGTTCCTGTGCCGACTCACTTTTGTCAAGCAGGGCTAAAACTGAATATAGGCCGGGAACTGCAAGTGGAAATCCCTGACGGTTTTAAGAAAGAAACCCTTGAGCAGGTGCTTTCTGTATTGAAGGCTGTCCAATGATGAATTTTCCGTCAGACACCAAGGTCTATCTATTCTTAGGCGCAACGGATATGCGCAAAGCTATTAACGGATTGTCCGTCATTGTCAGTGAACAGATGCAACTTGACATATTTTCCTCCAACTTGTTTGTATTCTGCAACCGGACGCAGACCATTTTAAAAATTTTATACTGGGATAAAAATGGCTTCTGTATGTGGCAGAAACGTCTTGAAAAAGACCGTTTCAAGTGGCCGAAAACATCTGACGATGTCATGAATATTACCAGTCGAGAGTTGTCCTGGTTAGTTGACGGCCTGAATATAAATCAGGCACATAAACCCTTGAAATATTCCATGATTTATTGATGTTAAAACTATGAAAAAGCCCGTGGTTATGGTATATACAGTCCATGACTAAAGGCAAGGTAAAAGGTAATCGGAATCTGGATGAAGTGAAGAAAATTGCTTGTGATTTGATTGATGAGAATCAAATCCTTAAAGAGCAGGTTAAATCACTTCAGAATATGATCTTTGGTCGCAAATCAGAGAAAACGCCTAAAGATGACGGGCAAATGTCTCTGTTCGATATGCCTGAACCCGAACTTCCTATCCTGGAAAAAGAGGAGGAAGACGTAACGATTGGTGAACATACCCGTAAAAAACGTGGCCGCAAGCCTTTACCCGCCGATCTTCCCCGTATAGATGTTATACATGAACTCAGCGAGGATGAAAGACAGTGCAACTGCGGTTGCCTTAAGGAACGCATCGGCCAGGAAGAGTCAGAACAACTGGACTATATCCCTGCCAAAGTAAGGGTACTTCGAAACATCCGGTATAAATACGCCTGCAAAAATTGTGAAGGTGTGGAAGACGACGGCCCCACCGTGTCAATTGCCAGGATGCCTGAACAGATTATCCCCAAAAGCATTGCTACCCCGGGCCTTCTGGCACATATTCTGACCGCAAAATTTGCAGATGCCCTGCCGTTTTACCGTCAGGAAAAGCAATTTACCAGGATCGGTATTGAACTTGGCCGGTCGACCATGTGTACATGGGCCATGAAAGTCGCTGACGCCTGTGATATTCTAATCGACATGATGCAAAAGGACATACTGGCAAGCCCGATGATTGGTGCTGATGAAACACCTCTTCTGGTCTTAAAGGGCCCCCGGAAATCAAAATCATATATGTGGATTTTTAGAGGTGGTCCGCCTGATATGCCAATTATTCAATTCCAATATCATCCGACACGATCCGGAGATGTTGCCGCATCATTTTTGAATGGATACAAAGGCATTGTTCAGACGGATGGCTATAAAGGATATGATTTTCTGGACAAAATAACAGATATCATTCATGTGGCATGCTGGACTCACGCCCGCAGGGGATTTAAAAATGTAACAAAAGCTGCAGGGAATAAAAAGAGTTCGTCGGGCAATGCCGGCACCGCTTTAAAGTATATCAGTCTGCTTTATAAAATTGAAAAAGAAGCCCGGGTGCAGGAATTAACGCCTGACCAATTATATGCTCGGAGGCAAAAAGAAGCGGTTCCAATTTTAGAAGAGTTCAAGAAATGGCTTGATGCAAGAGTGGAAAAAGTTCCTCCCAAAAGTCTGCTTGGCAAGGCGATCCATTATACTCTCAACCAATGGCACAGGCTCATCCAATACACGACCGACGGAATCATCAGGCCTGATAACAATCTGGTTGAAAATGCCATCCGACCTTTTGTGGTCGGACGAAAGAATTGGCTTTTCTCGGACACCGTTAAGGGTGCCCGGGCCAGTGCACTGATTTACAGCTTGATTGAAACAGCCAAATCAAATGGGCTGGAGCCATATTGGTATCTCAAATATCTGTTTGAACACTTGCCTGAGGCTATGACGGAAGATGATTTTAAGGCGTTGCTTCCATACAATGTCGATAAAAAACAGTTGGCTTGACCTTCCGCCCCCTGAGTGGGGTTAAAACATCGCTTACGGATAAACTCCATGAGTCGGGAACTTTCTGTCGGACTTTCGGTGATCTGTAACGCTGTGAACATTTCCATCTGCTGTGGCAATATGTCCATAAGTATACACCTCCTATTTGTCTCTATCATTTACCCGTACCATTCGGTCCGGGCACCGTTCGGGCCTTCACCGGGGTGAGTCCTCCGTGGAATTCACGGCTCGTTTTCCTGCGGCTACTATGCCCTCTGCTGACTTCTTCCATGCGGTCGGAGCAGGTTACCCTGCCCTCAGCCAATTTCTGCCGCACGCGGCATCCCAGGGCAGCATGGAAGATCTCCCGGGGTAAAACACACGTCTTTCAATACGTGGGTGCCGAGTATACGGACATTGCCTATAATGGATAGAGGACTTTACCTTGTGTTGCAGGCTCGTCCCGCAAATGCACGCCTAACTCGATTTCTGTACGTCACCCCGTACTTTTGTGCCACTCCGCCTCGGCGAAGCCACTGCCTTCCGGAGTACCGTCACCGGGACCCCGTTGTGATAACACTATGCCCTTCGCCTCCATCTGGCTGGGCTTGGGACTTGCCTTGACTTCCATAAAGGAAGATGCAGGCTCACCCTTAAGACGTGTGCCGTGCCCGGCACACAACCAGCGGGTGAACCGGACAGCAAGGGTCTCCTTCTTTTTAAAGGTTGAAAAAACTTTTGAATGATGTGCTTTCAATCAACTTTATTGGAAACCCTTGCTGCCCGTTACCCAAACGTTGGGAGAAATTCAACAAAGGAAAGGATTATTCCCCATACATATCAGTTATGAGCTTTCGCAATTGAGCGGATTTGGTATTAGACAATTTGTCAATTTTCTTTTTAAGTCGTTGCTTGCTAATAGTTCGGATTTGGTCAACCGCAATTTCAGATTTTTTATTCACGCATTTAATCTGAAGCCGGGTTCTCCATTGTGGATGCAATTTTGAGGTTAATGGGCATACGACAACAGTTTCTAAATGCGTATTCATTTCATCTTGGCTAATTATGACAACAGGACGTACTTTTTTTATTTCACTACCTATAGTTTGATTGAGATCAGCAAAATATATTTCATACCTTTTAATATTCAAAGTCCTCATCCTCCAAGCCGTCAAAAACTGTAGTGTCAAAATCGTCCCAGTCTTCCTTTTCATTAGCCATGGCTTTATATGTATCTTCCCAAGAAAGTTTACAGTCATCTTTTTTGCGGAGAAGCAGCCCTCTGTCTGTTTCTTCAAGCAACAGAGTATTCGAAAGATCATATTTCTGCAGGAGTGCTTTTGGTATGCGAACTCCCTTTGAGTTCCCGATCGGAACCAGTTTAATATCTCTTGAGCGTATTTGCTTTTCCATCCTATCAACTCCTTAATTTACAGTTATTTATGTATGTATTGTAATTACATTGCTCCAAGAAATCAAGAGCGTAAAAAAATAATCATATCGTGTGACATTATGTATATTATTTGCATGATACGAGACCACCAGTACCCCATCGGGATAGGACCCCCCATCACTGAGGAGCCCTCCCACACCACCGGACATACGGATCGCGTATCCGGCGGTTCGGCTGATCAGGCAGATTAGTTCCCGGGCAGAAATAATCCAAGAGAAAGGAAATATTTGTTTGGCAGAGCCATGACAACCCATTTAACCCTGCTCATGCGCCAGTGTTTCTTGCGGGAATTTCCGCAAGTGACGGCATATTGAAACGGTATGCCTCGTTTAAGCAGGTTCCGGATTTTCGTTCCGGGATTTTTCCACTGTTTCCATACAACACATCTCAAGCGGCGGATAATCCAGCCGTTCAAGGACTTGAATATGTGTCTTGCTTCGGTGAGACAGTAATAATTCCACCATCCCCTGATGTACATATTCAATTTATCAATGATCTGGGGAAGACTTAGACCACAGTTCCGGTTTGTTAATTCTCGAACCCTTTCTTTGAAGCGCTCGATTGTTTTCCGGTGTATGCGGATCTTGGTCTTGCCGCACATACTGATAAATGTGTAGCCGAGAAATTTGTCCAGCCATGGTCGGCTGACCTTGCTTTTCTCTTCATTGACCTTGAGCCTGAGCTTTACGGTTATAAACCGTGTAACACTTTTCATAACACGTTCGGCCGCTTTCTTGCTCTTGAGATATATGACAAAGTCATCAGCGTATCTGACAAATTTATGCCCTCTTTTCTCCAACTCTTTATCCAGTTCATCCAAAACGATATTTGAAATCACTGGTGAAAGAGGGCCGCCTTGAGGAGTTCCTTCAGCGGCAGATACAACCACCCCGTCGATCATGACACCGGCTGTTAAGTAACTTCGGATAAGCTTGAGAACCCGCTTATCCTTTATTCTTTCAGCCAGACGGCTCATGAGGCGGTCATGGTTCACTCTGTCGAAAAATTTGGAAAGATCCATATTAACAGAGTGTGTATATCCTGAGAGCAGATAAACTTTGCCTTGGAGTATGGCATCATGCTGGGATCTTCCAGGTCTGAATCCATGACTGGACTCAGAAAAATGCGGGTCCCATATTTGCTGCAATATCTCGCTGACGGCTTGCTGGATCAAACGATCCAAAACTGTTGGAATGCCGAGCAGTCTTACTCCGCCATCGGGTTTAGGAATTTCTTTCCTTTTCACCGGTAATGGCTTGTAGTTTCCCTGCAGCAACTTTCCCTTAACTTTGGGCCAGTGGCGTCTGAGGTAACCCGGTAGTTGATCAACGGTCATGTTGTCGATTCCAGGTGCCCCTTTGTTGCTACGGACCCTTTTTAATGCTCTGAACATGTTTCCCCTTTCAAGGATAAATTCCATGAGTCGGGAACTTTCTGTCGGACTTTCGGTGATCTGTAACGCTGTGAACATTTCCATCTGCTGTGGCAATATGTCCATAAGTATACACCTCCTATTTGTCTCTATCATTTACCCGTACCATTCGGTCCGGGCACCGTTCGGGCCTTCACCGGGGTGAGTCCTCCGTGGAATTCACGGCTCGTTTTCCTGCGGCTACTATGCCCTCTGCTGACTTCTTCCATGCGGTCGGAGCAGGTTACCCTGCCCTCAGCCAATTTCTGCCGCACGCGGCATCCCAGGGCAGCATGGAAGATCTCCCGGGGTAAAACACACGTCTTTCAATACGTGGGTGCCGAGTATACGGACATTGCCTATAATGGATAGAGGACTTTACCTTGTGTTGCAGGCTCGTCCCGCAAATGCACGCCTAACTCGATTTCTGTACGTCACCCCGTACTTTTGTGCCACTCCGCCTCGGCGAAGCCACTGCCTTCCAGAGTACCGTCACCGGGACCCCGTTGTGATAACACTATGCCCTTCGCCTCCATCTGGCTGGGCTTGGGACTTGCCTTGACTTCCATAAAGGAAGATGCAGGCTCACCCTTAAGACGTGTGCCGTGCCCGGCACACAACAGGCGGGTGAACCGGACAGCAAGGGTCTCCTTCTTTTTAAAGGTTAAAAAACTTTTAAATGATGCGCTTTCAATGAACTTTATTGGAAACCCTTGCTGCCCGTTACCCAAACGTTGTCGCGCCGAGGAAAGCTTGGCGTATCTTGCAGGGTGAAAGTCCCTGTCGGGAGGAAATCAGTAATGATTTCTGTAAGGATTAGCCACCCACCCGTATCGAGCCTTGGACCCATGGCGGAGTTGTATGAATGAATGCAGCGAACAAATAAAGGATTAGTAACCGTGCCGAGGCACGAGGCTCGGTACTAATCCTATGGTTCAAGAAGCCGCGGATCAATAGGGGGAAAGGTTAACGATTTGCTGGATGTGTTTATGACAAGATGTGATTAAAATATCAAAAGATGGCCTTTATCCTGATGTAAAAATCAAAATTCAGGTCGTTTTCAGCCCTTAAAACCCAGGTCAAAAATTAAAATACCGTCAATTTGGCGTACGGATACTGAAGCATGTCGATAGTCATTTATCAGGCTGTTTTTAAAGTCGAGCAACACCGGGTAGTCAGTTTTGTGAAGTTATCCGGGCCTGCCTCTTGGTTCCGGCTTTGCAAAGAAAATAAATTTCAAATCATGCCCGCAATGGCTGCATTTAATACCCGGTATTTCAAGTTCCGGGATTTTAATAAAAAGAGCAATAATGTCATGGATGAATGAGATGAGTTCACGGATTTTTTCTATGGACAATGCGCTGTTGGGATTGAGAAATCCATAATGTCTAATTTTCATAAACCCTTTGGGAAGAACATGCTGCAAGAACCGTCGGATAAACTCCATGGCATCCAATGCCATAGTTTTCCACTTCTTTTTTTCACGGTCTTTATATAAAAATTTGATGACGCCATTTTCAATGCTTTTAATACGATTATTGGAGATGGCAACCCGGAACACATATCTTGAAAGATAGCGCAGGGAATTTTGTCCCTGCCCCACGGCCTGGCTGTCAATCACCCATTGCTGTTTCCATACTGCGGAATCAATTTTATCGAGCAGCCCGGCTTTTTTTATGGCATCTTTGAATTTGGCTTTAAAAATGACCGCCAGAGGTTTTGTGTGAACAAACAGATCCTGTCTGGAAGAAAGCCATTGGTCATTATCAGATAAAGCACCTCCGGGAATTATTATATGCAAATGTGGATGATACTGAAGCATGCCGCCCCATGTGTGGAGGGCTGCCAGATATCCGATTCGATCAGATCCGATAAACCGTGTATCTTGTGCCAGTTTTTTCAGGGCTTCATTGGTGCATGAAAACAGGGCACCATAAGATAATTTTTGATGAGACCTTACAACATCCCGCAGGCCCTGGGGAAGTGTAATGGTTAACAGGAAATAATAGGTCGGCAGTAGCTTTTTCATCTGCTGATCCAGCCATTGGTCCGCTTTACTCTGCTGACAGTTGGGACAATGACGATTGCCGCAGCAGCAGTGAATAAAATGCAGATTACGGCAGTCATCACATTCATACACCATTGTTCCAAAGGAACCCTTTCTGCAGGCACTGATATCCCGTATGGTTTTTTTATGAGACTTCGGCATTCGATCTCCATAAAGTGTCAGATATTTCGGCCCATACATTTGGAAGATTTTTTGAACAGCACTCATGACAACACCCCCTGCATGACTTTGGAAACTTTGTCATTGGAATCAACTTGGGCCTGTGTGGTCACATGCAGATAAATCATGGTGCTTTTAAGGGTTTTATGGCCTAATATTTTTTGCACATGGCGTATGGGGATATTAGCTTCCAGCAAATGCGTCGCATAGGCATGGCGGAAGACATGAGGGTGAACATGTTTTTTAAACTTCAGGCGTTTCAAAGTAGATCGCAAAACGCCTTGAACCCCACTGTCACTGACATGATTTTTGGCATATTGAGCGTCCTTACCGCCATTGCGGCCCAAAGCAGGGAATATCCATTTTGAATTGCGATGGGTTTTATAGTATTTGCGCAACGTCAACAGGGTTATTTTGGGTAAAGGCACCGTCCTGTCCATGGCACCCTTTCCACCGTGAATATGCACAAGTCCCCTGTCGGAAAGAATATCTTTGACCTGAAGTGTTGTTGCCTCCCTTAAACGCAGTCCCATGGAATATAATGTCAAATAAAATGCATGACTTTGCACAGTGGGAAGGGCATAAATAATCTTTCTGACTTCCTCCAGACTCAGAATAGTCGGTAAGGTCTGCTCACGCTTCCATTTGATGTCGTTGAAAATGTTCCAGGACCGGACCAGCGTTTTGGTAAAAAAATGCTGAATACCAGAGTAACTGATCCGCAGAGTAGCAGCGCTCCAGCCGAATTCATTCTGGCAGCAAAGCCAGTATTGACGGAGCTGTTCTTCAGTGATATCTTCTAATGGTTTATTGTAAAAGCGCTGTAGTCTTAAAACCGAACTGGTATAGGATTGAATGCTCCTTTTTGCATAACCGGCAAGTTGGAGATCTTCTTTAAAACGTTTGATTAAATTGCTCATGGTATCTTCCTTTTTTCTTTAACCTTGTCGGGTGAAGATACCGACCTGCAAGCCGGTAACAAGATACCATGAGCAATGGAATTGAACAATGATGATACGGCTTAATCTGCCGCGTAGCGGCTTACTTGAACAAGATGGGTTAAGCGTAGGCAGAGAATTTTGTAGGCCGTAGTGGTGGTCGCGCACCCTGAAGTGCTGGTACAGCTTCGAAATGGTAATTACGGATGCCGAGGGTTTTAACGTACACCGAAGGCAACACAGAAGCATTCGTTTAATGGCAAGAATGTGGAGGTCCGCCGGAGTCCACAGGCCGTGGCATGCAAAAAGAGATACGCTTTAGAACTCGGGAAGCCCCAAAGGTTCCAGGAGATTATGGCACATTATACCAGTGAAATGTTGGAAAATAATTTCTGGTGGGAGGAAAGTCGGGATGCCGACGGACCTCTACACGCCGATGGGGTGTCTTATCAGGCATACTACTCAGAGGTGGGGAAAGCCCACTACACGGGGAAGGACCTGACGGAAGTATGTAGCCCGCAAAGGAAACTCGTACCGGACAATGTAGGGCTGGAACAATGCGAGCAAACCTCACTACGGGGAATAGCAATTAAAGCAAAAGCAGATGGAAAACACCGTTTTCAAGACCTGTACCGATGTCTGAATGCCCCATTTTTACACACCTGTTGGAAGGACTTGAACAAGAAGGCCGCCAGTGGCCCCCTGTGTCAGGATAGATGTCGCCTCAATTAAAAATTAAATTTGGGGCATTGAGGTGATAAATATAGGATATTCTATTCAATTAAAAGAAGCTGTGTTAAAAAAGGTGTTACAGGGAAACAAACCCCACCATGAAATTGCAAAAGAATTAGGTGTTGGCCGGTCTACAATCGGTAAATGGTTAAGAGAATACAAACAAAACGGAAGCATAAAATTGAAATCAAAAGAAAAACGCCCCAAAGACTGGACAGCCGAAGAACGTATTTCAGCAATAATTAAAATAGGTTCCATGACTGCTGACGAACGCACTGCCTGGTGCCTCAAAAATGGTATTTTTATACATAATTTGGACCAGTGGAAAAAAGATGCCATATCAGCAATAATCCCGAAGGCGAATAAAGAACAAATTGAAGAACACAAAAATCTTAAAAAAGAAATCGTTGCTCTAAAAAAAGACCTGTCCCGTAAAGACAAAGCTCTGGCAGAAACAGCAGCCTTGCTGGTTCTTAAAAAAAAGCCCAGGAAATCTGGGTGGAGTCAGAGGACGATTGATCAGTCAAGAAGACAAAAAAACTGTGCTGAAATTGATTTCAGAGGCCTGTAAATCAGGGGCACGAAAAAGCAAGGCAGCCCAATTATTGGGACTGACCATTCGAACCCTTCAGCGGTGGAGTAAAAATGGCCTATTGGACAGCCGAAAAGGCTCCCGAGCCGACCCTGGTAACAAATTGTCTGATGATGAAAAGACCCGGATAGCCAATGTATTAGAGTCGCCTGAATTTGCTGAGTCCAATCCAAATCAGATCGTACCAATACTTGCTTACCAGGGAATTTATCTGGGTTCTGAATCAACCATGTACAGAATTCTTAGCCCATCTTTTCGACCTAATGTTAAAATCTACTATAATTACAGCTTGTTATATTTTTAATTTGTTCGTTATGGCACTACTTTTATTGATTACTCTTTTAACCGTTTCTCCCGGATGAAAACTGATCCCCAAGGCAGAATAAATTTCCTGTTGCCTTGGTTCGGGGCGGCTACTCTTTCTAACATGCACGATATCATCATTTTTACAGCGCATTGAAACGGTGGTTCTATTTTGGCCTGCCAGCTGTTCTCTCAATCCAGACCAACCAGTGTCAATATCGACCTTTTTAAGCCGGTATCGGATACAATGAACCAAATGATAGGCCAAGACGCTTATAAAAAGATGACCTGTTATACGTTCTGTCACCTGATGAAAAACAGGCCTCATTCCCAGTTCAGATTTTAATGAACGAAAAACAGATTCCAGGTCCGTCAACATTGTATAGGTTCGCCAAAGCGTATTTTCATCCAGATCCTTGTGACTCGTTCTAAGGCAATATACTCCGGGAAATCCATCCTTTGTATCTGGCTCGGCTTTGCGGGTCCAACTGAGTTTTACTGCATTACCACTTTTGTCGTCTTTGGAAATATCTATTTTATAGAGCTTGGAAGCTTTGGAATATTTTTGCTTCAACCGACCTGTTTTTTCCAAAACTTTATCGTATTTCTTCAGCCGGTCCTTGATATGCAGCCCAGCCTCAAGGTGTTTGAGGGCCTCTTCAAATCGTTCGGTAAAACGATTATTTATAGCCAGCTCCTTTTTTGCTCGCTGTGTTGAGTGACAATACAGCAGCACTTCATTTTTTTCTGAATCAATTACCTTTTGCGCTTTTACGGTGTATCCATGGTCTTGCTTGACCACAACAGCCTCGTCTTCATCGAACTGCCGATGGCGCTTACGGCTGACAACAATATATGGATATTTATTCTCCTTGAGCCACTCAATATTGTCATCGGAGGCAATTCCGGCATCCATCACAATCGTTGCTTTTTTCGGCTCAAATATATTTGGATTTCGGCCTTTTCTTTCCAGCCCTTTGATCATTTTTTTTAAAGTTGACGACTCGCTTACATTACCCTCAAATACTTGGCTTGATTTTGGGAAACCGCTGCTATCAAGCATTAAAGCCAACGTCACCAGAGGGCAATCCGTCCTTTTTTCTTTGGAACGACCATATTTATCACCTCAATGCCCCAAATTTAATTTTTAATTGAGGCGACATCTATCCTGACACAGGGGGGTATTGGCACACGCTGATTTTATATCGAGTACCTTTTTAGTTGGGTGTGTCCCACCTTTTACATATCTATATAGAGGTTTTTTCCATAATGTTTTGTTCTGTACCTGAATTTATGAACTCAGTAACATCAGCCGACAAATATTTTATTGCCTGATAAATTTTTTATATGTAACACTACCCCCGAAAAAGGGAATAACGCTCCATCGGTTTATGGTTTTACTCCAAAAACACTTTGATTGATTTCCAAGTTTGAATTATCCAATCGATAAAGTATTTTCCGTCAAGTTAATAATTCAAGCACAGAAGGTAATTTCTTAAATTATCAGTAATGGCCAGCTTATTTAAATAAGTTTTATATACGTAGTTCCCTTGGCAGGGACTAACAGTTCGTTGTGCAAAAAACCGACCAGTCATGTTATATTCGCGCTCTAAGGCTTCACTTTAACATCCGACTTTTTTTACTGAATCAATAATCTCTTTATCTGCTGTACTCCTTTAAACAATATCTGCATAAAGCCCTTTGCTAAGTCAATTAACCTTCACAAGGCACGAGTTTCATTCCTAATCCATCCGCCTTTTTGGCCAAATTTTTCAACATTCTTTGCTTATTGGGCTTGCTTAAATACTCTTCTCCAAGGTCTTTATACCTGTCGCCATTTTTGATGATGCTGTAAATGGCTTTTGCCATCCTATGGGCTATGGCAACAATTGCTTTTCTGGCACCCCGTCTGGACTTCAGTTTATAATATTTGGCCTTGTAGTATGATCCCTTTTTCTTAATCGCTGCCCATGCAGCCTGGACTAAAATCGTTTTAAATGGATGATTTCGAACCGCGTTTCGGCCACTTTTCCTTTTACCTGCGCTTTCATTGTTTCCAGGGCACAATCCCGCCCATGAAACAAAGGCTGACATGGTTTTGAATTCAGCCAGTGTAATCCCGACTTCTCCAATAATGGATTGTGCTGATTTTTTATCGATTCCGGGAACTTCATCTAATCTTTCCAGCAAATCATTGTGGTCTCGTGTCAGCAATTCCAGCCTGGCATTAATTTGGTCAATCTGCCGTTGAAACATATTAATGGCCTCCATCATGCCAATCAGTTGAAATTGATGGTGATCTTTAAAATACCCATGGAGGCTTCTATACAATTCAGGAATCTTCTTTTTAAGGCTTCCTTTTGTGCATTCCTGAACCTTTTCCAGAGTCAGTTCATCGTTTTTACATAACAACTCAATGAGATTCAGGCCGGTAAGGCCAAATAGATCAGAAACGATTGAATCAATTTTAATATTTGCCGTAATAAACAACTTATGAACACGTCGCTTATAATCCGCGAGAGATTCGGTATATGTCTTTCTTAATCGGGATAATTCACGCCATTCCCGGACATGTTCAGGAGGAATAAAACTACCTTTTACCAATCCGTGACGAAGAAGCCCGGCAAGCCATTTACTGTCACAAATGTCTGTTTTCCTGCCAGGGACATTTTTAATATGCCTGGCATTCACCAAAACAACCTCCATCGTATCTTCAATGGTATTATAAACCGGATGCCAATATACTCCGGTACTTTCCATTGCCACGATAGGACAGTTATTTTCAATTAACCAGGTTTTCATTTTCTGAAGATCTTGAGTAAATGATGAATACTCTTGTATCTCGTGTTGTTCTTTTCCATTATCATCTACAGTGATTAAACAAACCGAAATTTTATCTTTATGAACATCTAAACCGCAACAAATTGGGTGAACAATTTGGATTAATGTGCTATTTGATCTCTTGGTCATGGCTCTCCTCTTTCTAATTTCTTGGTCGAAAAAAAAATTGGATAGTTATGACCATTTTTCAAATTTTGCAAGTGTTTCATGCTTCGTTGTGTCCTCTAGGACATGGGTGTTATATAGTGTTTTCGTGTTGCCGCCGACCTTATGCCGTCATGATTTTTTTCCAGACGTCTGAGAAGCCTCATACCCGATTCCGAATTTGAGGCGCGCCGATATTTGGCCAACCCTCTTTTCTTCAGGTACTGCATGGCAGCATCCCAGTGATCAGAAAAAAACTTTGTTATCTTACCCAGATAACTGTTTTCGAGTTTTTCAATCTGATTTTTCAAATTTTTCAGTTTGATTTTTGCCTGAATTTCCGTATTTGAATGATCAAAAATATTTGCAATTTGACCGATTATGGAACGAAATTTTGAAATAAAGCCGCTGTCTTTCTTTTCAAGCGCCTCTATCTTTTCACGTTCATTTTCAGTCAGGTTGGAAGGCTTTTTCAGCAGTATCCATAGCAGTTTCCAAAGCTCTGAGGCAATTTCCAGCATATCTTCATCCTTATTTTTTTCACCTTCCGCTTTCAGGTTCCTTCTGTATTCCAGAAGGCATTTCTTTAAATTTTTCCATATATTTTTCGCCGTATAAAAATGATCAGCCTGAAATTTAGCATCAGGAAATACTTCTCTTATTGCTTTTACATAGCTGTCTGAATAATCTGAGAATGCCGAAGTAACTGTCATTCCACATTTTTTTATCTTTTGTAAAAATTTAATGGCATCATCACCGTTTTCCGAAGCGGCCTCATGAGTAATAAGAATCCGATCCGATTCATCTTTTATAACCATCACGCAGTTGTCTGTCCCCATGGGATAATAACCGTCAATATGACACTGATACGGTTTTTTCAGTTCTATCAGCTGTTTCAAAATCCCTTCTTCCGAAGGAAGGCTGCTTCCGATTGTGTCAATCCACCTTTTTACAGACGATTTGCTTACAGGAATCCGAAACAGAACTGTGAATATTGTTGTAATATTCCTCAGAGTCACCCCGCAAACAACTGCCAGAAAACATGCCAAATGCAACACACATTTGCTCACATGCTGTTGTGCTGATACCTCTCTGAGCTTCGGGGTAAAACAGATTTGTCTGTTATGGTCATCATAATACCAGGCCTGAGCTAATATGAACCGGTAAATAATCGGATTATGAAATACTGAAAATTCGTGTATATCTACATTATATGTCTTTTCCGGCCAGTAAACTTCATGGTTTATCCCGGCTTCTTTCTGCCAATCCCGCTTCCTCATATCAAATTCGATAATTGTATTCTCTCCTTCTGTATATGAACGGGTGAATACATCCAGATTTGCTTCCAAAACGGCAGAATTGAACTGACTTTGAATTATTACAGGCATTTTTTATCATCCTTCCCTCTTAATTTGATATTGCGCCTTATGTAAAAGGTGGGACACACCCACATTTGTTCTTTCTCAAAATGAAACAGTGGTGTCCCATGGAAGAGCGGTTTTACTGGGTGATCATACCTGTGTCCCTAAGGATGGACGTCAAATGCCATGCGTGGTTACCATGCATCAGCATTCTGAAACTCAGAGCAAACCATCTTATTTCCGAGGTCACTATTGGGGGGCAGTCGGTATGCTGATTGGCTCCATGACATCACCTTTTTGCATACCACTATCCCTTGGGATTCATCAGGGCCTTGTTCATGTAAATGAAAAGGATAAAAAGGAAGAGACCAACGAAACTATGGGCACATGAATTGTGCAAATGGGGTTAGACTTTGCCATATAACACGATATACCGAGCATCCTTGTACTGGATGCTTTTTTCCCCTGGGAAGTTGATTTTCAAACTGGCTAAATCGGTGTGGTCCATCAGGCACCGTTGCCATCTGCTTACGCTGATCATAAGAGCAAAAAAGAACTGTGTGGGTTATTTTGAAGCGGAAGAGCCACGAAGAAAAAGTCCAGGACGTCCGCGTAAATATGGTGAACAAATAAAGATATATGAGTGGTTTGAGCATCTGGAGCTTTTTGAAAGGTTGGAGTGTACCATTTATGGAAAAGTAGAGGTGGTTTCAATTACTTCTCTGGATTTACTATGGAAACCAACAGCAGGCCTGATCCGTTTTGTGCTGGCGGTTACCAAACGTGGACTTGTTATATTGATGTGCAGCGATCTAAATCAGGATACTGTTGGCGCTCTTGAGCTTTATTGCGCCAGGGTCCGCATCGAAACCATGTTTGATATGCTCAAAAATCTCATGGGTGTTTTTCGATATCGCTTCTGGACCGAAGGCCTACCACGCCACTCCAGGAAGCCCCGAAAGAACAAATTTTTAAAAAAACCGATGAGCAGTAATCAGATAAAAAAAGTAAAGTGTTGTTTTGCTCTATATGAACGTTTTGTGATGACTGGTGCCATTGCATTGGGCTTACTGCAATTGGTGTCAGTTAAATATGAAATTTCCGTATGGAAGGAATTTAAAGGCTATCTGAGGACAAAATCTCGGAATTTACCGTCGGAGCGGACGGTTAAATTCGTTGTTGCCAATTTACTTGTCCGAGATTTATTCAGTCTCACTCCTGGCGCGGTAATACATAAAATTCAAGAATACGTTTTTAAGAAAAACGCGGTTGAACCAGAATGTCAAGAACCAATTTAAAGCCGGAACTGGAAACAACTGACATTGATACCTGTGAGAGCTTCTTTGAAGAGTCTTAAATGACTATTGAAATGAAATTTCAGGGAGACATACGCTTAGTCCTCCCAATAAAACTTATGACTCACAAGTAAATTATGCCATTTTTAATGGTTTCAAAAAAAAATAAATCTGATATGCTGTTGACTAATAAAAAAAAGATATAGATCACCATTATGTGGCCTATATCAGACCGGATCAAAAGGTAAAAAACGGTAAGAAAAAATATTTAATATTTTTATTTAACACTGGAGGTTCTTATGAAGGAAATAAATGATCTTAACTTAGCAGATGACGTAAAATATACAAAAGACCATGAATGGGCAACATTATCAGGCGATACGGTAACCATAGGAATTAACGATTACGCCCAGGATCAGCTTGGGGAAATTGTGTTTGTTGAACTTCCTGAAATCGGTGACACTTTTTCCATAGGAGATGAATTTGGAAGCGTGGAATCGGTAAAAGCGGTTTCAGAAATTTACATTCCAATCTCAGGGGAGGTTGTGCAGATCAACGAAAGCCTTGAAGATGCACCTGAACTGGTAAATGAATCCTGTTATGATAACGGGTGGATTATCAAAATTAAACCCGATGATGTTTCACAACTGGATAACCTTATGGACAAAGCTGCATACCTTGAAATGCTGAAAGGATAAAATCCTATGCGCTATCTTCCCCATACCAAAGAAGATATTGAAAGTATGCTCAAGGTAACAGGCAATTCTTCGCTTGATGACCTGTTTGACTGCATACCGGATAATCTGAGGACAAAGGACAAGATTGATATTCCGGAAAGCCTGTCAGAGTGGGAACTCAATACCCATATGGAAGCGCTTGCATCCGCCAATATCGCCTGTAAAAACTACAAATGTTTCATCGGTGCCGGCAGCTATGACCATTATATCCCGGCCATTGTCCCCTATTTGATTTCCCGGTCCGAATTCATGACCGCCTACACACCCTACCAGCCTGAAATCAGCCAGGGAACATTGCAGGGTATTTATGAATTCCAGACCATGGTTACAAGGTTGCTGGGAATGGACATTGCCACGGCATCCCATTATGATTGCGGAACTGCTCTTGCGGAATCCGCCTTGATCGCCTTGAAAAAAAACAAAAAAACAAAAAAAATAGCCGTATCTTCCCTGGTTCATCCCAGTCACCGGCAGATAGTTCACACCTATCTTGCCCCTGCAGGCTATGAAATGGTTGAGATCTCCTATACAAAAGAGGGACTCACTGACATCACCGCTATTGAAGCCATGGGAGATCTTGCAGGCATTGCTGTTCAGTCTCCGAATTTTTTCGGCAACATAGAAGATTTAAGCGCCTTTAAAGCAATTGCAGATGCAAAAAAAGGGTTGTTCATTGTCTCTTTTACTGAGGCCATGGCCTATGGTCTTTTGAAAAGTCCCGGCAGTTTTGGTGCAGACCTGGTTGCAGGTGAGGGCCAGAGCCTGGGAATCCCCAAATCATTTGGCGGCCCAGGCCTGGGATTGCTTGCCGGAACCAAAAAGCAGATGAGAAACCTTCCCGGTCGTTTTGTAGGGAAAACAAAGGATACAAACGGAAAGGACGGATTTGTTTTGACCCTTGCTACCCGGGAACAACATATCAGAAGAGAAAAAGCATCTTCCAATATCTGTTCCAATAACGGGCTAAATGCCATGACCGCCGGGATTTACCTTGCCACGGTTGGAAAAATCGGCATACAAGAAATTGCACAGCAAAATCATGACAAAGCCCAGTATATGAAAAACAGCCTGCTGAAATCAGGGTTTGAACCCGGATTTAACTCCCCGTTTTTCAATGAATTTGTTTTAAAAGCACCAAAAGGATTTGAACAGAAAAGATCCGCCATGATTCAGGACAGCTGTATTTTTGCAGGGCTGAACCTTGAAACCTTCTATCCTGAACTCAAACAGCATTATCTGTTTTGTGCAACCGAAACAATTTCAAAAGATGACATTGATCAATTGGCAAAGGAGGTGCAATAATGAGCCAGCAACCTGGAACAAGCGGTCTTGTGTTTAATGAACCGCTGCTGTGGGATAAAAGCCGTGAAGGAAGGTGTGCCGTATCTCTGCCAAAGCAGGATGTTGAACGTGCCGTTCTGGATAAAAGCCTCACAGGTGATGCACCAGAACTGCCCCAGCTGTCTGAACTGGATGTGGTCAGGCATTACACCCGCCTTTCCCAGTGGAACTTTGGAGTGGATTCAGGCATGTACCCTTTGGGGTCCTGCACCATGAAGTACAATCCCAAAACCAATGAAGTTCAGGCGGCTCGCCAGGGATTTGCCGGTGCCCACCCCTTTGCAGGGGAAGAATTTTCCCAGGGCGCTTTGGAGATGATGTATAACCTTGAGCAATATCTTATCCGAATAACAGGATTTGATGCTGCAACCCTTCAACCGGCTGCCGGTGCCCATGGGGAATTTGCCGGCATACTCATGATCCATGCCTATCATGCAAAAAATGGAAAACAGCGTTCCAAAATAATCGTCCCGGACACGGCACACGGCACCAACCCTGCCAGTGCAAGTCTTTGCGGGTATAAATCCGTTAATATCAAATCCGGAAAAGACGGCATCCTTGAGCCGGAAGCGGTTGCAGCCGTCATGGATGAAGATACGGCCGGTATAATGGTAACCAATCCCAATACTTTGGGACTTTTTGAATCCAATATCAAGGAAATTGCAGAGATCGTACATTCCAAGGGCGGACTTGTGTATGGAGACGGTGCCAACATGAATGCCATCATGGGGATTGTAAAACCGGGGCAAATCGGTATTGATGTCCTTCATTTTAATCTTCACAAGACCTTTTCAACCCCCCATGGCGGTGGCGGACCAGGATCTGGACCAGTAGCGGTTGTCAAAGCCCTTGAACCCTTTTTGCCCATACCAAGAGTGGTCAAAGAACTTGATTCCTACAGGTTTGAGACAAACTGCCCGGATACCATCGGCAGGCTCCATACCTTTTACGGACATGTCGGCGTCATGATCAGAGCCTATTCCTACATTCTTTCCATGGGAGGCAAAGGACTCAAGGATGCCAGCACACTTGCCGTTCTCAATGCCAATTATATCAAGGAAAGCTTGAAAGGCACGCTAAACCTGCCCTATGACAGGCCCTGCATGCACGAATGCGTGTTTAATGACGAGAAGCAGCAAGAAAATCAATATTCCGGTTCAATACCCCAAGTTCACATTACCACCATGGATATGGCAAAACGACTTCTGGATTACGGATTTCATCCCCCCACGGTCTATTTCCCACTTGTGGTGGAAGGCGCGTTTATGGTGGAACCCACGGAAACCGAATCAAAAGAGGATATTGACCAGTTTATTGACGCTGTCAAATCCATTGCCAAAGAAGCTGTGGAGGAGCCTGAACAATTGAAAACCGCTCCTCATCTGTCCAAGGTTACAAGGATGGATGAAGTGACGGCAGCAAGGAAACCATGCCTGAAAGGATAAACTCATCAAAGCGCTCTGCCGTATTTACAGATCTTGGTCTGATGGATTACAACAGGGCGCTTGATCTTCAGATAAAAACCTTGGAATCAAAGGTTGATAACCATCTTATTGAAGACAGGATTTTTTTTGTGGAACATCCTTGTGTATTCACACTTGGAAAAAGGGGTGGAGAAGAAAATTTAACTGTTTCAAGAAAATTTTTAACTTTGAAAAATATTGACGTTGTTCAAACCGATCGAGGCGGGAACATAACCTATCATGGTCCCGGCCAGGCCGTCATGTATCCCGTTATTGACCTTGAGAAAAATAAAATCGGTGTAAAGGATTTTGTCCACGGTCTTGAAGAGATCATGAAGCTTACTGCAATGGAGTTTAACATTGCTGCAGACAGAAATCCGAGAAATCATGGTATCTGGGTGGGAAATTCAAAAATCGGCAGCGTCGGGTTATCCGTCAAAAAAGGTATCTGCTTTCATGGACTTGCCATGAATATCAATACGGATCTTGAACCTTTTTCATGGATTAATCCTTGTGGGCTTACCAATGTATCCATGACATCCATTAAAAAAGAAATGGACATGTCCAATACAAGACTTGGTGAAAGTTCCAATAACAGCTCCAACAAAAAAAATGGTACTATTCTTGGTACAAGCCCTGGTAAAAATCATGATGATATCTCCATGGACCGGATAAAGAAAGCTTTTGTAAAATATTTTTCATTTGTATTTGATTATTCAATTACAATTGGGCAAGAGGACAGATTTTAAACCTGTTCCCGTCATAATCCATTATCTTAAAAGGAGGAGCGATGCAGTCTCGAAAAAGACAAAAAAAACCTTCGTGGCTTAAGAAAAGCCTTCCCAAAGGCTCAGATTATCAACGAGTCAAAGGCCTTCTGTCAAATGCGGGTTTGCATACGGTGTGCCAGGAAGCCAACTGTCCCAATATGTTTGAATGTTTTTCCAAAAACACCTCCACATTTATGATTTTAGGATCTGAATGTACTCGAAACTGCAGGTTCTGTAATGTTGCCTGCGGCATCCCCTTGCCGGTTGACCCGGATGAACCGGCAAGGGTTGCCAGGGCCGCCCTTGATTTAAACTTAACCTATGTCGTGGTGACATCCGTAACAAGAGATGATCTTGAAGATGGCGGTGCCGCCCATTTTGCAGAGACTATCCACGCCTTAAAATCCACACTTCCGGGCAACCCGAAAGTGGAAGTTTTAATCCCTGATTTTCAGGGAAATGTTGAAGCATTAAAAATTGTATTATCTGCAAACCCGGACGTGTTGAACCACAATATTGAAACGGTTCCCTCACTGTATTATCGTGCAAGGCCAGAAGCCGATTATCAGCAGTCCCTTGATCTTTTACGCAATGCCAAAGCCATAAACATTTCAATACCAGCAAAATCCGGTATAATGGTAGGGCTTGGAGAAACAATCAAAGAACTTGAGCAAACCATGAAGGATCTTTTTCATCATGGCTGTGATATCATCACCATAGGACAATATCTTCAGCCCACAAGAGAGCATCTGGAGGTTCAAAAATATTATTCTCCCGAAGAATTCAAACTGCTTGAACAAAAAGCCAGGCAAATCGGGTTTAAAAAAGTAGCTGCCGGGCCTTTTGTTCGAAGTTCCTATAATGCACAGGATTTATTTGAAGCCTGAACAGTTCTAATAAGTCATATTAAGACCACGGACAGGGGACAGGCCCTGGATTTTATACGGGTTAGACCGCAACACAGGAAACACAATACCCATAAACCCAAATCTATCCGTGAATCGGTATACCGGCAGCCTTTAAAGATACTTCTCCCATAATTTCAGCCAGGGTGGGATGGGCATGGATGGTATGGGCGATATCCTCGGCACTCAACCCTTTTTGGATTGCAAGGGTTGCTTCGGCAATAAGATCGGTTGCATGGGCACCGATCAAATGAACACCCAGCACCTTGTTGGATTTTTTTTCAACAATCATTTTTGCTATTCCTGCCAGTTCATCTATGGCCTGGGCTTTGCCAAGAGTCCTGAAATTAACACTGAAAGCTTCCACCTCATACCCTTTTTTCTTGGCTTCAACCTCACTCAATCCAACCGTACCTATTTCCGGCATGGTAAAGATACCTCCCGGAATGACATCATAATTCATGACACTGTCTTTGCCCATGGCATTTTGGGCAGCAACAATCCCTTCATGAGATGCCACATGGGCCAGCATTACTTTTTGAGGCCCAAGGATATCTCCTATGGCATACACTCCTTTGATATTGGTTTCCAGGCGCTCATTAACATCAATCCATCCTTGTGCTGTTGTATTCAGATCAATATTTTCCAGCCCCAAATCAGAAGAGAGTGCAGACCTTCCTATGCAGACCGCCATTTTTTCAGATTGGATAACACTTGTTTTTAATTTCTTGGGTTTTGGGTTGTCTGTAAACGGGGATATGTCAAGATGGATAAAAATTTGATCATCTTTTGTTTCTGAAGATTTGACAATGGTATCACAGAATACAGAAATTTTTCTTTTTTTCATTTCTCTGAGCAGCAATTTGGAGCAGTCTTCATCAACTGAAGGCAAGGGAAGCAATCGTGACATGGCCTCAACAATGGTCACCTTGGACCCTAAAGCTGAAAACATGAACGCAAACTCGCATCCAATCACCCCGCCCCCGACAATTACCATGGATTCAGGGATGTGATCAATCTGCAACAGATCATTGGATGATATAACCCGGTCATGATCAAAAGGAAAATCCGGCACATTTAATGGCGTTGTTCCTGTGGCAATAATCAGCTTGTCATATTCAAGCTCTTTTTTATTGCCGTCATCAAAAATAATTTCAACGCTTTTTAATGATTTTATAACCGCCCTGCCCATTTCCACGTCAACACCATTTTGTTTTAACAAGCCGGCTATCCCTTTTCTCTGGGTGTCCAGAATTTTATTCTTTTTTTTCATCAAGGCCGGCATATCAGGGATTATTTTGCCTTGAACGTTGATGCCAAATTGTTCTGCTTTGAGAAATTTAAGAAAAATATCTGCTGAATTTTTTATAATCTTTGATGGAATACACCCCCAGTTCAAGCAGGTGCCGCCCAGATTTTCTTGTTCAATGAGTGTGACATTTGCTCCAAGAGCAGCTGCCCGAAGTGCAGCAACATATCCGCCGGGACCTGCCCCGATGACAATAAGTTTTGTTGTCATAAAAACCTCCAGTTAAATCATGATTATTTTAAATCAAAATTAAATCAGAAGCATCCTACGATTTTATAGCTTTCAATTAAAGAAAAAAATCAGGTTTGGTCACAATGTCAGCCACCCGTCACATTTGGTGAACCTTCCTTATATCTTTAACTGCATTTTTCCTTAAAATTTTTGGCAGTACTGATTTCCATATAGGAGGCACCCTTCTCAACACCGAAACTACCAGCAAGAACAATAATCAAATCGTCCGCTTTAAACTGTTTTTCATCCAGCAACCGGCAAGTGGCTGTCTTTAAAGGTTCCGTACTGGTCATACCCATAACAATAGGAATATGATCGGCAAACACCCCGAAGGAAATAGACAATTGCCGCATTAACCGTTTGTCGTATACCTGGGCATATATGGGGCTATCCCCCCTGTAAGCGGCAAGGGAAAGAATGGTTTTTCCCGATAGAGAATCCGCTACAATCGCTTTTGTATTCAGCCTCAAAGAGGCTTTAACTGCGGATTTGGCAAGATAAGCGGTTATCTTATTTTCAAGGGTATAAGGGACATTCAGAAAACTGCTTTTTTTACTCTCCACTTCCTGCGCAATCTTTGCCATGGTTTCGACAGCTGTTTTTGGATATTTTCCATTGGCAGTTTCCCCGGAAAGCATTAGGGCATCCGTATGATCCAGGCAGGCATTAGCCACATCCGACACTTCTGCCCTTGTGGGCCTGGGTGATTCAATCATGGAATGCAGCATCTGGGTGGCAACAATCACTGGTTTGCGTTTTTCAATGCAGGTACTGACGATTTGTTTTTGAATCAGCGGGATCTGCTCTGTTGGAATTTCAACGGCCAGATCCCCTCTTGCAATCATCACCCCATAAGCATGATCAAGAATTTCATCCAGATTTTCTACCCCTTCGGCATTTTCTATTTTTGCAATGATTTTTATGGCGCAATTTTTTGTATCCAATATCTTTTGAACTGCCAGTACATCATTTTTATTTCTCACAAAAGAGTGGGCAATAAAATCCAGATTATTATCAGCTGCAAATTCAATAAATTTTTTATCTTTTTCACTTAAAGCCGGCAGTTTTACATGAACCGAAGGAATATTGATGCTTTTCCTGGCATTGATCACCCCGTCATTTTCCACATGGCAGCTCAAATATTCATCATCTTTTTTCATGACCGTCAAGGCGATATATCCGTCATCAATGAGTATAAAACTGCCTACGGGAATATCTTTGACAAAATCCTCATAAGACACACAGATGATATCATCCATTGATGTTTCACCAGGAGCCCCCTTGATTTTTACCATGTCACCGTATTTTACGGCCAGGGGGGTGTTATTTTTACAGGTCCGAATTTCAGGGCCTTTGGTGTCCAGTAAAATTGCTATTTTATCCGACACCTTTCGTGTGTTTTCAATCACTTCCAGCGCATCATCATGTGTCATGTGGGCCGTGTTCAGTCGGACAACATTCATGCCTGCCTTATAAAGCCCTTCAATAAATTTTGGTGAACAATTTAGATTAGATATGGTGGCGACGATTTTTGTTTTCCTGGGCATATTCAAATCCTCCTTTACTGCAACTTTTGATGATAAAGCATTCAATTTTTGTTACTGCGTCAACCGATGAAGATTTTAGCTGGTAATCCAGGTCGCTTAAAAAAAACAGTGCGTGATTGAGTTCAATAAAAGAAAAATTTTCAGACTTTTGAAATACCTGGAAAACAGGATATGGATTTTTGGAATTGGGTGCAAGGAAAAGATCGTTGGATGTCTCTTTTTTTTTCTTTAAGGGCTTTTTATCGTTTGGATCTTGTTTTGATAAATACTCATTTCTGGCTGTAATGTCTGACTTTGTCCGTTCATCATGCTGGATGACTTTTGGCATAACAGTTTGTTTGAATGAATTAAAATTGATGTTTTTAAAATTAATGGTATGATTTTGAGAAAATTGCCGGGTAAAAGATTTTACAAGGATAAGCTTGCGAATCAGGTTTTCAAAGGATTTCAGGATCTGTAGAGGATGAAAACCCTCATTAAAAAGTGAATTTAAATAAAAAAGTGTTTTTGTAACATTTTTTTCCATAAAAGCATTTGTTAAATTAAAAATCGGATCTTTTTTATCTCTTATAATCACAGCTTTTACATCTGTGATTGAAACTGTTCTGTTGTTCCCGGAATAAACAACCAGCTTTTCAAGATTTTGAGCAAAAAGTTCCATGTTAAACCCTGTCAACTCCACCAGAGAGTTGAAGGCCTGATTATCCATGGTTTTTTTATAGCGCGTTAAAATCTTGCCGGCAACAGTTTGCAAAACAGATCTTTGCTCATCAACATCTGCTTTTCTTGCTCCTGTTGCAACAGAACCGTCTATAACCAAGCCCATGTCAGCAATAGTTTTATAGATCTTTTTTCTTTTATCAATATGGGGAGTTGTCAAAATCAAAAAATGATTTTCAGGTATCCCTTTTTCAATAAAATTCATGAAATGATCAAGGTCTGCCGGAGAAAAACCTATTTCCGGGCCACCCTGCTGTGCCTGAAACAAAGGAATATTTTTGACTGCCACAATTTTTTTGGAAACAAGGAATGAAAACGTGGACACCTGCTCAATGATATCACCCATGGAAACAGATCCGCCTTCAAGGGTTTCTATAGCAAACCGGTTCTGTTCAGATCCAAGCAAAAAGGCAGATATTATTTTGAATGACTCACGGATCAGATAAGGCTCCCCGTAAATAAGAACCAGAGGGGGGATATCATTTTGATTAACAGAACTTAGAAAGGATTCCAGTTCATAAAATTTAACATTATTATTTTTCTTTTGGGCCATAAAACAGGTTTGACCGTTTAAGTATAATAATAAGGGCAATCACAAAGACAAAAAATCCTATTCCCTGTGACATGGATATAAAATTAAAAAAGAAGGTTCCCCGAAAATCCCCCCGGAAAAATTCAATAATAGACCGGAACAAAGAATAGAGCATAATATAGCTTAAAAATACCATGCCGTTGAATTTTTTTCTTTTTTGCAGCCACAGGAGAATAAAAAACAAAATCATGTTTGAAAGCACCGAATAAAGCTGGGTCGGATGCAGATAGACCCCAATGGGAGCCAATGATTCCGGGTTTGTAAATTTAACAGCTATGGGCAGATCGCACTCTTTTCCATAGCAGCATCCGGCAAAAAAACAGCCGATTCTTCCCATGGCATGGCCAAAGGCTGCGCCCGGTGAAATGATATCTGCAATTTTCCAGATGTTAAGATTTCTCATTTTAAGATAAACAGCCGTAACTATTACGGCGGCAAGAAATCCACCAAAAAAAACCAGCCCCCCGTTCCAGATCTTAAAAATATCCAGCCAATTGTTTTTATATGCGTCAAAATTGATCAATACATATAAAAACCGTGCGCCGACAAGTGCGGACACCAGGATAATAAAAAAGACATCTGTAATGGTCTGATCGGATATGTCATGGGATCTTGCATTTTTCTTTGAAATCCAGATAGCAGTCATGAAGCCGATGGCAACAAAAAGCCCATAGGTGTAAAGTTTAAAACCGTAGATTTGAATTAAAATAGGATGCATAAGTTTAAAAATCAGGAATTTTGTTAAACAGAATATGATAAATTAATATGCCCATCCCAATGCTGATGGCACTGTCGGCAATATTAAATGCCGGCCAATGGGCGGACCCAATATAAAAATCAAGAAAATCCAAAACCTTTCCATATCGGAACCGGTCTATCAGATTTCCAATGGCACCACCGAAAATCAAGGCCAGTCCATAGGACAGGAAGACAAAGTTTGCGGCACACCGTTTGTAAAACCACAAAACAAAAAGCGCAACCAGGGATGACATGAACAGAAAAATAAATTTTCTGATTCCAGGGGACTGGGATGCAAAAAAGCCAAAAGCACCCCCCGGATTAAGTATATGCGTCAGGTTGAAAAATTTTTCAATAACAACGATATGATCATAAAAAGCTAAATTCAGCTTGATCATATACTTGGTGACCTGGTCAGCGACAACAATGCCACCACTGACCAGAATCAATCTAAGCCATATGTTTTTCAAGGCTTTATCACCTGTTTTGTTTGAAAAGCTGATATTCAATTTACACTATCTTTTTTAATGCTGCAGAACACCGTTCGCAGGCAGTTGGATAATCCGCATCAGAGCCGATACCTTCGGCAAACCGCCAGCATCTCTCACACTTGACGCCGGTTGCCTTATTGACCTTGATGGCAAGACCGTCAATCTCCTGTCCCTGATATGAGGCATCATCAAGGGACTCTACCAGCACTGCATGTGAGACAATAAAGATATCACTGAGATTTTCATTTAATTTTTGAATTTGCGCTTTCAATTGTGTATCAGGCAGTTTGATTTCAAGAGCTGCATCCAGGGGATGACCTATCAGCTTATTTTTCCTTGCTTCTTCCAGGGCTTTTGTCACTTCCCCTCTAAGGGTTCTGATGTTTTCCCAAATATCTGCCAGCTCTTTGTCTTCCCACTCATCATTGAGTTCAACCATGGAATCAAGGTGAATACTCTCTTTATGATCCAAGCCTTTAGGAATATGCTGATAAATTTCATCGGCTGTAAACGGCAGAATCGGGGCCATGATTTTTACAACGGCATCCAGAATAATAAACATGACCGTCTGGGCATCACGCCTTAACGGGTCAGACGCAGGGGAGGTATACAGTCTGTCCTTAATAATATCCAGGTAAAAAGAAGACAGATCCACCACACAAAAATTATGCAGAGTGTGATAAATTGTATGAAATTCATAATTATCATAGGATGAAAGAGTTCTCTTTACCACATGATGAAGCCGGTGAAGAATAAACCTGTCAAGCCCGGACATCTCTTTGATTGGTCTCAAATCCTTTGCAATATCAAAATCAGAAAAATTGCCCAGCATGAACCTGCAGGTATTTCTGATTCGCCGGTATGCGTCTGACAATTGTTTGATAATGTTATTGGAGATGCTCACATCTCCCCGATAGTCGGCCGAAGCTGCCCATAGTCTTAATACATCCGCACCATACTGCTTGATAACCGAATCCGGTGCCACAACATTTCCCACGGATTTGGACATTTTATGCCCTTTTTCATCCACAACAAATCCATGGGTGAGAACAGCCTTATACGGTGCTTTTCCGGTTCTTCCAACGCTGGTCAGCAACGAAGAGTGAAACCATCCTCTGTGCTGGTCACTTCCCTCAAGATACATGTCAGCAGGTCTTTGAAGGCCTTGCCTTTCATCCAGAACAGCCGCATGACTGACGCCGGAATCAAACCAAACATCAAGAATATTATGATCTTTTGTAAACTCAGTCGATCCGCATTTTTCACATTTTGCACCCTGGGGCATCAAAAATTTTGCATCCTTATCAAACCAGATATCAGAAGAGTGTTCAGTGAACAATTCATGTATTTTATCCACAGATTCTCGTGTAACATAAACTTGCTTGCAGTCTTTGCAATGAAATACCGGAATGGGAACTCCCCATGACCGCTGCCGTGACAGACACCAGTCCGGTCGGTTTTCGATCATGGCATAAATTCTTTCACGGCCCCATGACGGAATCCAGTGAACATTGTTTATTTCATCAAGGCTTTTTTGCCGAAGGGCCATTTTATCCATGGAGATAAACCATTGAGGCGTTGCCCGGTATATTACCGGTTTTTTACACCGCCAGCAATGTGGATAAGAATGAGATAGGTTTTCATTTTTCAGCAAAAGATTCAAGCTTTCAAGCTTTTCATTGATGCTTTTATTAGCCTTGAAAATAAATTCACCGCCAAAATATTCTACATCTGTTGAAAACACCCCATTGTCTTCAACAGGTGAATAGCATTCCAGTCCGTATTTGTTGCCTGCAACATGATCATCTGCGCCATGGCCGGGTGCAGTATGAACACAGCCAGTTCCGGCTTCAAGCGTTACATGGTCACCCAGAATAATCAACGAATCTCTGTCATAGATCGGGTGTTTGCATTTTTTGTTTTCAAGTTCTCTGGAAGAAATCTCTTTTATAATGGTATAATTTTCAACTCCAACTGTTTTCATCACCTGGTCTGCCAGTTCCCTGGCAACGATCAGAACCCCGTGATTTTGAGTTTGGACTGCCGCATACACAAAATCAGGATGAAGGCACACCCCTAAATTGGCTGGAATGGTCCAGGGAGTTGTAGTCCAGATCACAACAAATATATCATCTTCAACATCCGGGAGAAGGGCTGACAGATCATCTTTGACTGGAAATTTTACATAAATGGACGCAGAGGTATGATCATGATATTCAATCTCGGCTTCGGCAAGGGCAGTCTGACAATTGCAGCACCAGTAAATGGGTTTTTTGCCTAAAAACATATCCCCGGACAATGCAAACTCTCCGCACTCTTTGGCAATCCTGGCTTCATAAGGGTAGTTCATGGTAAGATAAGGATTATCCCATTCTCCCATAACACCAAATCGCTTGAATTCATCTCTTTGAATATCAACAAATTTAGCTGCATAAGATCTGCATTCTTGTCGAACCTGGACGTCTGTCATATCTTTTTTCTTTTTGCCCAGTTTTTTGTCCACGTTATGTTCAATGGGCAGGCCATGGCAATCCCAACCCGGAACATATGGGGCATTAAATCCGGCCATCTGCCTGGATCTGATTATAATATCTTTTAAAATTTTATTGATTGCATGTCCCATGTGCAAATGACCGTTTGCATACGGAGGGCCGTCATGGAGAATAAAAGGAGGTTTGTCTTTGGATTGTTCCCTTAATTTCTGATAAATTTTCTTTTCTTCCCATTCTTTTAATTGCTGGGGTTCGCGTTGTGGCAGATTGGCCTTCATGGCAAATTTTGTTGAAGGCAGATTCAAAGTTTTTTTATAATCCATTATTCCTCCGATATTCGGATCAGTTGATTTTCAATAATTGAACTTTTCTTTGTATGGCTAAACCGGTAAAATGTCAAGAAATAACACGCGAACGCAGCATGAGAAAGGATATTTTTATAAATTTTGGGTGTCAGGATTTTGCAGATAATTTAATAACATAACGATTTGATTTTTCAAAAGGCAGCCGGTAATGATCCGTTGTTAAGTTGTATTGTTCTAATATTTCGGGAGTAATCTCCTGATCTGCATTTTTTCCCTTCATGGCATAGATTGCACCCTTTTTATTTAAAAAAGGAGCCGCTAATTTCACAAACTTTGAAAGGTCTGTGAAAGCTCTTGATATAACAGCATCAAATTTATTTTTATAAACATTGTTTTCATGGAGATCTTCAACTCTTGAATGGATCGCATCAATCGTATCAAGATCCAACATGCGTATGATATGCTTGAGGAAATTTATTTTTTTTCGGGAAGAATCTATGAGGACAACATTCACAGAGGGATTCATAATCTTAATTGGAATGCCTGGAAATCCCCCGCCTGACCCCAGGTCAATAACGGACTGTTCATTTCCAAGAAAAGAGGCGGCGGCAATGGAATCAATAAAATGCTTTTCTGCAATTTGCAAAGGTTTCTTAATGGCTGTCAGATTTATCTTTTTGTTCCACACCATCAGCTCTTTTGAATGCACCAGCATCTGTTCTGATTGATGATCGGACACCTTGATTCCCAAAGCATTTGATCCGTTTATTAAATGATGTTTAAATTCCCGGACGGATTGTTCTGATAAAATAGTCACGATTAATAATTTTCACTTGACAATTTAGTAGGTTAAATATATAATACGCGCTTTCATGAGCTAAGTTGAACTTCGGATTCACATTAACAAAATCGTAATAATTTAGCAATATAAAAAATATGGCAAAGCCTTTGCCAATAATTGCGTTTTTAATTTATGCAAAGGCAAATTTTATATTCATAAGGATGACTTTAAAATGATCAGAGATCTAGAAAGAGTAAGAAATATCGGAATCAGTGCCCATATTGATTCCGGTAAAACCACATTGACCGAACGAATCCTTTTTTACACTGACAAAATCCACAAGATCAATGAAGTCAGGGGTAAAGACGGTGCAGGTGCGATAATGGATTCCATGGAACTTGAAAGAGAAAGGGGCATTACCATTGCATCGGCTGCCACCTATTGCGAATGGAACAAACATAACATCAACATCATTGACACCCCGGGCCATGTGGATTTTACCGTTGAGGTTGAGCGATCTTTAAGGGTTCTGGACGGGGTTGTACTGATTCTTTGTTCCGTATCCGGTGTTCAGTCCCAGTCCATTACGGTTGATCAGCAGATGAAACGCTATCAAGTTCCATGCATTGCATTTGTGAATAAATGTGACCGATCCGGTGCCAATCCCGTCAAGGTAAGTGGGCAATTAAGGGATAAGCTGGGTCATAATTCCGTCATGATGCAGCTTCCAATAGGACTTGAGGATAAACATGAGGGCGTTATTGATCTTGTTGCCATGAAAGCCTATTATTTTGAAGGTGATAATGGTGAGAAGGTTGTCACTAAAGATATTCCGGCAGATATGATGGATGATGCCCAAACAGCAAGGGAAGAGATGATTGATGCAGTCTCTCTTTTTTCAGACGAATTGACTGATGCCATTCTGGAAGAAAAAGAGATAACCAAAGAATTAATCATGCCTGCAGTTCGAACAGGAACCATTTCAAGACAGATGACCCCCGTATTCCTGGGATCTGCGTATAAAAACAAAGCTGTTCAGCCTTTGCTGAATGCGGTAATCGACTATCTTCCAACCCCGCTTGACATTGAAAATGAAGCCATTGATCTTGATAATAATGAAGAAACCGTTATCCTTGAAAGCACTTTTGACAAACCCACCGTTGCGCTTGCTTTTAAACTGGAAGACGGTCAATACGGCCAGTTGACCTATATCAGGGTCTATCAGGGATGCATTAATAAAGGCGATACGCTTGTAAACTCAAGGGATGGCAGAAAATTCAAAGCAGGCCGTCTGATCAGAATGCATTCTTCCCAGATGGAAGAAGTAGAATCTATTCCGGCCGGACATATTGGTGCCATGTTTGGAATTGACTGTGCGTCTGGAGACACATTTGTATCTCCAACAATCAATTACTCTATGATTGCCATGCACATCATGGAACCGGTTATCTCCCTTTCCATAGTCCCCAAGGACAATAAGGCCCAGATCAATATGTCAAAGGCATTAAACCGCTTCACCAAGGAAGATCCTACATTTAAAACCTACGTTGATCATGAAACCGGTGATACCATTATCCAGGGCATGGGTGAGCTTCATCTTGAAGTCTATGTGGAGAGAATGAAAAGAGAATATGGTGCAGAAGTGGAAACCGGTCAGCCAAGGGTTGCCTACAGGGAAACCATTACCAAAAAAGCTGTTTTTAATTATACTCATAAAAAACAGACTGGTGGTGCCGGGCAATTCGGCCGCATATCCGGGTTCATGGAACCGGGTGAAGAAGAATTTGAATTTGTAAACAAGATTACCGGCGGCAGAATACCCACACAATATATCCCGGCATGTGAAAAGGGTTTTGAAGCGTGTATGGATAAAGGTCCCAAGCTTGAGTTCCCTGTAACCGGCATTAAAATTACAATTGATGACGGTGCGTTTCATGCTGTCGATTCGTCGGAGATGGCTTTTAAAGCCGCAGCCAGAGGAGCTTTTCTTGAAGCATATGCAAAGGCAAAACCGGTTATCAATGAGCCAATCATGAAAGTTGTGATTGAAACTCCCAATGAATTCCAAGGTGCCTGCATGGGCCTGATCAACCAGAGAAGAGGTATTATTCAGGGGTCTCAGGAAGAAGGCGTGATGTCTGTTATTGAATCCCAGGTACCCCTATCTGATATGTTTGGATTTTCCACCGTCCTTAGATCCGCCACACAGGGAAAAGCTCAGTTTACAATGGAATTTTCAACATACAAGCAGGTGCCGCAGTCCATTGCAGAAGAGATTGCCAAGACAAAACAGGAAGAAAAAACAAAAAAACAATAAGACCTTTTATATAACACCCATGTCCTAGAGGACACAACGAAGCATGAAACACTTGCAAAATTTGAAAAATGGTCATAACTATCCAATTTTTTTTTCGACCAAGAAATTAGAAAGAGGAGAGCCATGACCAAGAGATCAAATAGCACATTAATCCAAATTGTTCACCCAATTTGTTGCGGTTTAGATGTTCATAAAGATAAAATTTCGGTTTGTTTAATCACTGTAGATGATAATGGAAAAGAACAACACGAGATACAAGAGTATTCATCATTTACTCAAGATCTTCAGAAAATGAAAACCTGGTTAATTGAAAATAACTGTCCTATCGTGGCAATGGAAAGTACCGGAGTATATTGGCATCCGGTTTATAATACCATTGAAGATACGATGGAGGTTGTTTTGGTGAATGCCAGGCATATTAAAAATGTCCCTGGCAGGAAAACAGACATTTGTGACAGTAAATGGCTTGCCGGGCTTCTTCGTCACGGATTGGTAAAAGGTAGTTTTATTCCTCCTGAACATGTCCGGGAATGGCGTGAATTATCCCGATTAAGAAAGACATATACCGAATCTCTCGCGGATTATAAGCGACGTGTTCATAAGTTGTTTATTACGGCAAATATTAAAATTGATTCAATCGTTTCTGATCTATTTGGCCTTACCGGCCTGAATCTCATTGAGTTGTTATGTAAAAACGATGAACTGACTCTGGAAAAGGTTCAGGAATGCACAAAAGGAAGCCTTAAAAAGAAGATTCCTGAATTGTATAGAAGCCTCCATGGGTATTTTAAAGATCACCATCAATTTCAACTGATTGGCATGATGGAGGCCATTAATATGTTTCAACGGCAGATTGACCAAATTAATGCCAGGCTGGAATTGCTGACACGAGACCACAATGATTTGCTGGAAAGATTAGATGAAGTTCCCGGAATCGATAAAAAATCAGCACAATCCATTATTGGAGAAGTCGGGATTACACTGGCTGAATTCAAAACCATGTCAGCCTTTGTTTCATGGGCGGGATTGTGCCCTGGAAACAATGAAAGCGCAGGTAAAAGGAAAAGTGGCCGAAACGCGGTTCGAAATCATCCATTTAAAACGATTTTAGTCCAGGCTGCATGGGCAGCGATTAAGAAAAAGGGATCATACTACAAGGCCAAATATTATAAACTGAAGTCCAGACGGGGTGCCAGAAAAGCAATTGTTGCCATAGCCCATAGGATGGCAAAAGCCATTTACAGCATCATCAAAAATGGCGACAGGTATAAAGACCTTGGAGAAGAGTATTTAAGCAAGCCCAATAAGCAAAGAATGTTGAAAAATTTGGCCAAAAAGGCGGATGGATTAGGAATGAAACTCGTGCCTTGTGAAGGTTAATTGACTTAGCAAAGGGCTTTATGCAGATATTGTTTAAAGGAGTACAGCAGATAAAGAGATTATTGATTCAGTAAAAAAAGTCGGATGTTAAAGTGAAGCCTTAGAGCGCGAATATAACATGACTGGTCGGTTTTTTGCACAACGAACTGTTAGTCCCTGCCAAGGGAACTACGTATATAAAACTTATTTAAATAAGCTGGCCATTACTGATAATTTAAGAAATTACCTTCTGTGCTTGAATTATTAACTTGACGGAAAATACTTTATCGATTGGATAATTCAAACTTGGAAATCAATCAAAGTGTTTTTGGAGTAAAACCATAAACCGATGGAGCGTTATTCCCTTTTTCGGGGGTAGTGTTACATATAAAAAGAGAGAGGAAACATGCTAAAAAAAGATCTCATGCTTAAAAGTCCGGTTTCAAAAACCATTGGGATTGAAAATTTAAAAGACGGCGGGTTCGGTGCTGTTCTTTCACGAGCCGGTGTTGGAAAGACCAGGTTTCTTGTGCAAATAGCACTCACACAACTTTTAAGCGATGAAAAGATACTCCATGTAAGCCTTGATGACCCGATAGAAAAAATAAATTTAAGATATAGCGAGGGATACACTAACCTTGTGGACAGTATCGGGTATGTTGATCCCCAGAAAGCTGTCAGGCTCTGGGAAGATATCAATCTCAACAAGGTGGGAATCAGCTACAATGAATCCACCTTTGATACGAACAAGATCAGGGATTATCTGAAAAGTTTTAAAAAAGCCGACATTCCCCTGCCCTCGATCATGATCATTGACGGTCTTGATTTTGATACTGATATTTCAGACACCCTTGAAAAACTTGAAGCCCTGCACCGTGAATTTTCCGTTTTCATCTGGTTTTCCATGAAATGTCACAGGGAAGAAAACCTGTGTGAAGACGGATTTCCAATCCAGCTTGAAACTTATAAAGACAGTTTTGACAAAGCTGTCTTTCTTCAACCGGTTGAAGATAAAATAGAGGCGGTTATTTTAAAAGACGGCGACAGAACTGATCAAAGATACAGAATGTATCCTGCCACAATGACTATAATTGAATAACGGCCATGCCAGATTAAGCTGCCACAACAAACTTGGACTTAGCAGATCCGGATTTAGAGAATTAAATCAGGCTTGTTTTATTGTAATTTTTATCAAAAAATATCACCAAACAGATAAAAGCATACAATAATGCAAGCCTGATACCCACCATAATAACCACATCAACTTCAATAAAAATCTTCATTTCCTCCATTATTCAATAAATTGTTCAATAAATTGTTCAATAGCCTTATAAATTCTTTGAACGTCATCACCTGTTAAGATCCCGTGCCTATCATAATCAAAGATATAATATTCTTTATTATCAGATCCCAATTGTTCAAATAATTTAAGGGTTCCCTTTGGATTTACAACAGGATCTTTTCTGGATTGGATCACCAATGTCGGCTTTGTGATGGTTTTTAATTTCGGCTCAAGATATTCCATGAGTTTTTCAAGCTGATGGATACCCGAGACAGGATTTCTTTGATAGTTGATATGGGAATTCTCAGGATGATTTTCAATAAACTCTTTTGCAATGGTGTTCAGATGAATCTTTTTTATCATGGCATTCCATGCATCAATAGCAGGGACAAAATATGATCCTAAATCCTGAAGTCTCATAGGCGGTGCAACGGCAAATACCGCAACAATATCCTCTACCCTTGCGGACAATTCCAGAGCAAGTCCGGCACCGGTTGAAAAACCGCCGACAATTATTTTTTCACAAGAATGCCTTAAAATGATAAATGCCTCTTCCACCGATTCTATCCATTGTTCATAAGTTGTTTGGGCAAGATCTTCAGGCGCTGTACCATGCCCTTTTAGCCTGGGTACATAAACCGTAAAAGAATTTTCATACAGATAGTTTGCAAAGGGTTTCATCTCTTCAGGAGCTGCCATATATCCATGAATAAGCAGAACCCCTGCGATTTCACTTTCATGCTTTAAAAATATGGGGCTTCCTATTTTTTTTCTTTTAGACTCCCCTACAATATAATGGTCATTATAATCCCGGGAAAAATCATTTGCAGTCTTTTCAATAATCTTATCTTTTACACGGCTGATGATTTCATCATAAGAGGTCTGAGCAATTTTTTTTAAAACCGCCTCAACCTCTTTAAGGGGTTCAACCTCATTGACCATGACAAGAATGGGATTTTCAATCCGTATGTTATGAAAATTTGACCTGGTCAAAAATTTGGTCTGATCTTTAAAAATTTTGTTGTTTTTTAGGTTGATAACTCCTGTATTTTCAGCAATAGTTAAAAAATTTACAAATCGGTTGAACCTGTCGTCAATTAAAAGATGAATCTGGTTCTTATAAAATTCCTCAGATACAAAATATGTTTTATCCGAAACCAGTCGGCAAATAGCAATATACACCTTGCATTTAAATTCATAGATATCAATACCCTGTTTTCTATAAGGAAAATGTTTCAAGATGCATGCCAGAACATGGTCATAATTCAAGCATGTCATGGCGTATACGGCCGACATATATTCTTCCATGATGATGTTGGAAAATTTTCTTGTAAGCTGTTTTGAAATGATATCATCATCGAATTTAACTTTGCGTTTGACTGTAAGCATGCTTTCAATATAGGGATCATTTAAATACCCTTTTACCTTAATTGGTTCTCCGAATCGAATATTGATACTCACATCGGAAAACAGCATGCTGCCTTCTGTCATCAATTCCTCCATCACCCTTTTTGAGGGGGCTTTCATTATAATCTGGGCAATTTTACTTAAAATATTTTCCTTTGGGCTTGCTGGATAATATGTAATGTTAACCGGAACAATATAGGTTTGCCCGGAGAGAACCTTGTCGATGTTTTTGATTTCAAATTCATGAATCAGCCGGTCAAATTCAGTCACCCCCATGTCTTTCATCCTTCTGAGGCGCTCCCGGTAAAATTCACATCGCAAAGCTGTTATGGCGGCACCAGTGTGTGGTCGGCTTACGGACGCATCATCAATCAATGCAAACCGATTTTTTCTGATCAGTTTTTTGTTTTTTACCATCATGCCTTCGGGAAATATGACCCATTGCACGTTTCCGGAAAACAATGTTTTTAAAATAAGATCATCCCTGTTCGGATCTTTGGTTGATACCGCCCCTAATTTATCTAAAACACCTTGTAAAATTGGTACATTGAATAATTCTTCACTGGCAAGGGACCAGACCTCTTTTTTGGTGATATTATGAATATGATAGGGCAAAAAAACAGTTTCTATCCTTGTAAAATGGTTGGCTGTAAAGATAACGGAACCATTCGGGATATGATGTTCTCCAAAAATTTTAATCTGTGATTTTGAAAATCCGGAAACCGTTTTAAAAGTGTAGCCGGATAATGCAAATGCAAATTTATTCATGGATTATCACCTTTAAAACAACATTGTTTATCTGTTTAAATTATTATATAACTGCCATGGGCAGACTTGGCCATTTTATACTACAATCTGGTCACCCGGGTTTGCCCATAAAAAAAGGTTGAAAGTCTGTGCGTGAATTTTTAAAGACTTTCATATAAAAGATTTAAGCGATACTAAAACAAATGGGCATGCACACAACATGGGGCCAATGCCCCTCCCAAATGCCCGACATTGTGATCAAGCTCAAATAAATCTTGACCTGATAAAAATAATACTTAGTATGAAGGTTTTGTCAAAGAGAATTATTTGTATCGGTTAAAAATCGGAGGTTTAAATTGTATTCAAAGATAATCATACTGAATTTCCCTGCAGAGGTTACTCAAAAAGCGATAGTATGCCAGTTAACAAAAAAATATGACCTTTTGTTTAATATTTTGCGTGCCCAGATATCCAATAAAAAAGAGGGATACATGGTTATGCAGATTTCATCAGAGTCCAAAGCTGCGTTCAACAAAGGGGTGAAATTCCTTAAAGATCAGGGAGTCTCAATTTCCAGCCCGGAACATCAAATTTATAAAAACGAGGAAATCTGTACCCATTGCGGGGCTTGCACAGCAGTCTGCCCGACTGACGCTCTTTATATCAAACGACCTGAGATGGAAGTTATTTTTGATAAAGAAAAATGCAGCGTATGCGAGCTTTGTATTGTAACCTGCCCAACACGGGCAATGGGACTTTTCTCTGAAGAAACCCAAGCACTTGTCTGATGAAGCATCCTGTTATTGCAATTGCTGTAAGCGGCGGGATTGATTCTCTTGTTTCCGGCTATCTTTTAAAACAAAAATACAAGCATGTTTTCGGCATTCATTTTACAACCGGATATGAAAAAGACTTGGCAGATATGGCACGGCTTGAAAAACAGCTTGGGTTTCCAGTGACCTGCATTGATCTTTCAGATGCGTTTGAAAAAAAAGTTGTTGATTATTTTATCCGGACATATCTTGAGGGCAAAACGCCAAATCCCTGCATTATCTGCAACAAAGAAATAAAATTCGGGGAACTGCTTAAGCACGCCCAAAATATGGGAGCGGATTTTCTGGCCACAGGACACTATGCCACCATAATCAACCCCATCTGTTTTCCAGATAAAACGATTTGTCATTGTTATCTTAAAAAAGGGATGGATTCGTTAAAAGACCAAAGTTATTTTCTTTCCCTTTTATCTGCAAGCCAACTTGAAAAAATTATTTTTCCATTGGCAGGAATGACAAAAAAAGAGGTTAAACAATTTGCCGACTCAAAGCATCTGATCCCCATTCACCCCAGTGAAAGCCAGGATATCTGTTTTATTCATGACAACGATTTTTCCGGTTTTATAACTGATAAAACCGGTCATCATCCCAAACCCGGCAATATTATAAACCACCACGGAAAAATAGTGGGCCGTCACAAGGGACTGCATAAATTTACCATAGGACAAAGACGCGGCATAGACTGCCCTGCAAAAGAACCCTATTATGTCAAAAAGATTGATGTTAAAAATAATATTCTCGAGGTCTGTTTTAAAGAAGATCTGTCTGAAAAAAAAATGATTGTTGACCAGATAAACTGGAATGTTTCAGATCAAAAAAATATCTCCAATATTACAACTGATATGATGGCCAACATTATGACTAAAATCAGATATAGCCACAAAGGCGCCTTGTCCAGTCTCTCTTTGAAAGGGGCTACAGTAAAAGTTGTGTTTGATGAACCCCAGAATGCGATTACTCCCGGACAGGCAGCCGTATTTTATAAGGATGCCAGGGTCCTTGGAGCCGGCATTATTCAATGAAAAAATTTTATATCCAAACATTAGGCTGTAAAGTCAATCAATATGAAAGTGATGGCATTGCGTTAAGCCTTGAAAAACAGGGCTGGCAAAAAGCCAAAAAAAAGCAGGCTGCAGATGTTTTCGTCATCAATACCTGCGCTGTTACATCCAAGGCAGGCATGCAGTCAAGGCAGGCCATTCGTAAAATTATCAGAGAAAATCCAAATGCAACCGTAATTGTAACAGGATGTCATGCCCAGACCGACCCTGATCAGATAAACAAAATTGAGCATATGAGTAAGACCGGTCACATTGTCTGCCATAAAGACAAGACCCTTATTGCAAAGCATATTACGGACATTTGTGAGAACGCATCCCCCCTGACATTTAAAAAAACAGATCACAACAAAGCAAATATTTTTCACGGGTTTGATCATGCAGTAAAAGGGGAAATGACACGGGCATATCTTAAAATCCAGGATGGGTGTAATGCATTTTGCACCTATTGCATTGTCCCCCATGCCAGGGGAGCTTCCGTGAGCATGCCGGAAAAAGAGGTGTTTAAACATTTAAATGAGCTTGACCGTTCGGGATTTAAAGAGGTTATCCTTACAGGAATACACACTGGCATGTACGGCCTTGATCTTGAAAAAAAATCATCGCTTGTGCAATTGCTTGAGAAAATCAATGATCAACGGCCTGTTCACAGGGTAAGACTCAGTTCCATTGAACCTGCAGAACTCAATGATGGGATTATAAATCTTGCCGGACAGGGAAATATTTTATGTGATCATTTCCATATTCCCCTGCAGTCCGGAGATGATGATATTTTAAAAAAAATGAAGAGGCCCTATGATGTTGGTTTCTTTAAAGAAATCATCCATAAAATTCATGAAACCATACCCAACGCAGGCATTGGGATTGACACATTGATCGGATTCCCTTCTGAAACCCAAAAACAATTTGAAAACACTTATAATCTTCTTGAAGCACTTCCCATATCCTATCTTCATGTTTTTCCATTTTCCGCCAGGAAAGGTACTCCAGCCTATCATTTTGATGACAAGGTTGATGCCGGTGTCATTAAAAAACGATGTGTGGCAATGAGAGAGCTTGATAAAATAAAACGAAAGGCCTTTATTGACGCCAATCTGAACAAGAGGCTCGAAGGTCTTGTGCAACACAAGCCTGATATGAAAACAGGTCTGCTCAAAGCAGTAACGTCAAATTACCTCACTGTTTTTTTAAACAAAAATCATGCTAATCAACTCAAAGGAAAAATAATTAACCTTGTCCCTGAACAATGTGATAAACATATGAACATTATGGGGAAAATTATAGAATAGGAAAAAATGCCTATAGCCGCCGCTCCTTTTTTATATGGTCATAAGCTTCCTGGATTTCCTTAAACTTGTCATTGGCAAATTTTATAAATTCTTCAGGAAGCCCTTTGGATTCAATTTTATCTGGATGGTATTCGGTAACAAGCTTTCGATACTGTTTTTTTATCTCTTCATTGGATGCGCTCTCATCACATTTCAAAACATTGTAATATTTATTGGTTTCTTTGACATATTTTGATTTAAGCCTTGCATAGTCTGTATCAGAATAATTAAAAATCCTTGTGGCTGATAAAAGCATGGTTTCTTCCCGGCTGGAAATGCTTCCGTCTGCGGCAGAAACCCTCAGCAATACATCCATCATCAACTCGATGATACGGGGCTGGGATCTGAAGACCGAATAAAACTGAAGGGCAAAGGCATCAAAGCTTTCAGAAGAATGAACCGCCTGTCTGAAAATATTCTGGGCGGTTTGTTGACTGTTGAAATCAAGCTGAAGATCGCGTTTCATAAATGTGTCAATTGCAGAAATTTCATTTTCGGTTACAGCGCCGTCTGCTTTACAGATTTTAGCCAGCATGGAAAAGGCGGCAGTAAAAAAAACAAGCTGAGCCTCTTCATTGGAAGAGAGTGTGTCCTGTGATCCATATTGTTGTGATCCAGGTCTTTGAAAACCTGATCCATGAATATTGGGTCTTGATGAAAGATATGCCTTTTCTTTTTTGTCCACAAACGTATGCCCGAATGCAGCCCCTGCCACAGCACCCAGAGGACCACCCAATGCAAACCCAATGGTTCCCCCGATCATTTTGCCAAGCCAACTCATTTGCTTTCCTTTCAAATAACTGTCAAGGGCAAACCTGGTATCTCATTTAAGATTTGCCCACAACAAAGTATAAAAGTCTGTGTTTGAATTTTTTAAGACTATTATATAAAAAAAATCAAAAACCTTGTTTCCTTTTTAAAGATTATATATAAACACATTTGCTTTATGCGTCAAACGATTAACCAAACAAAGCTGAAGGATATGCTGCCTAAAAAAATCATTGAAATAATAATTTTTCTTAATATAGCAGGTTTTGGATTTTTACTTTATATTGTTGGTATTATATTAAAAGATAAGTTTTTTCAAAAGAGAAAAGACATCGAGGTTCGACAAGCTCCTGTTAAAACTGAAAAAAAGCCTTCTATTGTTAACGATAATATCATACAGGATGAAGATGATTTGCTCAAGGATATGGATTTATCAGATCTTGAAGACCTTGATTTTAAAGATTTTGACTAAGGAGGTATGCAATGAATTTTCAAAATTTGATTTTATTTTTTGTATTGACAATCGCCCTGATTCTTACCGGATGTGGTGCTGCGGTCGTCGGTGGTGCTGCATATGGAGGGTATAAGGGCGTGACGGACAAACGCTCCATAGGTACTATGGTGGATGATTCAGTGATTTGTACAACCGTTAAATCCAAAATGATTGCAGATGAATTTGTAAAAGCCCGGCATATTGATGTGGATGTACTAAAAGGGGTGGTATACCTGATCGGGGTTGTTGAATCTTCATCTCAAAAAAGAATGGCGGCAGACATTGCAAGAGGAGTTGAAGGGGTTCAACGGGTTGAAAACCAGTTAATTATAGGTAGAACAAGCGCAGGTCAGGCTTTTGATGATACTGTTCTGACAAGCAAAATAAAAACCGAACTTTTAAAAACACCTGAGATCCGTTCAACAAATATTGACGTTGACACAAATAATAATGTGGTCACACTGACGGGGATTGTTAAAACACAAAGAGAAAAAGACAAGGTTCTTTATATTGTATACAAAATTGCCGGAAACCGGCAGATAGTTGACAATCTGTCAGTGAGCAATTGATTTTCAATTTTTATTATTAAGCCAGGGTTTGTTTTTCTTTTGTTTTTCTTTAACCGGGGCACACCTGGTTTCAATGGAACCCTTGCCCAGCAGGTCGCTTACTCTGCCGAAAAACGAGGGATCAGAACAGGTATTGTATTCATCCGAAAGTTTAACCAGTACCGGCGGCTTATCATCAATTTCTATTTTTAAACAAGCGGTACACTCTCCAGGAAATGTTTCAATAATTGATTTAAGTTTTTCAAGCGTATCTGAAGACGCATCCTGCGCATTAACATTGATCAATACGCCATTGGTCCATTCGCTAGAGGCCAGCTCAATTGGAACAATTTTTTCCGCTATAAGCTTTGTAATATTTTCATTTTTTTGAACCTCTGCTTCCAGGATAACAATATTATCACCAGTCAGAAGAGTGTGGCTTTTTGCATAAAGATTGGGAAATACCACAACCTCAATGCTTCCGAACTGGTCTTCGATGGCTGAAAATGCCATCATGTCCCCTTTTTTGGTTTTATGAATCTTAAGGATTTTTAAGGCACCGCCCATACGAATCATTTTTCCATCAGCAACATCATTAATATTAACTGAGTTCACAGTGGTATATTTTTGAATCGTATCTTCATATTTATCAAGAGGATGTCCGGTAATATAAAATCCCAAAGACTCTTTTTCCAGGGACAAAAGCATATTATCATCCCATTCTTCAATATCCGGAAGCTTTGGCGTACTCACGGGAAGTGCAGTCCCCATATTTGAATCTGCAAACAAATCCATTTGTGAATCAGCTTTTTCCTTTTGAATTCTGGAGCCGTGATCAAGGGCATCTTCAAGAATTGCCATCATCTGGCTGCGCCGAGTACCGGTTAAATCAAAAGCCCCGCACTTGATCAATGCTTCAAGGACTTTTTTGTTAACCTTTCCGACATTAACCCGTTCGCAAAAATCATAAATGCTTTCGTAACCAGCGTCTTTTTCTCTTGATTCAACAATCGATTCAATAGCTGCTTCACCAACATTTTTCACGGCTGCAAGACCAAACCGGATACATCCGTCAGATACGGTAAAATGAGCATCACTCTGATTTACATCCGGCGGCAGCACCTTTATTTTATGGCTACGGCACTCATCTATATACTTGATAACAGCATCGGAATTGCTTCTTTCACTGGTCATTAACGCAGCAATAAACTCAATGGCAAAATTAGCCTTTAAATAAGCGGTCTGGTAGGCAATGAGGGCATAAGCCGCACTATGGGATTTATTAAAGCCATAGCCGCCGAATTTTTCCATTAAATCAAATAGTTCACCAGCCTTTTGAAGATCATGGTTATTTTCTTTTGCCCCTTTCAGGAAAAGTTCGCGATGCTCTTCCATCATGGAAACAATCTTTTTCCCCATGGCTTTTCTAAGCCCGTCCGCATCCGCCATGGTATAATTTGCCAATACGCCGGCAATTTTCATGACCTGTTCCTGGTAAAGAATCACCCCATAGGTTTCTTTTAATACCGGTTCCAGTTCATCAAACAGATACACAACTTCTTCGCGGCCGTTTTTACGTTCAACATAGGAGTCTGCCATGCCACTGTCCAAAGGTCCAGGCCGGTACAAGGCAACCAAGGCGACAATATCGGAAAAACTTGCAGGCTTGAGCCGTAAAATCAAGTCTTTCATACCTGAACTTTCAAGCTGGAACACGCCTGTTGTATCAGCACTCTGTAACAACTCAAAAGTTTTTGCATCATTGTAATCAAGATTCAAAAGATCCGGGGGAGTTTTCCCTTGCTTTTTAATCAATTCAATACAATTTTTGATAACAGTAAGGTTTCTTAATCCCAAAAAATCAAATTTAACCAGACCAAGCTTTTCAACATAATTCATATCAAACTGGGTCACGGTTTCTCCCTCTTTGCCTTTGTACAATGGGAGATATTCGTTCAATGGTTTGTCGGCAACCACAACACCTGCCGCATGGGTGGAGGCATGCCTTGGCAATCCTTCAAGAAGAAGGGCAACCTCAAGCATCTTGGTTTTTTCTTCAGATTCTGCACATTTGTCCCGGATTGCCGGAACTTCTTCAATGGCCTTTGTAAGGTTCTTGGCATTATCAGGAATCATTTTGGCAATTTCATCCACCTCGGACAAAAGAACCCCTATGGCCCTTCCTACATCCCTGATAACAGCCTTGGCTTTAAGCCTTCCAAAAGTAATAATCTGACAGACATACTCAGGGCCGCCATACCGGTCAATGGTATATTTATAAACCTTGTCCCGGCCTTCAATACAAAAATCCACATCAATATCCGGCATGCTGATACGGGACGGATTTAAGAATCTTTCAAAGATTAGGCCGTGTTCTATTGGGTCCAGGGCTGTAATTCCCATGGCATAGGCCACCATGGAGCCAGCGGCAGAACCTCTTCCCGGACCTACCGGCACATTGATTTTTTTTGAATGTTCTATAAAATCTGCAACAATAAGAAAATATCCGGGAAATCCCATATCAAGGATAATGCCGATCTCATAATCAATTCTATCCCTGTACATTTGCTCGTCAATGTCCGGGTTGGATTGCTTTATGAGTTTGAGCCTTTCTTCAAACCCTTCCAGGGCTTTTTGCTTGAAAAGGTCATCTTCAGACTCATCTTCAGACTGGGCATAACGCGGAAAATGATAGGTCTTGTCATCAAACTCAACATTGCATTTGGCTATGACTTCGCGTGTGTTTTCAATTGCACCCGGATACTTGCCAAATGTTTGGATCATCTCCTCAGGAGATTTGAAATAGAGCTGGTCTGAATCAAATTTAAACCGGTTCTGATTGTTAAGGGTATCTCCTGTCTGTATGCACAGCAAAATTTCATGGGCAACATCATCACCCTTGGAAAGATAGTGGCAGTCATTGGTGGCAACCATGGGAATGGACAGCCGGTCACTGATATCAAGTATGCCTTGATTTACCTTATGCTGAATATCCATTCCATTTTCCTGGATTTCCAGAAAAAAATTATCCTCGCCAAAGGTGTTCAAATAAAACCTGGCCGCATCATCAGCCTCATCCATCTTGTTTTGGAGAATATGCTTGGGAATATCCCCTTTAAGGCAGGCTGAAAGCCCGATCAAGCCTTTGGAATGGTTGACCAGAAGCTCTTTATCAATTCTGGGTTTATAATAAAAGCCCTTGAGCTGGGCAATGGAAACAAGTTTGCAAAGATTGGCATATCCTTCCCGGTTTTTTGCCAGAAGAACCAGATGGCTCAATCCCTTATGATCCATCTGGGTTCGGTCATTCAAGGTTCTTGGGGCAACATAGACCTCGCACCCGATCACGGGTTTTATGGATTGCTTTTTGGCCTTTTCATAAAACTCTGCAACACCGAACATGGTGCCATGATCTGTCATGGATACGGCATCCATGCCATATTCATGGCATTTCTTGAATAAGGAGTCCAGTCTTATGGCACCATCAAGCAATGAATACTCGGTATGAAGATGAAGGTGATAAAATGGTGACGTAGTGTTGCTCATTTGAGATTAGTGACTTTCAATTCTGTAATTTGGCGCTTCTTTGGTAATAATAACATCATGCACATGGCTTTCTTTAAGCCCTGCCGAACTGATTTTAATAAATTTGGCCTTTTCATGAAGCTCTTTGATAGTAGCGGCTCCCAGATATCCCATTCCAGCTTTAAGTCCGCCGATCATCTGGGTAATATTTTCTTTAACCGTGCCCCTGTAAGGAATTCTGCCGACAATACCTTCGGGAACCAGTTCATCGTCTTCACCTGTATCTTTCTGGTAATAACGGTCTGAACTGCCTTTTTTCATTGCTTCAACTGATCCCATTCCCCGATAGGCTTTGTAGGACCGCCCCTGATAAAGAACAATTTCACCCGGGCTTTCCTGTGTACCGGCAAGAAGTGTTCCCAGCATAACGGAATCAGCACCTGCGCCCAGGGCTTTTGCAATATCTCCGGAAAATTTGATCCCTCCGTCGGCAATAATGGGAACTCCGGTTGTCTTTGAAATCTCTTTACAATTTTGAATGGCAGTCAACTGAGGCACACCAACCCCGGCAACAATACGGGTCGTACAAATGGAACCAGGGCCAATCCCTATTTTAACCGCATCGACTCCCGCATCAATCAAGGCTTTTGCACCGGCTTCCATGGCCACATTTCCCGCAATAAGCTGGCAATCAGGAAAAGCATGTTTGATTTTTTTGACTGCGTCCATCACATTTTTTGAATGACCATGAGATGTATCAATGACAAGAGCATCGGTTCCTGCCCTTAACAATGCTTCCACCCTTTCCATCATGTCAGAGCCCACCCCAATGGCAGCACCCGCCCTTAGCCTGCCCAGCGAGTCTTTGCAGGCATTTGGATATTTCTTGATTTTTTCAATATCTTTTATTGTGATCAAGCCTTTGAGCTTGCCTTCTTTATCAACAACCAGAAGCTTTTCTATTCTATGCTTGTGCAGCATGATCTTGGATTGTTCAAGAGTACATTTTTCAGGAACCGTCACCAGATTTTCACTGGTCATCACTTCTCTGGTAGGCTTTTCCAGTCGGGTCTCAAACCTCAAATCCCTGTTGGTCACAATACCTACAAGTTTATCCCCTTCCGTCACAGGAATTCCTGAAATCCTGTATTTTGCCATAATCTTCAATACTTCTGAAATCGGAACATCCGGATGAATGGTAATGGGATCAACAATCATTCCGCTTTCTGATTTTTTTACCCGGTCAACTTCAATGGCCTGCTCTTCTATGCTCAGATTTCGATGAATAAAACCAAGCCCCCCTGCCCGCGCCATGCTGATGGCTGTCAATGCTTCTGTGACAGTATCCATAGCCGCACTGACAATGGGAATATTCAATTCAAGTGCTTTGGTTAATCGTGTCCGGGTCTGAACTTCATCGGGCAGGATAGCAGAGTAATCAGGTAATAAAAGGACGTCATCAAATGACAGTCCTTCCTCGGATAATATATTTGACATAAATTATAACCTCCAGAAAGGAAAATGTTTATTGATACTATTTAGGCTGGCAATCTAATGAGGAATTAAACCACCAGCCCTATTTGAAATCAAATCAGTATATAAACACGCACTTTTACCAAATATCTGTTTTTTTGGCAAGATCAATATTATTGGACAAGACAAAAGCATGCAGCCGTAAAATTTTAAATTCATTATGGGAGCAAAGAATTGAAAGACGTTTTCACTCAATGCTTTGCGATCATACCAATTCTATTTCCATGTTATTTTTGAATAGGATGCTATGTCCCCGGCAACCCTTTGAATTTGTTGTTTTATGAATAATAATTTCTTTTTTTGATCTTTTTTTTCAGACCGTTTTAAAGAAAAGAAATGCTCAATTTCTTCTTTAAACGAATGATACCTGTTGAACCGTTCATTTATTTTTTCTTTAAACTCTCTTGTGCCTGCTTCAATCAACGGGATAAAATAGTTGGTTTGCAGGCTCATATGATACTCTTCAAATTGATCTTTTATGAGTTTTTGATGTTTCTTTTTGATTTTTAAAGCTGCTTTTTCCAATCCAGGAGAAAATGAAAATCCTGATTTTCTATCAAACATGCATGAAAGTATTTGCACCAAAGTTTGCAGCCCAAAATCAGCAAACACATTTGCCTTGATTTTAGAGGTATATTTTGCCTCAAACATTGCGGTGGGCAATTGAAGACCCAGGATTTTTTTTATTTTATCAATATCAACAGGATCTATAAAGTCACTGTATTGCGTTGTTAAATTTGACATGTTTTCAAATTCAGAATAATGATCGGCTTTTAACAGGTCAATCTGGTATGAATCAAACAAAGATTGAAAATAAGAGGTGATTCTTTTTTCCTGTGCCTCAACAATTTTTTTTAATTGAGGGTTAACCTGTTCAATACCATATAAATCCAACTTTCGTTTAAAATCCTGAAACAGCAAATATAAAGTTTGATTAAACCCTGATTCCTTTACCACTAACCTGTATTTTTCAACATCAATGGAAGCTGTCCTGATGTACTCCCCGGCCTTTTTTAAAATACCCAGTTGATCTTGAACAAAGGCTTTTTTTAAATTCAAATCTATTTCATCTTTTAACCCCCTGACAGCGCCTTGTATGGAGTTAGCCACAATGGATTCCAGGCGTGATGCATTTTGATATAAATGCTTCAGGGTCTCTAAAGCTGCTTTTTCCTTTAATTTGTCAGAGGACAGCAAATTAATAAAAATATTTGTTCGTTGATCCAATTGATCAATGATAATGCCAAGGCGCTTCAAATGGTTTGAAATCAACAACTCAAATCTATTTTTATCAATTTTCTGTGTAAAAAAGGATTCAAATTCCCGGGTTTTCAAATCACAGTATTGAACCATTTTTTTTTCTTCCTGCCATAATTTTAGGCGGCTTAAATCTTTTTTAGTTAATTTTGATTCAAGCTTTAGAAAAAGATTATACAGTGAAGAAAAAGAAAAAATTCTGGGTTGAATATCTAAAAATTCAAGGTTGGCACAAATACTGGTTTCTATTTTAATCAGATCATCAAGATTCTCATGTTCTGTCAGGTCACAATTGTTGATAAAAAGAATATTATCCAGAAGCCCCAGATTTTTAATTCGTTTTAAAAACGTCATGTCCGACTGCCTTAAACCGGTTCTGGAACTGATGCAATATATAATCAGATTGGATGATTCAAGATAGGTTAAAATTTGAGCCAACTGAGCAGGATCGGTTGAATCCGCTCCCTGGCAATCGGCAATTTCAATATTGGGATCAATTATTTTGCCAAAGATATTAAGACAGACATCCTTGATATAAAACGCATTATCAGGATCAGAGGTATATGGTTTGTGCTTGTCAAACTCTTTTGATTCAAAACAATAAAGGGTTTCATCAGCCTGAACCAGATCCTTACACATATCAAATCCTTGAAGCGCATGCCGGATTAAAATGGTTTCAGGCATGATCTCATCATTTGTAACTGAAAAATCATTGATAAGAGTTTGATATGCTTTTTTCAGATAAATCCGATCTTTTTTTCGTCTGATATCAAAGTCATCTTTTATGGCTGTCCCAAATCCGTTATTATCTGATTCATCATTTCCTGATTCGTTATCGGGAAATAATATCAACGCTTTTTGAAGTTGAGAATTAATGTCATCCCATGATTTAAAATAAAGATTTGCCTGGTTTTTTTTCCCTTTTCGAATTCTTGTGGTAATTGATGTGAGAACGCCTGCTCCTCTTTTCACCAGTTCCTTTCCAACCAAAGAATTGACAAAAGTGCTTTTCCCCGATTTAACAACACCAACAACGGCTATTTTCAGCCAGCCGGCCCGAATATACTCAGGAATATTCCGGCAAAGTGTTTGATACTCCTTACATGAAGTATCGGTCATTTGCGGGAGTTCTTCGATCAGGTGAAGAATTGTCAACATATCATTAACAATTTTTTCAATGGAATTTAACCGCGTTGTCGTATTTGTCATTATATTGGCAGGAGAAAATTAATATATCATCATCATCGCTTTATCATATTTCAATTCAGTACTGGTCGAAAAAAGGATATCTTCTGATATTGGGCAGGTCAACCAGGCTGAATCATGTAGTTCATTATCAAGTTGCATTGGTCCCCATCCTGCACATCCCAGAATGATCATAAAAAATTTAGGACCTTTTTGAACTGCAATTGCCTCAAGTATATCTCTAGAATTACTCAAGGCAAGCCAGTCTGCAACTTTCAAACTTTCATTCCAGTCAAAGGGAGGTCCATGGAGAACAAACACACCGCTGGGCTGAACCGGCCCGCCAAGATAAATTTCAAGCTTATCAACACTTTTGTCACACTTAATACCCAAATCATCAAACAATTCCCTTCCGGTTAAAAGAGGATGCACTTTATTAACAATAAAACCAAGGGCACCGGATTCGTTATGCTCACACATACACGTCACGGTCTGGGCAAAATTGGGATCAGGTAACCCGGGAATAGCAAGTAAAAATTGTCCCTTCATACTTTGCGAGATGTAATCAGTCATGAACCAGCTCCGTAATTAATCTTGACATTACAATTATAGTTTACATATATTCAGTAAAACGATAGTTTTAAATATTTTTGTTTGATTTGCAATACTTTTTGTCATCAAAGGACAGCTTTATGAACGAAATAAATCCCAAAACAGCAAGCATTAATAAGATATCCTCAGTTGTCCCCCGGATAGTACAAAAAAATTCTTTCCAAAAACCGGGTGGTTTATTCAATGAACTTTTGACCAGTCAACTCGAAAAAAACGGTAAGGAAAGCACCTTAAAAGAGGTCACAACCCTTCCTGAAATTCAAGGCAGTTTCAAAGCACAACAATTGGACTTTTCACCTGATCAAACTCAATTGACTCAAAAACTGGAAGATTCTTTGGATTTGTTTGAAACATATGCATCCTGGCTTGGAGATCCTGAAAAAACCTTAAAGCAGACCCATGGACTCCTTGAACAGGTATTGAGCAGCACAAAGGCCCTGGCACTGGATGTTAAAGAACATGGGACTTCCAGCACGGATTTAAACCAAATCCTTACCCAATTGATGACCACGGCACAGGTGGAGCAGATCAAATTGAACCGGGGTGATTATTCCGGTTGATATTGTTGCCATAATCTTATATTCCACCATTGCTGCCATCATGTCTTTTCTCAACTTTCTTTTCTTCCGTAAACATCATCAAATCTGACAATATCATCCTCTCCCAGGTAGGAACCGGACTGAACTTCGATCAGTTCCAGTGGGATTTTACCCGGATTTTCCAAGCGATGTGCAGTTCCCAAAGAGATATATGTGGATTCATCTTCTTTGAGAAGTATCTGTTTTTTTCCTTTGGTTACAATTGCCGAACCAGAAACCACTGTCCAGTGTTCTGCGCGATGAAAATGCTTTTGCAAAGAAAGCTTTGCCCCGGGTTTAACCGTAATTCGTTTCACCTGGAACCTGGCTTCAATGTCAATGGTTTCATAACTGCCCCACGGCCTGTAAACTTTCCGGTGAGTAACAGACTCCTCCCTGTTATGATCCTTTAATTGTTTAACAATTTTTTTAACATCCTGAACCCGGTCTCTCGGAGAAACCAAAATAGCATCCTTTGTTTCCACAATAACAAATTTTTCAATGCCAACCGCTGCAATCAGGCTGCTTTCGGACTTAATATAAGATTCTTTGACATCATGGGTCAAAACATCTCCTTTTATGACATTCAAGTCTTCATCTTTTTTACCCGTCTGCCACAGAGCATCAAATGATCCCAAGTCATTCCACCCCGCTTCAAAGGGAATAACAATGCCTTTGAAAGTTTTCTCCATGACCGCATAATCAATTGACTCAGACTCAATATTTTTAAACCCGTCAAGGCTTAACCGAAAAAAATCAAGATCCTGAACTCCCGTGGAGATAACCTCTTTACACGGCATCATAATATCCGGTGCATGGGCCTCAAGTTCCTTTATAATAGCAGACGCCCTGAACATGAACATTCCTGAATTCCAGCAATATGATCCTGATTTCAGATATTTCCGGGCTGTATCCAGGTCCGGTTTTTCAACAAATTTTTCTATTGTAGCGGCACCGGTATCAGTTTCCAGCACCGCTCCTTTTTTGATATATCCATATCCTGTTTCAGGAGAATCCGGAATAATTCCGAATGTTATCAAATTGTCTTTTTTTGCATATTCCAGGCCAGCCTTTATGGCGGCATGAAAATCAGCAATCTTTTCTATTACATGATCTGCCGGCAATACCAGAAGTATTGGATCATCACTGTTTTCCATAGCCTTTAATGCTGCAAGGGCAATGGCGGGTGCCGTGTTTCTGCCTACAGGCTCCAGAATAATGGCATTTGGTTCAATCTCTATATTTCTGAGCTGTTCAGCCGTCATAAACCGGTGTTCTTCATTACATACGACAATGGGAGATCCAAGCATTTCAAGCCCTTCAAGTCTTAATACCGTATTTTGCAGCATGGTATGTTCATTGTATATGTTAATCAGCTGTTTTGGATAAAGCTCCCTTGATAACGGCCAAAGCCTTGTCCCTGATCCTCCTGCAAGTATTACCGGAATAATCATCGTTTCTCCTTGAATGTTTGTTTTTTTGCCGTGAACACATTAATCGTCAATCCGTGATTTACAGGATAAGACTCAATTGTCTTAAGATGAAAACCTGTATCCGTCAACCAGGTTTTTATTTTTTCTTTTTCAAATCCAAGCCATGATCCGCCCATGATATCCTTTATTTTTTCCTGATTATGTTTTTCAAAATCGGACAGGATAAATATTCCTCCAGGTTTAAGTACCCTGTATACCTCGGCAATTGATATTTCCGGCTGTGAGATGTGATGTAACACCATATTCATTATGGCGGTGTCAATTTCTTTGTTTTTCATTGGAAGATGCTCTATTTCACCCAGTCTCAACTCGGCATTGTCTGTCCCTGAAAGTCTTAACCTTGCCAGTTCCAACATTTCAGGAGAACTGTCTATACCAATAAGGTTGTGTGACACTTCAACCGACAAACTTTCAATAAGTTCCCCTGTCCCACAGCCTAAGTCTGAAATATTGCCATGAAAAGATATTTTTTTCATAATCATGGAGTTCAGATCAAAATTACCCAACACTTCTTTTTTCAATTGGTCCCACTGAGGCGCTACAGTTTTGAAGAACCGCTTTGTTTTGTTTTGCCGGATTTTAATCATTTCCCGGGCTTTTTTAACATCCTGACCTGTAAGTTTTTCTTTTTCAAGACTCTGGTCAATCAATTTTATAAAGGTTTTTATATTTTCATTTTTGGCCGCAGAATAATAAATAAAGCTGCCGTCTCTTCGAGAGGTCAGGAGTCCCGATTCCATAAGGATTTTCAAATGCCTTGAAACACCCGACTGTATCATGTCCACAACCAGAACAATTTCATTTACATTGAGTTCATATTTTTGCAACACATACAGCAGCCGAACACGGGTTTTGTCAGACAGAGCCTTAAAACATTTTATCAATTCCATTTTAACAATACTTTTCAATTATACTTATATGTTTATTTTTGACACAAGTTTTAAGATTGACAGCTTAAACACTCCTTTTCAAGCTTTTTCAAACTATTGTTTCACTTTTTTTATATAAAAGTCTTCAAAAAACCAAACAAAGACTTTTAATCTTTGTTGCGGGCAAACCAAGCTGAAAGACCAAGTCTGCCCGTGGCAGTTATTGAAAACTTGAGGATACAACAAAGCCTGAAAATATTTCATTTGTTAATACTGATAAATATACTTTATTATAGCTCAGAATTCGTTTATATATAAATATAGCAACCAATAACAAGAGTCAAACAGGATGGTATTATGGGACACGAAGACAAAGGACATTTTGCAGCAAAGCATCAAAATAAAAAAATCGATAAAACCATAGCTGAAAAAATACAGGCGCTGGCCGATGACAATTGTTTAACTTGTTCTGCTGCCCATCGGGCAGGCAAGGCTCTTAACGTATCGCCTTCTGAAATAGGCGTGCAGACGGATCTTTTAGAATATCAAATTACCGAGTGTCAGCTCGGATTATATGGTTTTAGTGATGGAGAAAAAAAAATTAATCCAAACATTGAAATTTCTCCTGACTTGAATGAGCAACTTGATAAGGTAGCTGAAAACGACAGAATATCCTGTTTGGAATGCTGGAATATTGCAAAAAAATTAAAAATGAAACGCATTGATGTCAGCTCGGCTTGTGAGAAAAAAAACATCAAAATAAAACCGTGTCAACTGGGTGCCTTTTAGCTTTTTTTCATATAAAAACCCAGCTCAATTATGATGTAATAATTAAACCTTCTGAGTTAATAAATATTATTGTGGACAAAGTAATTTGACTATGATTGTTGGTACAGGCAAAATTAAATTCAGATTATTCCATATAAATTCTTTAAAAGAAAAACGCAAAATTGTTAAATCAATTGTTCATCGAATAAAGAACAAATTTAATATTTCAATTGCTGAAACCGATTTGAACGACAGTCATGACTGGGCACAAATCGGTTTTGCAATTATTGGAAATGATTCAAGGCTTGTAAACTCAAAATTAGATAAGGTGATCAATATGGCCGATGATTTAGGCCTTGCCATGATAGCAGACACCCATATCGAAATCATTCATTTGTAGCAAGTTTTTTTTGAGTTTTACGTTTTCTTCGTTGTTTTTGTTTTTTTATTCGTTCTATCTTTTTTTGTTCTTTGTCAGAAGTTCCGCTCAGATGCGCTTCTATTTTTTCAATCAGTTTTCTTAATGCCAAAAATCTGTTTAAATGTTGGGATCTTGCTTTTCCGCACTTTACTGACAAATTTGTTTTTTTATGTTTCAAAAATACGGCAGAATTTGATTTGTTAACCTTTTGCCCTCCCCTGCCCGAGGACTTGATAAATTTTTCTTCAATATCTTCTTTTTGAATTCCCAGGGCTGCCATTCTCTTTTCAAGATCTAATATTTTTTCTTTACCCGGACCCATTTTCCTCCTATATGTTCCATCCCATCGGCTTTTTTTTCGGCACCTGTATTATAATTTGTCCAGGCATGAAAATTCATGTATAGTGTTTTTTCAAATAAGATGCGTTGACATGAATTCAAATTGAATGGAGCGATGATGACCCTTATTCTAAGTTTCTTATTTAAAAGTCTGGCCGTTTTTATTGTGGCAAAGATGCTGCCCGGAATACATATAAAAAATTTTGGAACTGCTGTTCTTGTTGCAGGAATTTACAGTTTGATTAATTTGCTTCTGGGAAAAATTCTGTTCTTTTTAGCATTCCCAGTGATTTTTATTACATTCGGACTGTTTGCTTTTATCATTAATGCATTTCTTTTGTGGATCACGGATAAAATGATTAAAGATTTCAAAATTGACCATTTCGGTATAACCATTTTAGCAGCATTCCTGATAATGGTATCAGACAAGCTGCTTAACTGGATTTTTTTATAACTGCCACGGGCAGACTTGGTATTTCACCTTGATTTGCCCACAACAAAACATGAAAGTCGCTGTTTGAATTTTTGAAGACTTTCATATAAAAATAACAGATCTGTCATAGCAGATGTACGCCAACCCCCCTATATTTATAAAACCCTTCTGATTGCAACAGATCTTTCTTCCCTTTCAGCATCTGACAATTCATTCCAGGGTGTATCAAAAAAACTGTCAAAAGATTCTGGGTTATCCTCCAGTTCAAGGTCTAACCATGACATGGCATTAAAATTACCGGATATATCGTCTTTTTCTGCAAGTTTTGCTGCTTCTCTGACATGTTCCATTAAACTTGTCATGACTTCTTTTTTATCCGCTTTTTTAAAAAAAGAATCGTCTTCCGGTTTTTTATAAAGTATTCCCTGGCCATTAATTATATCCGGCTTGTAAACCTTTTCAGCCCAGTCAATTGGTTCGATTTCTTCAAAGGATACGGAAACAGATGCTTCTTTGCATTCCGCAATTTCAACAACATTTTGCACTATTTTCTTGGTAAGTTTTATTTTTTGCTGTTCTGACCTTCCGGGATAAAGCTTTACAATTATATGTGGCATATGGTTCTCCTTAAAAATATCTTTATTTATACAAAAAAATATTTTTAATTTTATATAAAAGTACTTTTAACCTGCTGAAATTAAATCTCTTTCATTTCTTGTTGTGGCAGAGTGATCTGCCATGGCTGTTATTTATAACCTATTTTATCTGATAAAGGTATTTTGCTTCTAACAAAAATACCTGTTGCTCTTGCAATCTCTTTGTCGTTGGAATCGAACAAAACCGACTCACATATAAACTGGGACCGGTTCTGATTAACAACCTTGCCGATTGATTTTACAACACCCTCTGATACCGGCCGGGTAATGTATGTTGTAAAACTGGTTGTCAGTACAAAAACATCCTCGACCAAAGAATTGGCTGCAAAAAATGCTGCATTGTCTAATGCAAAAAAAGATAGCGTACCGTGCATGGCACCTACGGCATTGAAGAACTCCTTTTTTACAGGCAAGGTGATGTGTGCCTCACCTTGCTTGACACTCACTTTTGCATCAACCAGTCGTGAAAACGGTGAGGAATGCATCATATTTTCCAATTTTGTGTAATGATCACTATTAATCATTATTCATCTCCATTTGAGTCTATCCCATTTTTTTTATGACCTGATCAATAAGAATATTGGCCACCTTTTCTTTTTCCATTAACGGGATATCAAATAAGCTACCGTCCCTGAAAAAAAGTTTTACCTTGTTGGTATCTGCCTTGAATCCTGAATCGGATGATCCCACCAGATTGGCGGCAATCATATCAAGATTCTTTTTTTTGATTTTTAACAGGGCGTTTTTTTCAAGGTCATCGGTTTCTGCGGCAAACCCGACAACAAACTGATCTTTTGTTTTCTTTTCCCCAATGAGTTTTAAAATATCAGGATTTTCCGTCATGGAAATACAAAGGTCTTTGTTATTGTTGTCTTTTTTCTTTATTTTGCTGGTTTTCGGATCTATTGGTTTATAATCTGCCACTGCTGCAACCTTTATAATAATATCCGCCTGATCAAGATTGCTAAGCATTTGAGATGCCATCTGTTCACAGGTTTCCACGTCAATGCGCTCAATCCCGACAGGCGCATCAAGATTAACAGGCCCGGATACCAAGGTCACCGTCCCCCCTCTTTTTTCTGCTGCTCTGGCAATTGCATACCCCATCTTCCCGGAAGAGTGATTGCTGACAAACCTGACCGGATCAATAGGTTCAACTGTGGGACCTGCAGAAACAAGAATTTTTTTACCTTTTAAATCCTTTCTGGTCAAAATGGCTTCAAGCCTGTCAAGAATAAACCATGGGTCCGGCAGCCTTCCGGCACCCACAGCTTTGCATGCCAGTACACCGGAATCAGGATCAATAATATGCCATCCATCTGTTTCAAGAATATCAAGATTTCTTTGCACCCGGATATTTTGATACATATCAGTGTTCATTGACGGGCAGATCATGACCGGAGCTGTGACCGCAAGCAAGGTGGTGGACAATGCATCATCTGCAATACCATGGGCAAGCTTTGCAATGGTATTTGCCGTTGCCGGGGCAATGACTGCAGCATCAGCCCAGGTTGCAAGATCAATATGCTTTACCAAAGATTGTGTGTCAAAATACAAATCCGATAAAACCGGGTTTTCAGATAACACTTCAAAAGTTGTTTTACCTACAAATTTAAGTGCGCTTTTTGTCACAATGACATTTACATTAGCACCGGCCTTTTTCAAAAGTCTTAAAAGCTCAACCGCCTTGTATGCGGCAATTCCACCGGTAACCCCCAGCAGTATGTGCTTGTCTTTAAACATCATTATTCCACCAGCCCTGATTCAGAAAAACCGGATTCGCCCGTAATAGTAGGGGCCACGCCGACCTCAACATAGGTATAAAACTGCTCGTCACGAATGGTAATGACCGAAGTTCTTGAGGGTTTTTGAAACACCATGATGGTGGTGCCTGGGGATTTGATCTGGCTAACAATACTCCAATTATCTTTTTGCATGTTATTGTTAAAAAAATCAAACAAAGATTGTCTTTCAACCCGGCCCTTGAGTATAAGAATTCCCGAGGTAAATCCGGGTGTTGATATGATAACTGTTTTGTCGCTTACAACTGAAAGCTCCATGGGGATCAATACGTCTTCAAAATCATGGTATATGGCTGTTGTTTGTTTGGATACCGCCTGATCGATCGATATCTGATCAGCTTCAGTTTTTTTTGAAACCTTACTGCCCAAACATCCGGAAACAAACAATACCAGCAACACGGTTGCCGATATAGTTACAATTGATTTAATATTACATTTTGGTTTCATCTTTTCTCCTAAAAGCCAAGGGTTTCAATTTGAATTAAGACTCATATCTTCTAAAACTATTTATTTTAAATGTCAATTGTGTGATTTGATTCTAAAAAGTTGAAAACAGTCCTATTTAATTGTTAAATTTGGATAATATGTATTTTGCAGCTCTTGATCGTGGAAATTTTTCAATCAACATTTTTGAATATTTTTCAGCATTCTTCTCATCATTCAAGCTCTCAAAAATTCGAATAATATTTGAAAGATCTACAGGCTTTGGCTTTTTCTTATAAGCCAGTTGGTAACACTGAATCAGCAGTCTATTATATTTATCTTCTCTAAGAGATTCATCTTTAATTATCTGTTTTAATATCCCTGCTGCCTGATAACAATTTTGTCTTTCTGAATTAATTTTAAGCGCTTCTTGAATTAAGTCGTATGCCTTATTGTAATTAAGCTTATTTGCTTCATCCTGGGCTACAATTAACAACGAAAAATCTCTCCATTCATTGTCCTTTGCATGAGCAACAGCAAATTTAAAAAAAGGCAACCCCTTTTCTGAACCAAGGATAGATCCATATTTGTAAAGTACTTTACCATGGGTCAAATTTTTTTTATATGTATCTGCCCAAATGCTCTCCTTACTTTTCCATATGCTAATTCTCTGAATTGTTACAATAGTTAACCCAAGAAAAAGCAGACAAATAATAATTTTAATCCTCTTAGAGTGAGAAGTAAATTTTTTCAAATTTTTGAGATACAGATCCCCTGCAAAAAGGCAAAGCAAAGGAACAGTCATATAAAGGTAACGTTCAGCATACATAGTCCAGGCAATATCAGCAAGCGCAACAGGTAAAGCCGGTAAAAAGGCTATGATGATAAATAAAAGCCAAAAAGGAAATGCAAATTTCTTTTTTTTCAATAGTAGTATGTTCAAGACACACAATACACCTGACAAGGCAGAATACAATACTACATTTATTTGGGATATGGCAAAATTCAAAGGGAGTGGGATAAATATTTTCTTTATGTAAAATCCAATCACTGCAGGCAGCAAATAGAAGTTGGAAAACATTTGGTTTAAAGAAGAAAGCCCAGGTTCAATAAAATCCCCCTTAATCGCTGCTGTTGGCATCTTGGCATCAAACAGTCCGAAACCATTAAACCGTAGAAATGAATATATAAACAAAGGAATAATTAAAATTGTTACCCACTTCAAAACAGTTATCAAAGTTTGTTTAAAATCTTTAGATGGGTAATTTGATACAAATTCATAGAGAACTATGATTGGCACAGCGCAAATGGCATTCTCCTTGGCTAACATCCCTAAAAATATAGACAAGGGTACAAAAATAAAAGAATAGTGTTTTTTTAAAAGATAAAATAGAAATGCCAATAAGGAAAAAAAAACACTTAAAATATCGGTCCTTCCTGATATCCAGGCAACCGACTCAATGGTTAACGGGTGCAGCACAAATAATACAGACAGAAAAAAAGCGATGTATTTATAATTCAACTCATTTTTGAATAACTTCAGTACGATTAGATAAAAAATAAGCGCATTCAAGGTGTGAAAAATAATATTTGTCAAATGATAACCAGAAGGTTCAAAAGCCCATATTTTACTGTCAACAACAAAAGAATGCATCAATAAAGGTCTATAATACCTACCTGCATTTTTCGGCCAGTATAATTTTTTAATTGAAAAATTTTCATCAGAGGTATTAAGTTTTAAAATCATACTTGTGTCATCAAAATCAATAACACCAGCGTCTAAAAGGGGATAAAAACAAGAGAAGGAAACACAAAGGATTAAAATAATAGCATAGCTTTTTTTGTTAAAGACATCGAAGACATGCAACGGTCATTATCCTGTTATTTCATTTCTTTTATAAGCATATTGCTAGTTGTATAAACACGATTATTTTGGAGGATCATAAACTTACCCCCATACGGGTCTTTAGGAATATTATCAATAATCCCCTTTATGACAAGGTCTTCCAGTGATGCGGGGTACACGCCATATTTTTCGTAATAGACTGTTATTTTACTTTCAAGACTTTCCATAATTTCAAGAGTGATCATTCTCATTTTAAACCGATCTCTGATGGTTTTGTTCCGAGTATCCTTGAGCATTTCCCGTAAAAACATGATACCATCCCGGTGCTCAAATGCATAGACCGACAAACGGGCTGCAAGATTTGCCACATAAGGTGAGCAACCCGGAAGTTTGGATGCCTGCATAAGGTATTTGCTGCCTTTTTTATTGTCCTTTAAAAAATAAAAATGATTAAATCCCAAGTAATAATACAGACGTGATTTTTTGGGCAAATATCGAGTTCCTTTTAAAAGAAGCCTGTTGGCCTCATAAATTTTTCCCGCTCCCCAAGCCAAAAACATTTCTGAAAAAAGGTATGCGTCCCAAAAGTAAGGGTCAAGGTCAGTGATAGTATCAAGAGTTTTTATTAAATTGTCCCATTGTTTCGAAGAAATTTCAGATTGTTCAGCTGCTTTTTCTCCAACAAATGTCATAAATTTAAACAGAAGATAGTCTGAGGTAAGTCCTTTAAATTCAAGAGATGCCGGACCTATGATTTTTGACGGAGTTGTATATTCAACAAAATTAGATTTGACAAATATGTCACGCTGCTTTTCAAGATTAACTGAAAAAAGGACAAAAACAGCAATCAACAAAAAAGAAATGCTTGCATTTTTTATCATTTTAACTCACGTCTATTAAAAATCAGGGAGGCAAAAAACAATAGCAATATTGAATAAATAATACTATATCCAAAAATTGTCAGGGTATTTTCCAAGGACATCAATTTGCCATGACTTGAAAAAATTTTAATATCAAATGCGGACAGATTTGGAAATATATACTGTATAAATTGAATAGCAACCTCATTTATGGGAGAAGACGCTTTGTACAACAAGGCTTCTTTTTTGAAAAATATGACTACCTCTTCAATACTTTGTCCAGCTATATACACACATAAAGAAAAAATAAGTGTCAGAAATGAACTGGTTGTAATGCTGGAAAAAAAAATAACAATTGCATTTAAAAGAAAAAACATCATCATTTCATAGCTGAATGCCTGAAAATAGCAGACCCATGAAAAATCCTGAAAATATTTTGCAGGGGCAGTGTTTTTAGTCATCAAAATTATGGCAACACTGAATAAGCACAACAAAGACAACGCTACAAAAACCAATAAAATCAATCCCAGATATTTACCGATAACATACTCGGTTCTTGAAATGGGTTTTGACAATACAGAATAAATCGTACGCTTATCAATATCTTTTGCCATCAGATTGATATTGATAAAAAAAGTCAGTAACAAACCGGCCAACGCAATGGTGGAAAGACATAGATCAACCATTACCTTGCCAAGTTCATGGCCGAAAAGGTTGGTCAGCAGGATCACTGTCATAAGCATCAAAAGAGCCATAACAGTGATACCATGCAATGCTCTGTCCCGCATTCCTTCTTTAAACGTCAATATTGTCAGTGCTTTGATTCTTTGCATTTAATTTTCAACCCTTATTTTTAATAACAACCTTACTAAACCGATTCATCAGAAATGGTATCCATAAATAATTTTTCTAAGGGATGCGTAGAAATGTTCAACTCTTCAACTCTAATACCATGTTTTAATGCCATATTCACGCTATCTTTGAGTTGGTTCCGAGAACATGAAATAATGGTTGCATTTCCCTCTTTTGCATATCGAACTCCAAGGATGTCCATATCATCCGATAGTTCTTTGGAAAAAGTTTCAAGGCGAATGCAGACCTGGTTTTCCTGGTCTATCAAATCCTTGCGGTTTAATATTTTTTTCAATTCCCCATTATGCATGATGGCGATCCGGTCACAAAGACGTTCAACATCATTTAAAATATGAGAGCAAAAGAGAATGGTCTTACCTCTTGCTTTTAAATCCAGCACCAAGTCAACCAGAAGTTTTCTGCCAACTGGATCAAGGCCGCTCATGGGTTCATCCAAAATAATCAGTTCAGGGTCATGAATCAGTGCAAAACAGATTCCTGCCCGCTGAACCATGCCTTTTGAATACCCACGAAGTTTCCTGTTTCCGGCGTGTTCTATGTTCATAAATTTGAGCAGGCGTATAATTTCTTCATTGGTTTTTTTTGGGTCAAGCCCTGAAACCTCCGCACTAAAGCGCATCAATTCAATGGCGGAAAGATGTTCATAAAAACAAGGATTTTCGGGAAGATAACCTAACCTGGACCTGCATTGAGGATTATCCGGTGACTTACCCAGAATGCTAATTTTGCCGAATGTGGGTTTGATAAACCCCATAAACAGTTTTAAAAGTGTGCTTTTTCCAGCCCCGTTGGGCCCGATAATTCCAAAAACATCTCCTTGATTAACGCTAACGGAAACATCTGAAACCGCTTGAACAATTTTTCCTCTAACACCAATTCTAAATTTTTTAAACACATGATCACATAAAATACTCACAAAAGAAAAGACCTCCGCAAGATAGAAACATACAAATAAAAGAGAGCAAAACCAAGCCATTCTTGGTTCTGCTCTCTATAAGTTCCATATATACCTGTCTGTTTTTACACTTTAATTTTGTTTTTTTTATTAATAATAGGGATTAAGAATCACCTCTGACAACCCAACCGACAGCTGATGTGGGATTCAAAGCACCCGGATCCGCAATATTTGTGACACTAGGAATTGCGCCAACCAAATCCTGATACACTTGATTATCTTCGTTGTTCTGACTGCCTCTCATACAGAATTGAAGGGCGATAGCAGCTGTTGCACCTGTGCTTGCAGAAACCACTGCCCACTGATTGTTAGCACCTAAAGAATATCCACCAGCCCCACTGTCGGAAGAATACCTCACAACTGCTTTATTTGAAAGATCAACTGGATCCATTGAACTAGTACCAGTAGCATCATTATCCAGATCTATCTGATGGCTGCTGTCTGATGCAACGGTAGCTGCCATTGTCGTAGTTGTAGTATAAAAACATACTGCCGAAACTATCATAATTATATAAATTATTTTTTTCATGGATTACTCCTTTATCTTTTTTACACATAAGAATAGTAAGTTTTACCAGATATTAAGACTTGTGTTTAGGGAAATTTACTCCATTCAGCAAAGTATCCGCCTGTCTCATTCTTAATGATCCGGGCATCAGCAATGGCTTGAGTATTGAACGATCTTGCCCGATACTTTGAGAATTGAGGTACAGCAATCGCTGCAAGGATACCTATAATTGCAATAACGATCATGAGCTCAATCAGGGTAAACCCCTTCTGGTTTCTTCTTTGTTTTAGCCAATTAAACATTTGTCACCTCCATTATTTATGTTAATAAAAAACACTTTTGACTTATCCTGCAAAATTCTTTTGTAACTTTGACTCTTACAAAAAGAGTGCCATGAACTTTAAAAAAAATACACATCGCATAACCTACTAATTTTAAAACATCATTTATATTTAGAAGAAAAAAAAACATCGTTCATAACCGGAACAAATGCAAGCAAATAACAATTTTTGATTTTTTTTTCCAAATTTTGTCATTATGAATCATTATTGACCTTTTAATATTCAGATAATCCGCTATATTGTAAAATTTTCGAAAAACACTTTTCAATATCTGAAATATAATGATAAGACTCTGTGGTCTTGTCAATTGATATCAGAGCCATAATTTTGAAAATTTTAGAACCATTTATGACTTATAACACATCAACCTTTCAATCTGATTTGAAAAATTATAGTGTTCTTCTACGTCCTTATCAATGGATTAAAAACCTGCTATTGTTTTCCCCCCTGTTTTTTTCCGGAAATTTTGTCAACAGATCGTTATTATATATCACGGGTATAGGTGTTTTTGTTTTCTGCCTGACATCCGGTCTTGGATACATCGTGAACGACTGGATTGACAAAGAGAATGACAGATTCCATCCCATCAAGAGACACCGCCCCTTTTGCAGAGGCACCATAACCGGTCTTAAAGCGTTTTTTTTATCCGGCTGCATTCTGCTTATCATCATAATTTGTATACGTTTATTCCCTTTTCCTTTAGAGTTTATTTGTTATCTTCTTGCATACATGATCCTGACAGCAAGTTACAGTTTGTATTTAAAACAGATTGTCATCCTTGAAATATTTTCTGTGGCCTTTGGATTTGTTTTAAGGGTTCTGGCTGGAGGGGCGGTTTGTAATATTGAAATTTCAAACTGGCTTTTTTTAACCGTCTTTTTCATTGCCATGATGATTTCCATTGCCAAACGGCTGACTGAGTTAAAAGAATTGGGAGAAAAAAATGCCATTCTCCACAGAAAAAGCCAAATCGGATATTCCTTGACGTATTTGAACAGCATGTTCTGGACTTGCGGAAGTGTCACATTAGTGGTCTACTCCCTTTATGCGGTTGAACATGGAAGCCTGGTGATTTATTCCGTCCTGCCTGCTTCTTACGGCATTTTCAGGTTTATTTATCTGACCGACCTTGGCCGGGGCAGCGACCCCATTAAAACCCTTTTTTCCGACAAGCAGCTTTTATTGACAACCCTGATATTTTTATTCGTTTTAACTTTGGTGATATACTGGCCATGATACATTCCATTCAAATAATCAAGCAAATTGATCGCATTCTGGGTCCGGTTCTGCTCAAAATTTTTCCCAGAGCGCTCAAAAAAAAGAAAAGAAGCCCTCACCCCAATAAGATATTGATCATCAGACCCGGTGGTATGGGGGATGCGATTCTTCTGATTCCTGTTTTAAAAGCTGTTTCAAAAAAAATAAAACCTGCAAACATCGACATTTTATGTGAACCGAGAAATCAGGAAATTTTTCATGCAGTGCAGTTCGTTAACAATACCTTATCTTACAAAAATCCAACCGATCTTATCTCAGTTTTTAGAAAGCAGTATGATATTATCATTGATACGGAACAATCTCATTTTTTAACGGCTATTATTACACGACTGCTTAAGGCAGACTTGAAATCCGGATTCCATGTCAATGGACGACAAAAAATGTATACAATATCAATACCTTACCGTCATGATATTTACGAGGCTGACTCATTCTGGAATCTGATAGCCAAAACATTGGATTTCAAGGAATCCTTTTCATGGGATTTTCCGTATTTCAAACAGGAAAAAAAAAACTTTATCTCCGACATTTGCTTTGAAAAATATATATGTGTGTTTCCCGGGGCATCCATTGATGAACGATTATGGCCTGAAAAATCCTGGGCAAAGGTTATTGATCAACTGACACAATTTGGCTGGAAATGTGTTCTTCTCGGCAGCCACAAGGAAATTAATCAATGCAGGACCATTATTAAATATTGTAAAACCCGGGATATTATAAATCTTTGCAGCCAACTGACAATCCTTGAAACAACCCTTGTGCTGAAAAAATCATCCTTATTAATCAGCACGGATTCAGGTATCCTTCATCTTGGCGTTCTCAGTGATGTTTCCACTGTTTCTCTGTTTGGACCCGGCATTGAGGCAAAGTGGGCGCCCAAAGGACACAATCATCTTGTCATTAATAAAAACCTTGACTGCAGCCCCTGTACAAAATTCGGAACAACACCGCCGTGCGGAAATTTTAAATTGTGTATGCTTAAAATCACCCCTATGGATGTGATAAATAAAGCAAAAAAACTGATTACACTTAATGAATAGGCATACTGTGTTTAACCATCTTAAACTTCAAGGAACAACTTTGCGCGAAAAAATTCTGAAATCCATATTAAAAACCTGCCCGGAAGGTGACCTGAAAAGCCATGAAAACAACCAATATCGCTTAAGCTGTGTTTTTATTTTTTTTCAGCGGTATCACCTGATGGACAATATCCTTCATTGCCTGAATTCCCAATCCCTCAAAAAAGACAAATTTCAGATTGTTTTAGTGGAAGATAAGTGTGGGTCCATTGAAGGAGCTTCATTAAAGCAAAAATTTCCCGGATTAAAGATTGACTATTTTGCCCCGGATCATGGCTGGGGCAAAATGGGGTTTATGAGAAATTACGGATTATCAAAGGCTAAAGGAGAGATCATTTTATTCCTTGATGATGATACCGTACTCATGGATACTGATTTTTTAAAAAATCTTATTGATTTTTTTGCTGCCGATCCATCCCTTGATGCTGTCATACCGGAAGGGTTTGCCTCCCACGCTTTAATAAAAGGGCAATATGAATATCATGATCCTTTCTTTTTTACCAATCGCTGCATGGCCTATAGAAAAAATTGCCTTTTAGAACTCAAAGGATTTGATTCTAATTTTATCGGCCAGGAAGATGTTGAGTTTGCCATCCGGTTTACAGCAAAAAATTATAACGTGTTAAAGACACCATCGCTTCAGTATTATCACCCCCCCCTGGTTTATGAGGATACTTCAAAAGGACATGCTGTTGGCGCGTCCTTTGCAAGATCAAAATACAATATGATCATTAAATGTTTTTTATTCATTAATGGTATCAGATGGCTTCCGTTATATTTTTTGCCTGGACTAAAAAACAAATTTATGGCACGGTTTGCTCTTGGATTTTTAAAGGGATTTGTTGGAAAAATCTTTAAAAAACATAAAAAAGTAGATTATCGATAGATAACTGTAGATGTTCTGAAGGAATTATCAAGAAATAAAAAAAATTGATCCATTAGATTAAGAGGGGAGGCAAATATGTGGAATATGAATGATGTAAAACACATCGAATACAAAGGTAATTATATATTCCATATCACTTTTGATAACAATGTATAAGGAGATATAGATTTTTCAATTTACTTAGATAAAGGCCCTGCATTTAGCCCACTAAAAGACCTTGTTTTTTTTAAACAGGCGTTTATTGAGAGAGGAACAATTGTTTGGCCAAACGGTGTGGATATGGCTCCTGAACGTTTATATGAAAAATGTGAGCAACAGCATTAATATGGGAAATACACATTTTATTCGATTGGTTTCTGATGCATGGATAAGTACCACCTCCAATCAATATTCAATTCTTGAAGAACTCTTTAAAAAAAACAAAAAGATAGCTTATCAATGAAAACTGTAGATATTCTGATTGTGGGGGCTGGAATCACCGGGATCACAGCGGCCAGTATCCTTGCCCGTGAAAAAAACAAGACCGTGTTGATTATTGAAAAGAGACATCACATTGGCGGAAATTGTTACGACTGTTTCAACGAAGACGGAATTTTGATTCACCTTTATGGTCCCCATATTTTTCATACCCAACATAAGGATGTATGGGATTATCTTTCCCAATTTACTGACTGGCTGGATTATGTTCACCATGTCAAAGCCTTTGTGGATGGGAAATATATTTCTTTCCCCATTAACATTAATACGTTTGAACAGCTTTTTGAAAAGTCGTTTACAAAAGACGACGTCTTAGCATATCTTGAACAAAAAAAAATTGATCTGCCGGAAATCAAAAATGCCGAAGACATGGTGATTTCCCGCATGGGAAAAACGATTTATGATAAATTTTTCAAAAATTATACCAGAAAGCAATGGGGGGTTGATGCAAAAGATCTTGCACCTGAGATCACTGAAAGGATTCCCATCAGGTTTGACCGGGATGAACGATTTTTCACTGATCCGTATCAGGGAATGCCTGAAAAAGGATATACCGAATTGTTCAAAGCCATGCTGGATCATGAAAACATACAGGTAATTACTGGGAAAGACTATCGTGATATAAAAGACCAGGTTAAATTTGATAAAATGATCTATACCGGACCTGTTGATGAATTTTTTGACTATAAATATGGGTACCTGCCCTACCGGGGGATCAACTTTTCCTTTAAAACTTATGATCAGGAAAACTGTCTGCCTGTGGCTGTGGTGAACTATCCCAATGATCATGACTATACCAGAATTACTGAGTTCAAACATATGACCTTTCAACAACATTATAAAACCTGTCTTTGTTATGAGTATCCGGCACCTGCTAAAGCCGAAAAAGATGAACCGGTAGCCTCTTACCCTGTTTTAGACAAAAAATCTTTAGCGAACTATTTGAAATATAAAAATGAAACGAATAAACTGATAAATGTTGATTTCATAGGGAGATTAGGAGAGTTTAAGTATTTAAATATGGATGCGTGTGTAAAAAATGCGATAGATCTCTGTGGATAATTTAAAGACGTTTACTGTTCTGCTTATAGTTCAGGTGATTTTGAATTAATTTTCTTTGATGCCCATAATAATCGAGGGAGAGAAAAAAGGGCTGCGAGTTCTCCAAGAATAAATGAGGGTAGCAGTTTCCATATTGCTTTTCGATTATAGTTTGAATAAAAAAACTTAGAGTTGTCTTGATCATAAATCAAACTGATTTTAAGTGCCAACGGATAAAATGGTAATATTACATTTTTTTGAACAAAAACTCCGACAACTGGGGATGAAAACAATAATCTTATCAAAGTTTTAATAGTGGAAATAAACGACTCTCGTTCTCCTTTATAATAAAAGAAATGATCAAAACAGGAATTGTTATTTATTAATTTTGCTCGTTCTTTTTGTATCATTATTGTGACTTTATTATCAGGGGATAACGCTTTTATATGTTTGGCACAATCAATCATTTCATAGACTGTGCCGTAGGGTAAAATCAAAAATTCATTATAGTTACGGGCATTGTCAATCATATTAAAACGATTTTCAAAAGATTCGTCTGGTGTTTTATACCGGAACTTTTTAAAATCACCGGAATAAAAGTCTTTTAATGCGTAATTAAATATCTGATACGCTTTTCTATCATTTAATAATTGTGCTAAAATTTTCCCCTTAAAAATTTTTTTTGCCTGCATATATAATATCAATATTTTTTTCAATCCATGAAGATGGCGACTCATTGTTAACAATGCATTTCGAAAATTATAATATATATATATTGTCGGGCTCTGTTTTTCAGCATAGTGATAAACAACTGATTCTTTGGTTGAAACAACACGATAACCTTTTTTTTTAACTCTAAGACAAAATTCAACATCATCCCAGTGAATAAACATCCTACTATCAAAAAATCCAATCTGTTGTAAAACATCTATGCGTATCAACATTGAGCAAGCTGCAACATAATCAACATCTTTTATATCTTCTGTAAGTTGGGAACGTTTTTTGTTCAAATACCAGGCCTTCCACAAACCCTGGTTCCAATCCACCCAACCGCCTTGTTCAATAACAATATCGGGCTTATCCGGATGGCAAATCAAAGAACCGACCACGCCTATGTCATTATTTGATTCCATAACATGAATCAAGCCTTTCAGGGTTTCTGACTCAACAATAGCATCATTATCCAGCAGCCATATATAATCATATTTCTGTTGCTTCATGACTTCATGCATGCCTGAATTAAAGCCGCCTGTTCCACCTAAGTTTGACGGATTTAGGATGAGAAAAATAGCAGGAAAATTTTTTTTTATTGCCTCAACAGAATCATCAGTAGATGCATTGTCCACTACGTAAACATCGAACAGAGGATCTGAGATGTTATTCAACTCTGATAGTAGTGTAAGAACATCCTTTTTTTTATTCCAATTTACAATTACAACCGCAATTTGTTTTATCATATTGTTTTATTTGATTTATTGTATTTGATCAGAGAGACACAAATATTTTTCAAATAATGAAAAATATAGATGAATAATTCTCTTTTTTCCCAAACATCAATGTTTGGTTTTGTTAGTAACCCGATTATAGATTTTATTAAACATTTCCGGTTTAATGCTGAGTCACAAGTTCCTTTAATCAATTCATCAAGATTATGTGATATTTCTTTTGAATATTTAACATTTTTAAAATCAGGATGAACTAAAAAAGATTTGATACGGAAATAAAATAATAAAAATAATACATCCGGTATGATTTTTTGAAATTTTTTTATGGCCTCATTTATACTCATATAGGCTAATTTCATTAGCTTAAAATCATTGGGTAGGTTAAGTTTGTTTAATAAAAACGCTGTTCGTACCACACCTGAAGAAAAAGCCAAAAGCCCTTCAAACCGTTTCCCTAAAGGAAATTTAGAATTTTTTTTCAGAAGATCCATCACCCTTTCATGAAGAATAACATCATGGTGGTATTGGTTCTTCAGATTTGATGACATGCTTTTGGGATGACGTCTATAATATACCATACCTTTTGGATTATAATACGGGATATGTCCTTCTATTGATAAGCGGATCCATAAATCATAGTCTTCGCAGGCCGTTAAAGTTGTATCAAACCCTTTTGAATTTTTTATAATTTTACTTTTGAAAAAAAAAGCATGAGGAGGTGCGATATTTAAATGACAAAGATGAATATCAAGGTTACGCTTGAATAATCTCCACGATCCAAATGATTTTGGAGAGTCACTGGCATCTGTTTTATGAAATAGCCTGTTTCGACAAACAGATATATTGATTTCGGGATTATTGGTTAAATACTCAACCTGACTCTGAATCAAATTTACACCCAACAAATCGTCAGCATCTAGAAACAACATATACTCACCAGTTGCGTGTTTTATACCGGTATTGCGTGCCGTAGAAAGCCCAGAGTTTTCTTGATATATGTATTTAATTTGATCTTTATAAGAATCTACTATCTGTCTTGTGTTATCTGTTGATCCATCATCAATAACGATTATTTCCATGTTTTGATAGGTTTGCTTTAATACGCTATCAATTGAAGCAGAAAGAAAATCGCCGTAATTGTAAGTCGGTATGATAATAGAAACTTTGTTATGCAAGGGGGCTTCCTCGATTAGAAACTTTAATTCGTCTTTTATCCACCAGGTGAAATACATTTTTTACAAATAAAGTCAGGTTTCGAAGGTTCTACTCCAATACCACTCTTAATCAATCGAATATATCCAGGTGAATTAAATATTTGATTTAGGTTATTATCATTAATATTTCCAAATACGGTTTTTTTATGGTAATCCATACAACATAAAATAAGTTCGCCCGTATAAAGAAAATGAGCCCATTGGTCAAATCGGCAACAATAAAAATTTTCAAGATTATTTCGATAAATCGATGAAAAATTGATTTCATTTCTTTTTATCTGACCAGCCCGATCATGATAGGTAAAATAGTTAAGTCTTGGCTTTTTTTTAAACCCGTTTTTAGCAAATTCATTTTCCCAAAAAGAATCAAATTCCTTTTCATCAAACCATTCCGGCATTTCATTGCGCTTTTTTCTTGATTGCCCAGAACCTCTGATAATTATATTTATATTTGAATCTTGTGATTTTTCAATGAGTTCCAAAACATTGTTTTTTGTTTTATCAAAATCCAAACCCATTATGGCATTATAAGATTCCTTATTTATACCATGAAAGCTAATCCATATTTCATGATTAATTGGATTAAATAGTTTAATAATATTATCAATTTTTGAACTATTTAAAAAAGAGGCATTTGTTGCGACTTCCAATTGTCTGCAATTTAGCCTTGACACTCCGTATTCAATTCGATCAAAAATTTTTTTATCGGCAAACGGCTCATTTTCAAGATAAGGGCAAAATTTGCCAATTGTATACTCAGATAATTGATTCACAATTGATTCATAGGTGTCATCATCCATACCACCTGGATTGAGTTTATGCCATGATTCCAGATAAGGGCAAAAATAGCATTTTGCATTGCATGAAGATGTAGTTTGTATCTGAACATTAAGTGGATATCTGCCAATTATGCTATGGCCGCTTTTTAAATTAGCAGAAAGTTCGCTATATTTTATTTTATTATCAAATTTCGAAACAATATTTTTCTTAAAATTTACAATATTTTTCTTTATTTTCATATTTTCACACTTTAACTAAAACAGACTATCATAGTCAATTCTATCGAAAATTCTTAATTTACCACCGACACCTGCATTAAAAATTTTGATATTGTGTTTCTTTAATGCAGTTTTTGCTTTTTTATATGCCATTTCCATTCTGTCAACTCTTGGGTCATGATACCTGAATCCCGGGCCAAAGTAATCCGGATGAAAGTGATTTTGATCATAAGACTTTGATTCAATAACAGCACCATCAACACAGATATCTTTTTCAGGAATAGTATAGTCATGATCAATTCCAATGAGATAAATTTCTTTTGCCCCCAAGTAACACGCAAGCTGGATGTTCAAATAAGTAACCGTACCTCCCCAGTAAACCATATTTTCACAATCAAAAGAAAAATCAGGGAACCCTGGATAATTTCTTATAAAATTTATGAAAATTGTATTTTTATCAGGTTTTAAGCAATATCGCAGATCATAAGGCAATATTTTTATAGTGTTTTGAAGATTATTAATAATATTCCTTCTGTCCTCAGCAACAAGATTATCCTCCACTGTATAAAATGCCGGAGCAAATCCCATTTCATCAAATTTTAAAAAAAGTCCATTACATCCAATGGTAATCTCATTTTTAAGATGTTTTAAATTCATTTCATTGAGACTCGGACCATTGCCGATAACAAAAACACGCTGATTTTTATATTTGTTTTTTAAAGAGATAAATGTTTTTTCATTTTTAAATAGAGGTCTGCCGTACTTCTCTTGAATAATTCCAAGTAGCCTGCCTTTAGTTCTGTAATAAAACCGTACAATTCTGTTTTTCATTGAAGATTACCAATATTATATTTTGCAATCAGTTCAGCGATTTTCCAATCATTTTCATTATCAATATCAATAGACTCAAGTTTGTCAATGATAAACATATTAGGTTTTATTCCGACTCTTTTCTTACCTGCATCATTAAAGGATTGTTTGGAAAATATATAAATATTAGAATTTTCTTCATATAACGGTTGCAAATCCTGTGTTCTTTTCAATTCATTTGGATCATGGTTAAATGGTACCATTGATTCAGTATAAAATCGGCTTTGAATCTTTGTCACAGAAAACAAACTGTCATATAAGGAAAGGTTTTCAAAATAATGATTGATTGATTTCTCTAAGGTTTCCCTTTTGAGGAGTGGGTTTGTGCTGTGGGTTTGAATAAAGTGTTCGGACTTGATCATATTAATATCATGATCAATAATTTTGTTCATTGAAACAAAATCACCCCTTAAATGTTCCGGTCTATTGATAATTTTTACTTTTTTAAAATTTTTCACAGCGTCTTTAGCGATAAAATCACTATCCGTATTGATCCAAATAGTTTTAATATAATCAGACTTCTCAAGTGTTGATGTAACCCAATGATATAATGGTCGATCTATAAAAATTTTAAAGTTCTTATTTGGAACCCGCTCTGAATGGGCTTTCATTGGTAATAAAACATCCAGTTTAAAGTTCCGTTTATCAATCATTATGTTTTTTTTCCTTTATAATTTTCAAACCAATCTTAAAACCATTCATTGCAGATTTTATCCATCGGATACTATTGACGTTTGAAAACGGCATCAATTTATTAATAAAATTTAATATAATCAATTTGACTATTATTACTTTACACTTTCTGATACTTTTAAATGCATTATAGCTTAAAATTGTCATGCATTTGAACCTGTTTTGTTCTTGAATATATACATCTCTTTTGCCGTGCCTACTATCTGTTCCATGTAATAACCAAGTGTTCGTATCAATATAATTGGTATATCCATTTTTAACAGCTCGAATACAAAAATCCACATCTTCATATCCATAAGGATTAAAACATTCATCCAAATATCCAATTTCATCAATAAGGCTTTTTTTAAAGGCTTGACAGCATCCCGGAACATTTGAAACATCATATTTATCTATACCTTCTGCAACTAACTTTTCATAGTATAAATTCTTTTTCAATTCTGGATGTACGTCCAGAGGATATCTTAAAAAACAAAGCAGTCTGTTGAATAATTCAAAATAAATCAACTTGAATGAAAAATATGTATAATAATAATTATGGCGAGTACCCATATGAAACATTCGCATTGAAAAATTCATACCGATTAATTCCTTTTTAATTTCATTGCTTGTAATATGGCTTGTCAACCCACCCCAAACACCTTTTTCATTGAAAGATTTTATTATTCCATAGGTTGAATAATTGATATCCGCAGTCATTGCACCAACAACACCAGCATCTTTTTGATGAATTAAAAACGTTGTTAGTCTTTCAACATAATCGACAGGGGTAATAACGTCATTATCTAAAAATAATATGACATCAGAAGCATTACACTCATCAGTTTTAAGCAAAAAATTCCGACCACCTGCGACGCCTAAATTATCTTTTGATTCATAATATTTGAGATTCTTAATTTTGGAAAATTTTTCTTTTAATTGCAGACTTGTGCCGCCATTTTGAAGGATACTGATTGTTGTATTTTCGACATTATTATTAAATAAAGATTCTATAGTCGTCAAGGTCGGTTCAATTTCAGACGGCATGAACAGGATCAGAATGTTAATTTTATAGTTTTTTCCAGATATTTTCATATTTGATTATTGATAAAAAGTCCTGCTAAATATCTTCAATAAGTTTAAATCTTACAATTAAAAAGAACATGTAATTTAAAAAGTCATATATTATTATCATGGACTAATCATTTTATTGATGAATTATTCAAAAATCCAATCATGCTTTGGTGTGACAAACCCAAAGCTGAATGGTATATTTTTCACTGTAAAGTCGTGAATGAAATTTCTATACAGATATTCTTTATTATCCATAACAACAAAAATAGATTTAAACCTTCCCGGATTGAACATCATATCAGGAATTCTTAATCTTCCTTTTAAAATACCGTCTTTCGGGATTGATATAGTTCCAACGATATTGTCTGTGTTAAAAGCGGTTATGAGATTGGCATTTTCATCCCAAATAGGAACACCAATAATAAGATTGTTAACGGGTTTTAATAATTTAAATGAAAAATTCAGATATAAAATAGTATTATGATCAATAAACTCTACTTGTTGATTTGCCTTATCACACCAATAATGTTGAATATCAATTATTTTTTCATTTTTATTAATTAGCTTACCAAAAATATTTACAGGTGGTTGTTCACCAATGTTTTTGAGTGAGGTTGGACTGTTATGGTAATATGAAACAGCATGTTTTGTTTCTCCGGCAAATACAACATGTCCACTTTCAATAACAATTGAATTATCACATAACATCATTAAATCTCTCATATTATGAGAAACTAAAATGATGGATGATTGTTTTTTGATTTCATTTATTTTTTGGGCGCATTTTTGTCTGAATTGGAAATCCCCAACAGCGAGGACTTCGTCGATGAGCATGATATCAGGATTCATTTGTGATGCTATTGCAAACCCTAAGCGAACTTTCATTCCCGAACTATAATTTTGTACAGGAGAATCAATAAAATCATTTAATTCGGCAAATTCAATAATTTCATCTAATTTTCTTTCAATTTCTTTTTGTTTAAATCCTAAAACAGAACCGTTTATATAAATATTTTCTCTTCCGGTCAGAAGAGGGTTAAAGCCGGCTCCAAGTTCGATAAGAGCACCTACCCTGCCTTTAATTTGTATGTAACCGCTATCCGGTTTGATAAGCCCATTTAATATTTTTAATAAAGTGCTTTTACCGGCACCATTCCTACCAATGAGACCTATACATTCTCCCCGTGATAATTCAAAAGAAATATCACGTAACGACCAAAACTCCCCTGCCCTAAGTTTATTTTCCGTTTTCTTGTATCCAACAATCTCTTTGGCAATATCATTTATTCCATACCAAAGAGATCTTTTTAAATCCTTACAATATTTTTTAGAAATATTATTAACACTTATTAAGGGACTTTTATTCATTTTTTTATTTTCTAAATTTATGCACTCATTCTTTCAATGATATGGGGCATGGCGATCCTGTAAAGTATCCAACTTAAGAGCAAAAATATTATCATGATAAAGTTAATTAATATAATTTTTTCAGTTTCAAATGACTTAATTCCGGTAAAAGCATTTCTTGCAAAATCCAACAGAGGGGTTACGGGATTAAAATCACAAATAATTGATGCAGGCCATTTAGTCGGCGCAGGGTATACCACCGGGGTTACAAAAAACCATGCCGAAGTAATAATGTACAACCCTTTTTCGATATCTCTGTATAATGCTCCGACTGGAAGCAAAAGCAGACCAAATACCATACCAAGACAAAGTAATGAAATAATTCCAAGAGGCGCATATAAGATCAACATTGATATTTTGATATCATAATATATGATGACAAAAAACAATAACACCAGCCTGATAAAAAAATTAAAAATTACCTCGGCCAGCCCAGCAAGAAGTAACGACTCTCTTGGAAAATTTGCTTTTGCCAGCATAGATCTGGATTGGTTAAAACTTCTTAACGGGCTATTCATGGCATCCACAAAAACCTGCCACAACAAAGTTCCAAGCAATATGTATGCTGGATAAGGTATGTTAGTTTCACCTACATGGAATATTTTTTGTGAATTTAAAAACGTAAATACGAGTGTTGTAACAATCGGCGGCAAAAAGGCCCAGATATATCCTAAAAATGTTTGTCTGTACATGGCACTTATGTTTCTGATAAACAGTCTCCATGCAAGTTCTTTAGATATCAACAAATCCCGGTACATTCCCAAAAATAATTTTTTCGGATGTCTTAACAACGGCTCAGAAGAATATATAGTGATATTCGTGTCTTTGTTATTTTGCTTATTCATAATTGTTCATTTATCAGTCTGAAACAATACCAAAAACAGTGCATGGGGAACCATCAGCATGTTCCACAATGACGGGTGCCACTATAACCTGTTTCAGTCCACCTTTAAAATTCAACCTCATATCTTCAATTAATAATACAGGCGCCCCTTGTTCCGGGGCTAAAAAAGCTTTGTGTGCCTTTCTTCCCTCATCCCGATTACAGAAACTTGATATTGAAATAATATCCATGCCGATACAACGCACTGACGGATATTTGTTTTTTAACCAGCAATAAACATTTTCAGAAAATCCCGGCGGGGTTAGGGTATACCTGTCAGTTCCTCTGAATTTGCCATAACCAGTTTGAAAAAGAACAAGTTCTGGTTCACTGGTATAAAAATCGGGAATTATCCCGGGTTCTATTATCTGGCAGTCATGAACAGAATTTGAAATATCGACAACCTCTATCCGGTTAAAAATCCAGAACTCGGGAGGATAATCAGTAACAGTTCTGCCACTTAAAGAAAAGTGCCTGGGAACATCCACATGGGTCCCTGTATGATTGGAAAAATTCCAGACCATTGTATTGCAGCCATCACCTTTGGATTGATGCTGATCTGGTTTTATTTCAATGCCAGTAGCATTTCCATATAATGGCGTTTTTTGAGAAACCGGATAAGACAAATATATAGCTGTGGACATATAAGCGGGCCGTAATGGTTTTATAAACTTTAAATTTTATTAATTTCCGGATGTAATTCCCGGTATATAGTTTCAACCTGATGAAGCAGTCCCTGGCCCAGATCCACCTGAAGCGAAGGAATAAATTTTTTCCCGAGTTTGGGACTGTAATTATGTGGGGTTAGTACATAATGAGCTGTTTTTTTATTATTTGATTTATAATTAATTGTTATTTCGTCTGGAATGATTTCCTTTATCATACCAAGCAACTCCCGGACTTTAAAAACCTGTGAACCGGTAAGTACTATGTGTTGATTTTCAAATTCCGGCTTTAAAATATCAACGCACGCCTTGGCAGCATCCTCTGTGTGGATGTACTCACGCTGGTCTTCCCTGTTGCCTTCATAACTGATACTACCGTTTGTCAAGGCTTGCAAGACAAATCTGTAAACAGCATTGCGCTTATCGGAACGGGGGCCGTAAAGCGTCCCGAAACGCAGAATAGTATACTTTAAGCCATACATTTCATGGTATGCTTCAATATAGTTCTCACAGGCCTGCTTGCTTACCCTGTAGAACCCCCCGGATTTACTGTAGACATAAACAGAACTTGCAAAAATAAAGCGGTTTATTTTTTCTTTTCTGCAAGCGTTCAGAATGATCGTGTTTCCAAGTACATTATACTGTATGGTCTCTATTGGTAGATCCTTTGCTTCATCAATATCTGCAATTCCTGCAAAATTAAAAACATACTGAGAGCCTGAAACTGCATTCCTTACTGCTTCTTCATTTAAGATATCTCCAATCATCATTGTTTGATCAGTTCGTAGATATGGTGATTTACGGATATCAAAAATAACGACATCATAGCCGGAATCAGAAAGTTTATCACAAACATGGGATCCCAGAAAACCCGAACCTCCGAAAACTATAATTTTTTTCATCATCAATTTATCACCCTGTCACAACCGGGCATTCCACCGCGTTATAGAGGAAAACAGCATCAATTCCGTATGCAATAAATTTATACCCTTCCTGAATTTTTTTACAGAGTACTTCAGGATCAGGTTGAACTATATGTGAACCCATAGGAACCCCTGAATTTTCAGCTTTTATTTTAATTTTATCCATTACCGATATAAAATCAGGATTATCAAATTCTGCTGTAATACCCATTGATGCCGACAAATCATACGGTCCAACCATAATTCCATCAAGGCCTTTCACCTCTAAAATTTCATCCAGATTTTGAACTGCTGTAATATGTTCTATCTGAGCAATTATTGTCAAATCCTTTGAACTCTCAGGTACGGTTTTATCAAATTTCCGGCCGAAAAGATTAGCTCTGGAATATCCGACACCGCGAGATCCGTAGGGGGGGTATTTAGCCCATGAGATTCCATTTTGCAAATCTTTTGCAGTCTTGATCATAGGTAAAACAAGACCTTTGACCCCGGCATCAAGGGCCTGCTTAATATCTTTTGGATTTACCTGTGCGACCCTGGCAAAAGGTATTGTACCGCCCTTTTCCAGAGCAAGACAAATCAAACCTATCATATCAGGTGAGAAAAAACCATGCTCCAAATCCATAGCAACCCAGTCGTATCCTGCATTTCCTATAATTTCAGCAACAGAAACATTCGACAATTGAAGCCATGTTCCGATTGAATATAAACCGTTATTTAATTTGTATTTAACTTTATTCATATTAATTTCATAAAATCATCAATTGAATTGCATGAGATATTCTTAAACAAAACTTCATTTTCCGGTGTCTTTCTTAATAAAAAATTGATTTTTGTTTTTTTTGCAGCATTGTAGTCTGTTAATGCATCTCCAACCATAAGGCAACTTTCCGGCTTTAAATCATATTTTTCTATTAAATTGGAAAGAATTTCTATTTTTGTTTTTGGAGCACCATAAACTCCAAAAAACATAGACTGTATATCTAATTTATTAATAATCCAGTTAATATCTTCTTGTGGAGTACCGGTTACAACAAAAAAAGTCTGGCGAGTACAATTTAATTCAAGATATTTTCTGACACCAGGCACCCACTCGGATTTCAAAACAGCATATTTTGTAAATTCACCATATTTGAGACAGAGTTCCTGTATTTGTTCAGCTGATAATTCTGTTTTAAGATATTTTTTATAATACAACGGAATTTTTTCAAAACGAGATACTCCACCATGCTCAATATGATGTTGAAAAATTTTATTTTTGATATGGGTTCCATATGAATCGAATAATTGAATATAGCCTTTCGTTTTTGCATTTACGGAGTCTTTGATAACGCCATCAAAATCCCAAAAAATCACTTGATACCCTCCAATATCCATTCTAAGGCCCTCATAAACCACACTACTGCTGATATTCATATTCTTCCGGGGGAACTTCATTTTGTAATTGCTCCCCTTTAAAAAACCGGATAAGATCTTCTGTCGCTTGCAACTCCATATCATATCGGCAATCATATGAACATGAACCCATGTGCTGAGTCAATAAAACATTGTCAAGTTCAATCAGTTCACCTGAATACGGCTCATCAATAAAGGTGTCAACAGCTGCTCCAGCGATACTTCCTTTTTCTATGGCTAAATATAAATCATGTTCATTAATGATACCACCACGCGCATAATTAAGTATAAAACTATCTTTTTTAAACTTTGATAATGTGTTTCTGTTAATTAGATTGTTAGTTTGTGGAGAAAAAGGAACATGGAGTGATATAATATCAGAATTTTTATAAATTTCTTCTTTTGAAACTTGTTCAATATTCAGGCCTTGTTCCATTAAATCACAAATTGAGTCTTTTTTATCTGTAATATCATTTATTAATACTTTGTTAGGATGAAACGGAGTCAATAATCTTGCAACGTTATATCCTATTCTGCCAAACCCGATTAACCCAATAATTGATTTCCCGATACGTTTACCCATTAATCGATTCCACTGCTGATTTCTGATTTCTCGATCTGCTATATATATATGCCTGTAGACACTGATCATGACCCCTATTACCATTTCAGCTACAGCCATTGTAACAGCGTCAGGAGTGTATGTTACAGTGATACCGAGTTGTTTGCACTTTATTAGAGGTACTGAATCAAGTCCAATACCTACTCGTGATATTATTTTCAAATTTGAATTTGCTTCTATTAAACCTATTAGGCTTTCTGTACCTGCAATAATACCATCAACACTTTTAGCATACTCTGCAACTTCTTTGGGATGTAATTTCCTTCCCAACGGATTTTTAATAATTTCAAAACCATTTTTTTTTAAAAGCATCAAAGGTTTTTTATTTATTTCACAAAACGGTACAGTGGATATAAATATTTTTGCCATTTTTAATATTGTCCATTAATAAATTACCTTACCGCAAGCCAGTTATTAAATCCCAGCCGTTTTAAACCTGATGCAAGCCTAATATCCCGGTAGAATACATTAATAACAGTAAGCAGCAAGCAAACAGAATCTGTGAATAACAATAATAAACCACACAATGGAATCACCCATAAAGAGTTTAATGTAAACGGTATGTTATAAAGAAAAAGCATCACTGCAAGCAGCATGCCTGATATTAAAAAATCTGCAACAAATACGCTGACTTTGGAAAATATAATCAGCTCTCTTGGAAAATAAATTTTAGTGATTAAATCCCTGTGATCTGTCAGGGAATTAATTGATGCATTGACAGAAGCAGAAAAAAGCGTCCAAGGCACAAGCCCTGCAAAATAAAACAATGATCTTGGATAGCCGTTTGTATTAATATTCAGGACATGACCAAATACAATTACAAACAAGACCATCATGCTTAAAGGTTGAATCAGAGCCCATAGTACACCGATGGCAGTCTGTTTATAACGGATTAATAATTCACGCCATACAAAAATAAAAAACAGATCTTTATAGTTCGATAACCGATTTATCATTTTTATGAAATCACTTAACAATTTTGTCGCTATTTAATGTGCATACATCCAATAATCTATTTAACAAAACAAGTCAAATAAAGCACAGATTCAATTTGAGTTTTGTCAAACGATATTTTTTTAATGCCAGGTTTTCAATTTCTTTCGGGGATGCGCATTAAAAAAACAATTCAAGCGCTTCTTGGAGGTTCTTCTTTGCCTCACTCCTTGAAAATCAAATATAAATCACACGGTTTGTTTTTTCTTTCATCATAGAGTAAAATGCAAAATTCATGCAATTCAATTGCAACGGACAATGTAACATATCAATAAAAAGTGTGGATGTTCTGATTTATGAAACAATCTAAATTATCGAATCGCACCCTGAAAGAAACTCGATGGGGCATGAAACCCGACAAACCAAAAGCAATAATGCTTGCTAAACGTCAATTGGTTGAATTTGTATGTGACGCGGTGAACCTGGAGGGAATTAATTTCACCCTGTCGGAAATCCAGACATTATTAGATGGAATTACAGTTGGCGGGCATAAAGTAACCGACCAGCAGATAGCTCTGAATCAGGCTTATACATGGCGGGCCTTATTAGAATTAATAGAAAAAAATCAGTTTGAGATCACGATTGAAACAGTCTGTGACCTTCATCGAACCGCTGCCGGGAACGAAGCTTTGGAGTGGGGAAAGTTCAGATCCGGAGGGGTTACTATTGCGGGAACAGCCTATATGCCGCCACAGGCGAATTTGCTGCCGGAATTGTTTGAAAGGATGGTGAATGAGGCATCCAGGATATCAGACATTTATGATAGTGCCATCCATTTTTTTCTTACAATGGCAAGATGCCAATTCTTTTATGATGTAAATAAACGTATGGGGCGTTTTATCATGAATGGGTTTTTATTGAATTGTGGATACCCTGCCATTAATCTTCCTGCAAAAAGACAACTGGAGTTTAATCAATTAATGCTGACCTTTTATGAAACAGGTAATCAGAAACAGATGAATACTTTTTTACGTTCCTGCCTGGATGAAAGAGTTATAAAAATTATGAAAGAATGAAAACAATAAGGCGGCTCAGCCGCCTGGAACAACATATTATATGTCAAAAACGGACCAAATCACGATAACAAAAGCCATTTAACAATATTTTTCTTATATACTGAATTTTCCTTAAAAAAAATTTCCTCTTCATGAGCATCAAGTGTCAAAAGAAAATTTTCCCCGGCTTCAAGGTATGTGTCTTTCAAATTAAAGGAAGATAATTCCCGTTTATGATTTTCATTGGTAAGTGTTTGACAGACTTGAAATTTCTGGTATTTTTTATTTTTTTGCTGAACAATAAAATCTATCTCCTTTCCAGACTTGAGAGCACCAAAATATACAGGGCATCCTGATCTTTTGAGCTTCAAAAAAACAATATTTTCCAATTGACTTGTAAAATCATTTACTGCCCCTTGATATAAATTGATCAACCCTGTATCCACGGAATAATATTTTCGGGTAGTCTCAAATAATCGGCCTAACTTCCAATCAAATTTTTGAGTCTCATACAAAGCAAAGGATTTCAATATATACTGAACATAATCAATCAAAGTTTCCTGTTTAACTTTAATCCCAAGTGGCTTTAAATAATTCATTATTCGTTTAAAAGAGATGATATTTCCAACACCGGATAATAAATAAATTAATACTTTTTCAATAACAGCAACATGCTTTACCTGGAAACGTTCAATAATATCATCCAGAATGACTTTGCTTACAACACCTTCAATATATGAAAACCGAGCAGAACCATTGGATATTGTGAAAGTTTCAGGTAAGCCTCCAAACTTTATAAAATCTACAAAAAGTTTTTGAATCTCATCATAATTTCTAAAAAATTCAACATCAGAAGCAATTTCAATATCCCTGTATTTCAAAAATTCTTTAAAATCAAAAGGAAAAATTGAAAATTCAATAAATCGTCCGGCAAGGTTACTGCCAATTTCAGAAGACAATAGTTCAGAGTTTGAGCCAGTCAAAATAATCTCAATATCATCCTCCAATTCATAAATGGTTCTAACGAAACGATCCCAGGCAGAGACATTTTGAATTTCATCAAAAATCAAAAGTTTTTTACCACTATCAGCAATATTTGATTTAAATACCTGATAGATCCCATTTAATTTTTCAGGAGTATTAATTTCAATTAATCGAAAATCCTCAAAATTAAGATACAAAATATTATCTATAGCGAATCTTTGATCTTCAACCAATTTCTTTGCAACTCGCTGAGTTAAAAAAGATTTTCCGGATCTTCTGAACCCCGTGATGATTTTGATTGGTTTTGATCCCATGGTGGACAAAAGAACTGACTCATAGTCTCTTTTAATCCCTTTAATTCGCAAAATATGGTTTTGCCATTCTGTTATAACTTGGAGTATATCTGTATTTTTTATTCTTTTCATCCCTTCACAAAGGAGTGATTTGCAGTCTTTTATTCCGTTATAACAAATTATTTGCGTTTTTCAAACTAAAAATAACATATGAATGTGAGCATAAAAAACATGCTCAACTTCATTAAAAAGGCTTAGTATTTTTTTTGTATTCTCATGAAGCAATATAAATTACTGAACTGCATCAGATTACATCGGGTCAACAGATTTTTTTTAATGACATTTTTTGTACCGCCAACTAACATTTTTTGTTAAAAATTCCCTTTATATATAATTAAGCAACAAACTTATTTTAATTTTTTATTCAATAATTTAAAGCCTTATCATAAAATTATGATACATACACAAATCAAACAGCATGATACTTGCATAATACTTTTATTTATATCAATTCAAAAAGGAATAAAACAAAAGCTTTGAGTCGTATGGAAAAAATTTTTGTTCTAATAAAAAAGGGGTTGCTCAAACAATCTATCATGGGGAATTTAAATGTTTGAAACACCCAAAGATATAAAAGGGTTCACCCTTATCGAACTGATGATTGTTATTGCAATCATTTCACTCCTTGTTGTTGTTACACCCAATTTTGGTCGAATCCTTGCAGATCAGAGATTAAAAGGCTGCGCAAGAGATATTTATTCAAAAATGCAGAAAGCCAAATCCGAAGCAATAAAACGAAACACAACGGTTGGTATTAGTTTTACCCCGGCCGCCTTTGTACCCGATGGAAGAGCCGGAACTTACACAGTATTCATTGATAATGGTGGGGTTGGGGGGGGGGCAGATGACCTGATACATGATACAGGGAACCCCAATCCCAGTGATGATGAAGCTACAATAGCCTTTGTAACCATGCCCAAAAATGTAAGCTTGGTCAATGCCAATTTTAGCGGGACATCTGTGGCAGGGTTTAATAGTCGCGGTCTTCCGGCAAGGTCAAGAATTGGAAATATTCAAGTCCGAAACAGCACACGATGGTATAAAATAACATTATCCATTGCCGGTAATCTTCAGATGCAGATCAGTGGTGATGGTACTGATGGTTCCTGGCAATAGAGGATTGATTATGAAAAAAAACAAATATCATCAAAAGGGATTTACCTTAATCGAAGTCATGATTACAATGGCCATATCGACCTTTATTTTAGGTGGCATTTTTCTTACTTATTCAAATCAGCAAAAGACATATGTCAGCTCGGACCGGCTTGCTGAAATGCAGCAGAATCTCAGATCGGCTATTATGATAATGTCATCTGAAATAAGAGAGGCTGGCTGTGACCCCACCCAGAAGGCTAATGCCGGTATCATATCCGCCACATCAGTACAGCTTCACTTTACCAGAGATATTGCCGGGCATGCCTTAAATAAAGATAACCGTGCTGATGGTGAGCTTGATGATGCCAATGAGGATATTACGTTTGGATTCTCATCCACAAATGATGCAGATTCCAATGGAATTGCCGACACAGGTGCTGCCAATCTGGGAAGAGATACTGGCGGTGGATTTCAACCCATTGCTGAAAACATTCAGGCAATTGAATTTAACTATATCCTTGATGATGGAACAACTGCACCGAATCCTACTGCATCTCAACTGTCTGAAATAAGGGCGGTTCAAATCTCCATCCTGGCAAGGGCATCTGCCAGTGACCCTAATTTTATGAACGCTGCCACATATACAACCAGCGCAGGAACTGTATGGGGACCGTTCAATGATAATTTCAAACGTAGATTTGTGGTTGTTACAATACAGTGCAGGAATTTAGGAATATAACATGCTGATAACAAAAAACACTGAGGGGTTTACTTTAATTGAGGTTATGATAACCATGCTTGTTTTGACCCTTGGCCTGACAGCAATGGCTGTTATGCAGATGCAGGCCATGAAAGGCAATAAAACCGCATTTTCCCGTACAAGCGCAAACTCAATTGCATTGACTTTCCTTGAAGAACTCAAACGCCTTCCATTTGATGATACCAATCTGGACACAGCAGGAACACCACTTTCAACAATTGATTCAGACCTTGATATAGGTATAACCCTTGATTCTGCTGGAAATACCCTGAGTCCGGCTCCAAATCCAGCCCTTGCCGATCACCAATATATTCCGGCAAATTTCCCTTCTTTTTCAAATATGTTCCAGGTGAATGGGAATAATATAGTCGACAGCACCGGCAATGAATTTCAATTATTCTGGAATGTCAATAAAACCCCTGTCAGCTTTGGTGGGAATTCATATACACCTTTTTGCACATTAAGATTATTTATGTATTGGAATACACCAATGGGAAATAATTCCCTGTCTATCACCACGATTAAATTTAATAACACCGGGGCTTAGAGAGTATGTGGAAATCTTCAATATCCAATAATAATGGTTCTATTTTAGCAATTGCAATGTTCTGCCTGCTTATTTTAAGCATTTTCGGTACTTTTGCTTTAAACACATCTGATTATGAAATCAGTATTGCCGCAAATCAGCAACGATGGGAAAAAAATTTTAATGCATCTGAAGGCGGAGCAAACAGAGAAGGCTCCGGTGTTGGATATGCAGGGGTTAACGGTCTCTATTCCTGGTATACCATTGCTGACCCCGAAACTTATAACACCCATCTTTATCCATCCACCTTGGCAAACTATGATCCGTCAGGAACAGACATGCCTGTGGCAGGGACTTTCCCCGATAATTTTGATGCGGACGACCCTAATTCCTGGCCCCGGCAGAATCTGATGAATGATACTACAGATAATGACTATGATTACGCATACCTTGTTACCTATCTTTATCCTGATGTGCCTCCCAAAGGAATGGATGCAACAAAATTTTCATCTTACAAATTCAGGATTAACGGGCAAAGACAGGTTATTATTGAAATTGGGGGGATAAAAGTTGGTGTTAAAAATCCATTATAATGTACAGACGGTATAATTTTATAAGGAGAGCCTTTATGGTGAACAGCAAATTAAAAAAAATCAATACTATTCTCATCAGTACGACTCTATTTATCATCCTGGTGGGCAGTTTTTCTCCTCTAAATGCAAAAGACACTGAAATTTACCAAGTCAATACAAAACAAAACTGCTATGTCCTTCTGGACAACTCAGGATCAATGGATTTTGGCGTTTATGAGCAAAATATTGACTACGGGGCTATGTTTGATTACCTTTTTACCCTTAATGATGCAGGCAGCCAAAGTGATTATATCTGGGACACTATTGTAACGTGGAATCCTGCGTATTTCTATCAAAATCATGAAGAGAGAAGAAAAATTTTTCTATGGAAAGGTCAGATCGGTGTCACCATTGCAACAGTGGATGGGGTAGACACAGCGTTTACCGGAGATGCAGCTGACCCCAATTACCTTTGGTATACAAACCACTTGGTTGATACCCATACCCTGATTGATTCTGACGGAAATCTGACTGGTGAGGCAAACGAAACACAGCGGCTTACAACGGACGCAGATGGTCACATCCTGTTTGACGGTCAAAAGCTTCCCCTTAATCTGGATATAAAACTCAAAGAAATGCAGACTCTTTATGATGGAAGTCAGGTTGATATTGGCTTTGGTGGCCTTTTGAATGCGCCGGGGTATTATTTTTCAGGATATAAAGGAGTTGTATCCGGCAGCTTGGACACGGCTGAAGATGGTGACCAGGATATTTATTTTTTTGTGACTGGAAACTGGGTGAACATGCAGGCTATGTATAATCTTCATTATACGACCAATAATCCAGATCCTGCAGGTGCATCCAAGGGTGATCCTGCCTGGAAGTACGAATCTGTTCAACAAGCACCATCCAGCTGGTCAGAACTGTCCCACAGCCTTCAATATCCAGCAAGTGGGCAATATGCCAACAGCTTAAAAGAGAATGAAACCATACAAACCATTACCCATCCAGGTTCCACTCAGATCCAGGTTCATTTTTCTGCATTTGATGTCGATGAAAACGGCGACTATGTTGTTTTATATGACGGTTCCGGAACCCAGGAAATTAAATATGATAACGATGACTTCCCGACAGGGAGCGGCTGGTCTGAAACAATTAATGATGATACCATCAAAATAGCTTTGGCATCAGATAATAAAGACAAGGGTTCCGGCTATATTATCGATAAAATAAGGGTTTCCTATGACGGAGGTTCTTATTTAATGCAAAACCGCCTGGATGTAGCCAAGGATGCTCTTCTTTATGTGATTGATGAATTCCATGGGAAAATGAACTGGGGATATGCCAGCTTTCAATATTTAGGAACATCAGGGAATGGTGCCACTATTAACAGCGCCTTAAATCCAAACCTGACCGATGATGTAAACCGGGCCGCCATTAGAAATCATGTTGAAAACGAATCTCCGCAATATGGAACACCCTTGGGAGAAGCCCTGCAGGATGTTTTTGAAGAAGGCTATTGGACCAAAAGACATGCCCTGGACAACCTGTTATGCAGAAAAAATTATGTTATCTCAGTAACGGATGGATTTCCAACTGATGACACCGATTGGAACAGGATTTCCAATGCAAACAGCGATCCACATCTACCCTTCACAGACTGGGATGGTGATGGGTGGACTTCAGACCCATACCAACCCCCGATAACACCCAATTATTATGATGATGTAGGCCACTGGATGTATACCCATTCCTGGGTAGATAAAACAGAAGTAACAGATCCTGCCAATTCCTATGTTAACGTGACCACACATCATATTGCCTTTGGTGCAAACCACCCTTTGCTGAAAGATGCTGCCGGAGAATCAGGCGGAGAATATGTCGTGGCCTACAATAAGGAGCAACTGGTTGCTGCCTTTTATTCTCTTGCCCTGCTTATGACTGAAGCTGTATCCTTTACATCGCCGGTTGTCTCCATTGATGCTGCCAATAAAATTCAAAATGGTGATGACCTTTACTTAGGCCTTTTCCTTCCCCAGGACAATCAATCCTGGGTTGGGAATGTGAAAAAATTCAAGCTTGGTGATGGAAGCACAGACAGGCCTTATATATGGATGCTCTATGACGGAAATGATAATGAAGCCGTTAATGATGATGGAGAATTTCTTGATAATACAGGTGCCTTCTGGGCGGATGATAATGATTCCAATGATTCTGACAATTACGGCAGTTCTGATGTAAAAGAAGATGGGGTAGGAGAGGTTCTACAGGAAAGGGTGGAAAAAAACTTTAATGATGGAACATCCGATGCTGACGCATATTGGGAAAGACCTATTTATACCTATAGCACAACTTCTACGTCCATATTAGAAGTTAAATATGATACCATAAAAGCTTCAGATCTTGGAGTTGCCGATGATCTGACAAGAGATAAAGTTATCAATTACCTTTACGGATACACATATGATGCCGATGCCGCGACCCATGCTCCTTTAGCGGTAAGAGACTGGGCTTTGGGAAGTATTGTTCATTCCAGGCCTGTTGTGATTGACTATTATGATCCCATTAATATATTACTGAAACGCTATATCGTTGTGGGAGCAAATGACGGAATGCTTCATGTTTTTGATGATACAGACCCGGATGGTGACGGTCCTCTTAAAGCCAGCGGCAAAGAAGTGTTTGCTTTTGTTCCGGAAGATATTCTGCCCAATCTTTATAATATTTCACAAAATCCTTTTATAGATAGTGTTGACGGTCCAATCGCTTTATACCGTTCAAACAAAGCCCCCAAATATCTTATTTTTGGAGAACGCAGAGGGGGTAAAAAATACTGGTGTCTTAATGTTTCTGATACAAATCCGTTAAACTGGACTGTTGCCTGGAACTATGAAAACAGTGAGATCGCTCAAACCTGGTCAGAACCGATTGAAGCATCCATACCTGTCTCTGTTGATGCATCCACCGGGGAAAGGACATTTAAGGATGTTCTTATCTTCACTGGCGGGTACGACACAGAAGAAGACAACTATCCTGAACCGTTCAACGATCTTGATAACAATGGAAATCCATATAAGGATGCCAACAAAACAATTGACGGAAGCAAGTGGGATAAAAATGATATCGCACAGGATGTCAACAGCAATAATTCATATGACTTGTATAATCTGGATAAAAATGAATACGGAAGGGGAATATTTATCGTTGATATTGATAACCCCAACGCTGTAACGAATGACGGCTCAGGCAAGCAGATTCTTCCATTTTCTGCTATATATGGCGCAGCAGATACGACGGACACCAATGGAGCTGTTCAAACATTATCTTCAATGAAATTTTGTTTTCCTGCCTCCCCTGCGGTTGTTACAACTACATTTCCGTATATATACAAAAGTGGCGGCAAAACTATTGAAGGTCGAAAATCAAACGTAATCAGTGCTATTTATGCTACGGATATTTATTCAAACATTTACCGGGTTAATTATAACTTTGACGTTGACCCTGATGATCTTACTGATGTAACCAACAAATGGACAGTTACCAAAATTTTTTCAGGCAATCCAGGCAGTAGCAGTGACAGTGGGGAAATGGGTCAGGGTGATGATACCGATGACCAGGGCAGAAAAACATTTTACCCACCGGCTATTTCATGGGGAGGGGCGTGTACCTATTTTGATGCCGGAAATTACAGGTTCTCAAACACAGAATTTTCCGGAACCGATAAAATAGCGTCATTGTATTTCGGTACCGGTGACAGAGAACATCCCACTTATACAATGATACGAAACCGCTTTTATGCCATATACGATGATTCATCTGTTACCGGCATTGATAACCAAGGGACTGATTCTGATGCTGATGATACACCTGTCATTGTTTCAACGGTTCCTTATACGGAAGATAATCTGTTAAACCTTACCTGTGATGAGCTGGATACGGGAACCACACTCTCTGGAATAACAAAAAGTGGTTTACAGGAAATACTAAGGGACGATCCTTCATACACCAATGCCAGCGATGATAACCTGCTTGAAAATGGGGCAGCAAATGAAGATGATGCAAAGGGATGGTATATTGTTTTGGAAGACCAGGGCGATTCAACTGAATGCAGTCATTGCGCATATTCCGGAAGTGTGGCAGACGCGACTACAACATCAAGAGATAACCATGAAGGGGAAAAAATACTCAACAAAGTCAATCTCTATGCCGGAAATCTATATTTCACTTCTTATCAGCCATCTATTGCAGATCCATGCAATCCCCAAGGAAACGGGTTTGCATATTCTTTGAATTATTGTGATGGTTCTGCCTCGTATAACCTTAATATATCAAATGATTCCATTTCTGATAACAACTATGATGTGACCGATAGATATCATAAAGTAACTGGTATTTTTGGTATTCCTTCTGACTTTGCGATTGTAACAAGACAGGGACAGGCAGGAGCAATGTCCATGATGGGTGGGGATATTATCGGACCCAAAGGTGTGCCTGGACCTTTACCTGGACCTGATTTCACAATTGATGGTCCTGAATACGGTCTTGATTTATATTACTGGCGGGAAGGCAATAGCCAAAAATAATTTTTTAACCTGAAAAAGGAAAACAATCAAATGACCTTTAAAAAATCGACACATAATTATCTTTATATTCTGACTATTCTATTATTTGGAATATTTAGTTCAACACTTACAGCAAAGGTTTTTGTTGTCACGGAAATTGTATCCGGGCAAGTCGTATCCATCACAAAAGAAAATACAATTAAGATGGATGATGGATTTTTGTATTATCCTGGAAAAAAAAACATGGTTCTGTCTATCAAGCCTGGAGAATACATTTCAATAAGATATTATATTGATGGTAATGATGAAAGAAAATATATAGAATGTACACCTGGAAAAAACAGCCTGAAAGCAACTCCTGTTCCTGAACGTACAACAAAACCCAAAAATATGCTATAGCTTGATTCAAATAAATTTAGTTCGCTCATGCACGCAACTTTTTAGCCTGCTGGCACATAGTCCGCTTGAAATCTTCCCCTTTCGTGTTATATTAAAGGGCAACAGCTAATGTTTAATCACTTTTTTTGGAGGAACAAAATGGATTCATACACTTCTTTTTCACAAAACGCTACGCTTGTAAAAACAAATTCATTTATTAGAAGCGTATACAACTGGATGGCCATTGCTTTGGCTCTTACAGGTTTTACCGCATATTATGTCTCTCACAATGAGGCCATGGTTCAACTCATATACGGAACCCCGGGTTTGATTATAATTCTTATTGTTGCAGAGCTTGGATTTGTATTCTTTTTGAGCGCCCGGATTCAAAAACTGCAAGCCACGACGGCAACAGCCTTGTTTACCATTTACTCTATTTTAAACGGTGTTACGCTCTCTTATATTTTCCTTGCCTACACTGCCACATCTATTGTTTCTACTTTTATGATCTGTTCGGTTACATTTCTTGCCTGCAGTGTTTATGGAATGGTCACCAAAAAAGACCTGACATCCCTTGGCGGATTCATGTTCATGGGCCTTATCGGAATTATCATCGCCTCTGTAGTTAATATATTTTTACAAAGCTCAGCCATGCAGATGATCATCTCTTATATCGGTGTTGTTGTCTTTATAGGTCTGACAGCTTATGACACTCAAAAATTAAAGACCATGTCAACCACTATTCCCAATAATGCAACCGGCGCAATGATCCGCAAAGGCGCTTTAATGGGTGCCCTTTCACTATATCTTGATTTTATTAATCTTTTTATTATGATGCTTCACATTTTTGGCGGCAGTAGAGACTAAATTTTTAACATAAAAATCCTGGTTCTGACTTAAGGTAAGGATTTCGACGTAAGACTAAATTTAAAAAACGGGCATTTGATTTTAATGCCCGTTTTTATATTGTTTTTAATATGACTTGATCTTAATTTTAAATATTATCCTTTATGCTTTGGCATATCTCCAGGCAATAGTTTGTGGTTAATTCCTGGTCCGGACCTTCAACCATAACCCGAAGCAACGGCTGTGTTCCTGAATAGCGAACAAGTACCCTGCCCTTATCCCCAAGCTTATTTTCAACAGTTTGAATTTTGTCTGCAACCGGTTTTATTTTCATGAAATCAGGACGACCTTCATTCACATCTACATTCATCAAGACCTGTGGATATACTTTCATAACAGCAGCAAGACTGGAAAGAGACTGATGTGTTCCCAGCATCACTTCAATCAGTTTTAAAGCTGAAAGTATGCCGTCTCCTGTAGTGTGATGATCCAAGAAAATCATATGTCCCGAGTCTTCTCCCCCCATAACAGCCCCGGATTGCTTCATTGCTTCAAGGACTTTTCGATCTCCTACGTCAGATTTGATATGTGAAATTCCAATACTTTCAAGAGATTTTGTCAAACCAATATTGCTCATTATTGTGCTGACAACAATATTTTTTGCAAGGGTGCCCTGTTCTTTTGCAAATTTTGCACAAACAGCAAGAATCGTGTCCCCTGTTATCTGGTTGCCGTTTTCATCCACCGCAATCAACCGGTCGGCATCCCCGTCAAAGGCAAGGCCCATATCAGCATTTTCCTTGATAACAAGCCGCTGCAGCTCCTGGGTATGTTGTGATCCGCACCCGTCATTAATGTTTTTTCCATCAGGGGAATCATAGATAAATTGAGCATCAAACAAGGATTCTTTAAAGACACTGTGTCCGATTCTTGACGCAGCTCCGTTTGAGCAGTCGATAATTAATTTTAATTTTTTATCATATTCTTCAAAGGAAAACTTATTCAATAAGAAATCAGAGTATTGTTTCAAACTGTCTGAAACAACGAAAATTTTGCCAATATCTCCCTGTGGCACAGTCTGGTTATTGAGGATATAATCTTCAATCCAATTTTCCTGTTCATCCGTCAGTTTTTCCCCGCCATGGTTAAAAATTTTAATTCCATTATCCTGGTAGGGATTATGAGAGGCTGATATGACAATTCCCGCACCAGCATCTTTAAACAAAGAACACAAATATGCCACACCCGGCGTAGGTATAACACCTGACAGCATGACATCAATGCCGGTTGATGAAACCCCTGCGGCAAGGGCCGACTCCAGCATATCCCCTGAAATCCGGGTGTCTTTTCCAATAATTACCCTTTGATACCCTTGTTCTCTGGTAAAAACTCCAATGGCACGCCCTGTTTTTAATGCTACTTCACAGGTTATGGGGTAGGTGTTTGCTATACCTCTGATTCCGTCTGTTCCAAAAAGTATTCCCATGTATTGTTCCTGATTTATAGTTTTGGATGTATTTGTTTCAGTCAGATTAGTAATTGTTCAACCATATTTTGTTCAACATCAAACAGCCATTGAATACCTTTTTTACTCTCATCCGGACTCAGGCTTTGAATTGTTTTTATGTATTTTTTCCCAGTCTGTTCTATTTTTTTTTCAACAGCAAAAATAAACGCTTCTCCATTTTTATTTATTTTTTTATTGCCCACCTCTGCGTTAAAAATCTGGGAGGCAAGCTTAAATTTATCCATGGCTTTATCATGGATTAGAATTGCTTTTGAACTCTTATCATTTGTTTTTGAGAGGAGGATTTCTTTTGATAAATTTAATTTTTCACAAAAAATTTTAAATCGATGGATTCTTTCTTTAATACACATATCCAGATTTTTCTGCATTCCGTTGATCAATGCACGGGAAAAATCATCATACACAAAAAGAGGCCGGATGTGTTTGTACCAGGATTTTAATGAAATAAGCCCTGCAATATAGTGAATGTTATTATTAAAAATATGAGAAATATTTGTGTAAACATCATATTGCCGTGGAACTGAAACCTCTTTAAACGCCCCTCCAAGCACAAGACGACCCTGCTTTAATTCGTTTTTTCGAATAATGGACCCGGCTGCCGTGATGCAGCCGTATCCGATCCTGACAGGCCCCACAAGTCCGCCCTGCCCGCCTAAAAAAATCGGTTTTGAATTCAGCATGACTCCCTGATGAACATTTCCCATCATGGAAGGCGTGGCTTTGTCCTGGTTGGGTGTATAATTAAAATGAATAAAAGAAGAACCCACTTCAGAGTGGTCTTTACGGCTGGTTCCTCCGGCCATTAAACAGTCGCAGAAATTAATCAGACTGCCTAGCGTAACAAAGGGAAATAAAATTGTCTGCTTCAGCCCTACAGTATGCGCCGCATTGGACTGTTCTTCCAGTATAGTGCCGTTTCTTACATGAGCGCCAGAACCAAATGAATTGTCACCTGCAAAAACAGCATTGGTAAAAAAACCACCCTTTAATTTTGTATTTTCACCAACCAATGTGTTCTCAAGTGTTACCGGTGCTTCATGCCCGAGTTGAGAATTTCTCATCACCAAGGATCTTTCTCCGATGATCTTGCAGCCGGTATGAATGGTAACATTTTCACCTGAAATTCTGTCGGGATTGACATCATCTGATATATAAACGGACTCAGGATTGGGGATTTTTACCCCTTTTTTTATGAGTGTCTTTATTATAGCATTTTCCATGACGTATAATTAATTGCCAAAGGGTTAAATTGTCAAGGTATTTTCTCAAACCGATCTTGACCCAAGGTAAAGGTTTGCGTATGATAATCAAACTGTTCAGGCAATGTTTAAAAAATGCGAAAATTTCAATGGGAGAATAAAATGGTTCAGACACGATTCAATGACCTTAGCGCCTGTAAAAATCTAAACCGTCTTGCCAAAAATTTTAATGAAGACAAATTTCATTTGAAACATATGATTCAAGATAAAAAAAGACTTGAAAACTTTTCATTAAAATTTGATGGATTTTTCTATGATTTTTCCAAACAACGGATAGATGATCGTGTGATGGAAGAGTTGTTGAATCTTGCAAAACAAGCTGAGGCAAAAAAAAAATTTTCCCAAATGATATCTGGTGAAATCGTTAATATAACGGAAAACAGGGCAGCTCTTCACACTGCTGCACGGGGTTTTATCCCTGATCCTGCTAATTTGACTGACATGGATGTCATGTCTGAAATTAACCGTGTAAACAGTCAAATCAAAGAATTTTCTGCAAAAATTCATACCAGTCAAATCAGAAGTGATAGTGGAAAATCGTTTAAGGATGCGGTAGTTATTGGGATCGGCGGGTCTTATCTTGGGTGCGAGTTTGTTTATACGGCATTAAAAAATTGTATTGAACCGAATATTAATCTTCATTTTCTTTCCAATGTGGATATTGATAATTTCGGACAGGTCATAAAAGCCATTGACCCTGAAACCTGCCTTTGGATTGTCATCTCAAAATCATATACCACAACTGAAACCATGGCCAATCTTAAACAGGTTTTATTGTTTTTAAAAAACAATAACCTTGATCCGTCCAGCCATCTTGTAACGGTTACCGCCAAGGGCAGCCCCGGGGATAACCCTGCAAATCCGGTTCTTGATTCTTTTCATATGTTTGATTTCATCGGTGGGAGGTATTCTGTGACTTCAGCCGTCGGAGGTCTTCCGCTGAGCCTTGCCTTTGGATTTGATATCTTCACACGCTTTTTAAACGGTTGCCATGCAATGGATTTACATGCCGTAAATACCCCGGAAAAGGAAAATATCCCTTTAATTTCCGCTTTAATCAGCATATGGAACTCCAATTTTTTGCACTATCCGGCACAGGCGATCATTCCCTATTGCAGCGCCCTGTCCGAACTTGCCCCCCATGTGCAGCAATTGTACATGGAAAGCCTTGGCAAAGGTGTTACATTTGACGGGAAACTTATAAATCATAAGACCGGCGTTATTATCTTTGGAGAGCCAGGCACAAACGCCCAGCATTCATTTTTTCAACTTGCCCATCAGGGCAGTCCGTTTCCCGTTGAATTTATAGGGGTTGTAACACCGGTTTACAATAAGGATCAGGCCGGATCAAACGGGGTTTACAACCATCAGGAATTATGGGCCAATATGATTGCACAGGCCAAGGCGCTGGCAATGGGAAAAAACGATGATAACAAGGCAAAATATTTCACAGGGAACCGACCTTCGTCCACCCTGGTTATCAATAATCTGACACCCGAGAGTCTCGGCATGCTTTTGGCCTTTTATGAAGCAAGAACCGTATATGAAGGATTTATACTGGGAATAAATCCCTTTGACCAGTTCGGTGTTGAACTGGGCAAAATTCTTGCTTCACAGATCAGGGATCATATCAAACAAAAAAACATGGATGAGTCTTATAATTTTGATTCCATTGACCTTGATCCGGCAACAAAATTTTATCTTGATACTTTATTTAACGGGTCATTATAAAAATTTATAAATTACGCTGCCCCATGTGAGTCCGGCACCCAGGCCCGCAAAAAGAACGATATCTCCTGATGCACCTATACGGCCCTGTTCCATTGCTTCATGGAGTGCAATCGGGATACTTGCTGCCGTAGTGTTCCCATATTTTTGAATATTGTGAAAAATTTTATCGTCATCCAGTTTTAAGAATTGTCCAAGGGCTTGATTTATTCTGATATTGGCCTGATGAGGGATGATCAGATCAATATCATCCAGACTGATCCGGGCTTTTTTAAGAGATTCGTTTATGACTTTGGGCAGCAGTCTCACCGCTTTTTTAAATATGGCCGGCCCATCCATGATTGGATAATATCTGGGATCATCAAAAGACGCATCCGGCGGAACCCGCAAAGGAAGTCTTGAGGCCGGAAGCTCTACCATTAATGCTTCAGCCAAATTGCCATCTGCGTGCAGTGAAGAGGTGATCACACCGGCTGTTTCATCGGTTTCAACACCTTCAATGCAGACAGCGCCTGCGCCATCACCGAATATCACAGTAACATCCCGACCCCTGGTTGTTTTGTCAAGGCCCGAAGAGTGGACTTCTCCACCCACAAGCAGGATTTTATTGGCAAGTCCAGATTTTATATAGGCATCTGCCGTGGCAAGGCCATAAAGGAATCCCGTACACTGCTGTCTGATATCAAGTGCAGGTGTGGAATCAAGACCCAGTTTTGCCTGAAGCAGGCATCCTGAGCCGGGGAACATGATATCCGGGCTTAGTGTTGCAAAAATGATAAAATCAATATCCTTCGCTGTCCAGCCTGCATTTTCCAATGCCATTTTGGAAGCTTCAAACCCTAAATCAGATGACCCGGTCGCACCCTCCTGATCAATCCAGTATCTTTGCTCGATCCCTGTCCTTTGCTTTATCCATTCATCAGAGGTGTCAATCATTTTTTCAAGGTCATGGTTAGTAATGACATTTGGCGGAACAAACATCCCCGTGCTTTTGATGATGCTTTTTTTCATCGCGTCTTCCTTATCCGAAATTCTAAATTATCATATTGCTAAATCATTCTGCGTGCTATATTATGCACGCCTTATAATATTAATTTAGAACTTTGGCAAGAACCTTAAGCATAACCCGAAAAGGATATTAGGCATAATCAATTGTTTTTACAAGCATTTATACTAATTCTTGGCCTGTTCCTATTGTATGCCGGATCATGGCTGTTAGTAGAAGGAGCAGTTTCAACCGCTGTCATGTTTGCCGTCAGACCGGTTGTCATTGGCCTGACCATTGTCTCACTTGCCACTTCCGCACCGGAACTGCTGGTCAGCCTTGTGGCTGCATATAAAGGGTCAGGCGGCATATCAATTGGAAACATACTGGGCAGTAATGTGATCAACATTGCTCTTGTGTTGGGAGTAAGCGCTGTTATAATGCCTGTTGCCATAAAAAAACAGGTGGCCTTATTTGAAATTCCCTACCTTATTTTTATCTCTTTGGTATTCTGGTTGCTATGCATGGATTCATATATAGGGCGAACCGATGGATTGATCTTGATCTTTTTATTAATTATTTTTCTGATATATGGTTTTATCACTGCAAAAGATAAAAACAACAAAACCCCTATTGTCAGACCAACCCTTCGGAATATTATTAAAAATATTTTATTCGTCATCATCGGTATTGTTACGCTTTCTTATGGTGCAAATTTTGTTGTTCAGGAAGCCATAAAAATTGCCACAAAGATTGGTCTTTCTCAAACTTTTATAGGAATTTCTGTTGTTGCGCTGGGAACATCCCTGCCCGAACTTGCCACATCAGCTGTCGCAGCAGCAAAAGGCGAAAGCGATATTTCCGTGGGAAACGTTGTCGGTTCAAATCTTTTTAATATCTGTCTTGTTATGGGAACTGTCGGTATTTTCAATCCAATGGCGACAGATGGACATCTTCACTTTTTTCAATTTCCTTTTATGATCTTTATTTGTGTCTTATTGGGACTTATAGCCTTTATGAATAAAGGCATAAGCAAAAGAACCGGTTGTATGTTCATAATCTTATTTGTTGCTTATATACTGGTTTCGTATATAAAATAGTGGTGATAAATTCATAACTATTTTATTTTTTTCTTGCAAGGGCCAACAAATTTATTATATTTAATAACTAATACAATACTTTCCTTGTAAATTTTAAAAGGTATCTAATGGCAGATGCAAAAAAGCTTTTAATCGTTGATGATAATGAAGACATTTTATCAACATTTTATGATTTTTTTAATTCAATGGGGTATGAAGTAGAAACTGCTGTTGATGGTTTTGCCGCCTTAAAATTGATCAAAAGTACCTCCATTGTTTTTAATTGCCTTATTACTGACCTTGTTATGCCCAATATCAGTGGTGTAGGGCTGATTTCCATTATAAAAAAAGAATATCCTGATATTAAAATTATCGCAATGACAGGATATGGCGATCAACCGGGGGCACTGGCCTCTGAAGCCAAAGCAGATATCGTTCTTTTTAAACCGGTCGATCTGTTCAAAATTGAAAATATGGTTTCCGGATTAATTAACCGGGAAACCGACAAATAATAGATAGCGACAAGTAACAAATTACTGATAAACAAGAGATTAAGATAATACTTATGACCATACCTTTGATCGGCATAAGCAAACCGATATTGAAAATAAAAGAACTGATCAGCCATGTGGCCAATACATGTTTAAATGTGCTGATAACCGGCGAAACCGGTGTAGGAAAGGAAGTCGTTGCTCAAAATCTTTATGCTGAATCTACAAGATCTTCAAAAAAATTTGTAAAAATCAATTGTGCTGCCTTGCCTGAAACACTACTTGAAAGCGAACTCTATGGGTTTGAAAAAGGCGCTTTCACAGGAGCTCATAAAAAACGTCCCGGAAAATTTCAGACAGCAGACAAGGGCGTTCTTTTCCTTGATGAAATTGGTGATATGCCAATGGCATTACAGTCAAAAATGCTTCATGTGCTTCAAAGCGGTGAATTTTCTCCCCTTGGATCAGATCAGGAATTTAAAACCGATGTGTGGGTCATTGCAGCCACCAACCATAATCTTGAACAATGCATGCTACAAAAGACCTTTAGAGAGGATTTGTTTTATCGGTTGAATATTATTAAAATTGATATTCCACCGCTGAGGGAAAGAAAAAAAGACATTCCTGCACTAATTGAATATTATTTCAATCTCTATAAATCAGAGTATCCTGAAAATCATGGCAGTAAACCCGACTCAGATACCCTTATAAAACTTTGCAATTATCCATGGCCTGGAAATGTTCGGCAGCTACAAAATTGCATTAAAAAACAAATGGTTATAAATTCATGGGAAAAAATTTTTAACGAGCTTCCAAAAAACAACCATGACATAACACCTCATACCCTGGAAGATAACAAATTCAATGCAGATCAAATTTTTGAGAATAATGAGTTTGTGTCTGATCAATCCGATATTATTTCCGAATTTGTCGGTTTACCCACAAGTTCGGATAAATTATTTGAAGACATCTCATTGAAAAAAATCAAAAAACTGGCTTCGGATAAAGTCGAAAAGGAAGTTATAGCGTTTGTTTTGGAAAAAGTTGGCTGGAACAGATCACGGGCTGCAAAAATACTTAAAATCAGTTATAAAACCCTGCTTTATAAAATGAACGAATTTGAAGTACACCCTCCTGTAAAATAAATTTACCCCCACACTATTATCCTTTCTTTACTTGATTATCCTTTACTTAAGCTCTGTTTTTACATATAAATTAACCTTATCTGGTGTTTGAAATATTTAATGTTTAAAGGAGGGGAAATGCGAAAAATTGTTTGTTTAGTAGTTGTGTCCTTTGTTTTTGCCATGATATTTTCTTCACAATGTTTTAGTGCAAGAAAAACGATTATCAAAATTGGTATTAATGCACCTTTGACCGGAGATATTCCAAAAGTTGGAGAAGGCACCAAATATGCCGCAATGATGTGGCTTGAAGATATTGAAAAATCAGGTGGCCTTGAAGTCGGCAATAAAAAATATGAAGTTGAACTTGTTATCGAAGATAATGAGTCAAAAGCAGAATCAGCCGTAAAGGCAAACACGAAAATGATCACCCAGGATGATGTCTTGGCCATTGTCGGCCCCCAATCTTCAAAACAGGCTGTTCCAGCCGGTGAAGTTGCCAATAAATACAAAACCGTTATGATCAGTCCCTGGTCTACCAACCCTAATACAACCCTTGACAGACCTTATGTTTTCCGTGGCTGCTTTTTAGATCCGTTCCAGGGCCCTGTTGTGGCAAATTTTATCACTGAAGAATTCGGCTTTACAAAAGCTGCTGTCCTTTATGATGTCGCCTCTGATTATCCAAAGGGATTGGCCGAAGTATTTAAAGACGCATGGGAGAAAAAACATGGTGCAGGATCTGTTGTTGCTTATCAAAGCTTTACAACAAAAGATACGGATTTTTCTTCACAGTTAACCCAGATTGTTAAATCCGGTGCCCAGGTTCTGTTTACCCCTCAGTATTACAATGAAGTCCCTTTGATCGTCAAACAGGCCCAGGACCTTGGCTGGAAAGGGCCAATCGTGGGATCAGACTCATGGGGCTCTGCGGAAACCATAGAGCTTTGCGGGAAACCTTGTTATGGACAATTTTTTTCATCACATTATGCAGCAGCAGGTGCCAAAGGTGCTACCAAGGCATTTATCGACAGATATACGGACACTTACGGCTACACTCCCGATGATGTGGCAGCTCTGACATGGGATGCGCTGCGTCTTGCTCAGCAGGCTATTCAGGATATTGGAAAACTTACCGGCAGAATTGAAAAAGACAGGACAGCTGTCAGGGACAGTCTTGCCAAAATCAAAAATTTTGCGGGTATTACAGGGAATATGACCTTTACCGACGAAGGTGATCCGATCAAATGTGCTGTCATCGTTAAAATCAGCGATAATGGTGAATATGAATTTTATAAATCCAGTTGTCCTTAAATATCTAAAAAAATATAATACCCTTTAATTTATTGTCTGGCTGCTGTGCCGCTCGTGTACAGCAGTCTTTCATGTTTAATACTGACAGGAGTTGATGAATGGAATCTTTGATTGAATTTATACCGTATATTCTTCAAAACCTGATTAACGCCCTCCAGAGAGGAAGTTTCTACGCTGTTATATCCATTGGTTATTCAATGGTCTATGGCGTTTTAATGCTTTTTAATTTTGCCCATGGTGATATTTTCATGCTGGGCACTTATATCGGCTTTGGGATTGCAACCCTCTTTATTGCTTTATTTGCGCCCTTTTTACCCGGACCTCTGATCTTTATTGCCACAGTTGTTATTACCATGTTTCTTGCATCCTGGATCGGTGTTTTTGTTGAAGTTGCAGGATACAGGCCCTTGAGATCAGCTCCCAGGGCATCTGCTGCCATTACAGGGTTGATGATCGGTATTATTTTTGAAACAAGTATCCTGATCTTGCTGGGTGCGAAAAGATTAAGCTTTCCGCCATTGATGGAATCTGTTGCCTATAATATCGGTGGTGTTTATTTTACAAATGTAAAAATACTCATTATTATCCTGTCGCTTCTCTTAATGCTTGCCCTTCATGCGTTTATCCAGAAAACAAAATGGGGGATGGCTATGAGGGCAATGTCATATGATTTTCTTGCCGTCCCTTTGATGGGGGTGTCCCTCAATATTATGGCACCGCTGACATTTGCCATAGGTGCAGGTCTTGCTGCGGTTGCCGGAATTTTGTATGGACAGGCTTACCCGATATTAGATCCGTATATGGGAGTTCTTATCGGCTGGAAAGCTTTTGTTGCCGCTATTCTGGGCGGCCGGGGGTCCATAAAAGGCGCAGCGCTTGCCGGATACCTGTTGGGATTTATCGAGATATTTGTTGCCACGATTTTCCCGTCAACCTTAAGAGATTTAATCGCCTATTCCATTATCCTTCTTATCCTGACATACAGACCAAGGGGATTTTTTGGAATGGAACACAGCACAAAATTAAGGCTTTAATTCTTTAACCGGACAGATACAGGAAAATTAAATGCAAATAATAAAAAAAATCAAACTTATGTTTTCAACTGTGCCGATACTGGGCTGGTTGCTGGGTATTCTTGCAGCAGTACTCATAGAGTATTACTGGGGCTATGATTATATATCCTATTATCTGGGGTTGCCTAAAATACCGGTTTTATTCGGCGCTTTGATTATGCTTAAAAAACCGATGATGATACCGGGTGCTGTCGGGTATGATCTTGTCGTATATGTTATTCCGGTTCTTTTGATCGCAAAAACCACAACTTTTTTCACCAACCCCATAGCAGCCATGATTGAAAAAACTCCGGTATGGCTTTCTGCCGTTATCCATTTGATTTTTTTCTATGGAGTGCTTCATCTATGGGCAGGCATTAATGACTACAGGATTCTTATTGTCAAGCTGACGCTGATTTCCATCATCTTAACCGTAAGTATCAACGTTATTAACGGATACCAGGGGGAATTTTCCTGCTCTCACCCCGGATTCATGGCACTGGGTGCATATGTATCTTCCATTTTAACCCTTTATTTTTTTGTGAATGACAAAATTTTTGGGACAGCTGTTTTATCGCCTGCCCTGGGTCCATGGCTTTTTCCCTTTGCCCTGTTAGCCGGTGGATTTGCAGCTGCACTGGGCTCGCTGCTTGTGGCGATTCCTTCTTTTAGAACCAGAGGAGACTACCTGGCCATTATTTCTCTTGCATTCATGTTTATCGTGAAAAGTGCCGTAGAAAACCTCAATGTTATCGGCGGTGCCAGAGGAATGGGGGGGCAGCCTGATTATGCACCTCTGCCTATTATTTTTATCTGGACCATGCTGTCCATCTGGATCATACACAATTTTGTCACCTCGATTATGGGAAAAGCATTAAATGCCGTTCGAGATGATGAAGCTGCCGCAGAATCCATGACAGTAAAAACCCGTAAAACCAAAATGACAGCCTTTATGTTTGGTGCATTCTGGGCCGGTATTGCCGGTGGATTATTTGCCCATGTCCTTGCCTATATCAATCCGGGCATGTTCAGCATCAACCGTCTTGCTGAAATTCTTGCCATGGTTTATTTTGGCGGGCTCAACTCCATTGTAGGCTCCATTGTGGGTGCTGTCAGCATCAATGTCCTGGGAGAGGCTTTAAGACCGCTTGAGCTTTTTAAATGGATTATCATACCACTGATTTTAATCCTTGTTATGATTTTCCGTCCTTACGGTCTGATCTCCTTTACTCAGATCAACGCCAAAAAGCTGTTGAGATCCAAACACAAAAGAGAACAAGGAGTCTGACCATGTCCGCATTGCTCAATGTAAATAATATGACGCATTATTTTGGTGGTCTCAGAGCGGTATATGATTATAACCTGACCATTGAACCCGGGCAGATCACAGGTCTTATCGGGCCCAATGGTGCGGGTAAAACCACGGTGTTTAATTTGATTACAGGTGTTTATACACCCACAAAAGGCTCCATCACCCTTGAAAATGAAAACATCAAAGGGCTTGAAACCAATGAAATTGCCGCCAAAGGCCTGGGCAGAACATTTCAGAATCTTGCGTTGTGGCGGCACATGAGTGTTCTGGATCATATTAAAATGGCCCATTATTCACAATTGTCCTACGGGCTGATCGGATCATTTTTTAATACCCGCAAATGCAGGCAACAGGAAGCCAGGATTGAAGAAAATTCCTATCGTCTGCTTGAACTGTTTGATATCAAGCAGCATGCTCATCAAATGGTAACCAACCTGCCCTATGGGGCACAACGGCGGGTTGAAATGGCAAGGGCCATGGCCACCAACCCCAAAATTCTTTTTCTTGATGAACCCACGGCAGGCATGACACCTGATGAGCTGGTTCAAATGATTAAAATTATTCAACAGGTGCATCGAAATTTTAAAATAGCTATTTTTTTGATAGAACACAGGATGAAATTTGTAATGGAATTATGCCAGCATATTCAAACCCTGGTATTTGGAGAAGTTATAGCACAGGGGCCGCCTGAAGAGATACAAAATAATCCTGAAGTAATTGAAGCTTATCTGGGCAAGGAGGATTTAACCTGATGCAGCAGCTTACCATAAAAAATTTAAGGGTTTCCTATGGAAATATAAAAGCTCTTCATGGAATAGATTTTTCTGTCGAAGCGGGTGAAATTTTAACCATTATCGGAGCCAATGGTGCGGGCAAAAGTACTACTTTGCGGGCAATTTCCAGGATGGTTCCGGCTGAACCGGGATCTGTTCTTGAATTTGAAGGAGAAAATATCCTTAAATACAATACTGATAAGGTCGTCTCAAAACTCGGCATATCCCATGTACCTGAAGGAAGAAGGGTTTTTGGCAATCTTACGGTAACGGAAAATCTCACCCTGGCCTGTTTTGCAAGAAAAGACACAGATCAGATCAAAAAAGATAGAAGGTGGGTATTTGATCTGTTCCCCCGACTTGAGGAGAGAAAAGACCAGCTTGCCGGAACATTGTCCGGTGGCGAGCAACAGATGCTGGCTGTTGGAAGGGGGTATATGAGCGCACGGAAAATCATGCTGCTTGATGAACCTTCCATGGGGCTTGCCCCTCTTCTCATGCTTGAAATGTTTGAGGCTTTAAAAGAAATCAATAATCTGGGAACCACCATCCTGCTGGTTGAACAAAATGCCCGGCTGGCCTTAAAATTTGCCCAGAGAGGGTATGTGATTGAAAATGGATCTCTTGTCCTTGAAGGACCTGCAGATGAATTGCTCAACAACCCTGATGTAAAAAAAGCGTATCTGGGAGCGTAAAAGATACATGAAAAACAAATCTATAATCTGATATGAAAGGATAGCTGTTATGCCGATTTTTGAGTATACCTGCAATCAATGTAAACAAGAGTTTGAAAAACTGGTTTTTGCAGGTGAAGAAAAAAATATTTCCTGCCCTGGCTGCAACAGCAAGGATGTGACAAAAAAAATGAGCGCTGCAAGCTTTATGGGAAACAGTATGGGCAAGTGTGCGACAAGTTCACCCAAAGGCTTTTCATGAGCAAGTTAATATTATCCTTCAGTTTGAAGGATCAATTTTAAAAACCAACTTTGAAAATTAAAGGCAAATAAAATGAATAAACAAGATACAACTTTTGGAACAGGAACCAAAGAGATGGAGCTTCTAACCATACTGGTAGATGATCAGCTTTTTGGCGTTAATGTCGACAAGGTACAGTCAATTGTAATGTATGATCCCGAGCTTGTTACGTCCCTGCCGGGAACGCAGTCCGGGATATCCGGCATGCTTTTATACAGGAATAGAACCATTCCTTTGCTGGATCTTTCCCAGATACTTGATATTGATATTAAGCAAAAATTTGACAAAGAAATTATCGTTGTAACGGAATTTAATAAGACCATAAACAGTTTTAAAGCTCAAGGTGTCAACAGAATATACCGGCTGCCCTGGAAAGAATTTATTCCTCTTGACCACTTGTTTGAGGACAATTCTTTTTTTACAGGTTCCGTTAATGTCGATGATACTCAGGTATTGATTCTGGATTTAGAACACATTCTGGCTGAATTTTTTCCTGAAACGCTTATCGAACAAATCTCACAGGAAAATTTAGATCAGGCAACATTCGTCCAGCGGGAAAATTTGGAAATTGTTTTTGCAGAAGATTCTCCCACAATGCGTAAAGCCGTTGTCAAACAACTTCAAACAGCTGGATTTCAAAACATAAAACCGTTTGTCAATGGTGGTCAAGCACTTGATCATTTAATTCAGAAGTATAAAAACAATTCAGACAGAAACATAAAAAATGTTGTGTTGATATCCGACATTGACATGCCTGTTCTTGATGGATTAACCCTGTGCCATCAGGTAAAAACCGATCCGGATCTAAAAGATATTTATGTGGTGATGTTTTCCAGCTTGATCAATGAACAGATGATCACAAAATGCAATAAAATCAATGCCGATTTCTGCATCAACAAACCGGAAATCAATCGGCTCATCAACATTCTGGACAAAAGATGCTGATATCAATTGCTTTTTCATTGCGTTATCAACAGTTTGTTACAGCTTTTGCAAGGGGATATTCCATTTTTTCATGTACTTCCACACAGAGGTCCGGCTTTTTTGAATTCGTCTGCCAACTTCTGCTTTATTCCAATGACACTCTTCCAATAAGGTTAAAAGATCTTGTTTTGTCAACTTGACCTGGTTTTGCGTTCCGTATGAACCGGTTTGGACCGGGCGGGTAAGCTCAAAACCGGTTTGCGGATATGCATGGTTTTCCCGCACCTCCACCGGCAGATCAGCAAGTTGAATGTGGTTTGAATTGCAAATAACAAAAGCATGTTCAATTGCATTCTCAAGTTCTCTGATATTTCCGGGCCAAAGGTGTTCCATCAATCGTTTCATTCCTTGTGTGTCAACGCCTTTTATGTTTTTGTTTTCCCTTTTATTGCCTTTTTTAATGAAATGACTTACCAGCAATGGGATATCTTCGCGGCGCTCTCTTAACGGGGGAACATGAATTGGAAAAACCTTTAATCGATAAAACAGATCTTCTCGAAATGTTCCTTGTTGAGTGAGTTCATACAAATTTTTATGGGTTGCCGCCATAATCCTGATATCAATCTTTCTTTTTTTGGATTCCCCTACCCTTTCGATTTCTCTTTCCTGGATGACTCTAAGCAGTTTTATCTGCATATAGGGCGTTAATTCTCCTATTTCATCAAGAAAGATGGTACCACCGTCCGCCTCCTCAAAACGGCCTTTTCTATCCCTGTGTGCCCCGGTAAAGGCACCTTTAACATGACCAAAAAGTTCACTTTCCAGGAGGGTCTCGGAAAGTGCCGAACAGTTGACAGTAATCAACGGACCCGAGTCATTGTTGCCGTTATAATGAATGGCCCCGGCAACCAGTTCTTTTCCGGTTCCGCTTTCACCCTGGATAAGAACTGTGGCACGGCTGTTTGCAGCAGACCGGATCGCATCAAATACAGTCTGCATCACAATGCTTTTTCCAATAATATTTCCAAGCCTGTAGGCTTTTTTTAGTTTTCTCTGGGCTTCTTCAGCAGATTTTTTTATCTGTTTTAGTTCGGTCAAATCGGTAATAGTTTCAACAATGCCAAGAATCTGACCATTTTCATCCCGGGCAAGCCTTGCATTTTTTATGACAGGGATATCATAACCGTCTTTATGCCGGATGAAACATTCCTTGGCTTCGGTTTTCCCGTGTTGAATAACTCCGCACTTATTGATATCAGCAGGGCAGGTTTGACCAAAACACCTGCTGCATTGGATCAGGCGGCAGGTATTCCCAACAGCCTGCTGTGCCAAATAGCCGCTTATTTTTTCCATGGACCTGTTCCAGGACGTGATAACTCCCTGATCGTCCAGGGTAAACAAACCTTCCGCCATGGTATCAAGAATCTGGTTTAAAAAATTAACATTCCATAATTGATAGGTTTTCATTTTAATAGTTGAGATTTCTCCTTTGTTGTCTTTTCTTTGTCCTTTTGATTGTCTGTCACCTGACAGGCATCTTTCATTCATGTGGAGATTCCCATTTTCGGAAGTATATATACCTGCAAAAGGATATACACCCCTAAAAATATAAGAATATAAACCATTTCCTTCATGCTTTTCCTCCATGTTTTATTTTTTCATATAACTGCCATAGGCAGCCCTGGTCTTTCACCTTGGTTTGCCCACAGCAAAGATTGAAAGTCACTGTCTGAATTTTTCAAAACTTTCATATTGCATGATATGAAATATACACTCAACCGGTACAATGCGCAACCCAATTAACGGTGTAACGTTACTTTATTGAGTTGTCTTTTTGTTGAGACAACATCCTCTTAAAAGATTTTTAAGCTTTTTATTTGCTTTATTTTCAATATATTATAACTTTTTAAGACTTCTGTTAAATTGTGAAATTGTTGTCCGGCATATTTTTTGATTATATTCATTTTCATAATTGCTTTTTTACCCAAATTATTAATGGAGGTGAACAAATGAGAACAGATAAACTCTGGGAAAACATAGAACAGGGTGTTGTTCTGATGGATTTCAGTGCGGACTGGTGTGCGCCCTGCAAAGCACAGGAGCCCATCATAAAAAAAATAACAAAAACATATCTCAATCGTGCTTCTATTGTTGAGGTAAATATTGATGAAAATAAAAAATTAGCAACAAAATACATGGTACAAAGTATTCCCACTCTGATACTTTTTAAGAATGGAAAAGAAATTAAGCGCTTTGTCGGTCTTCAACCTGAAATCACCATTACAAAGAGCCTGGATGATGCACTATAAAAATTGAATCATTAAAAAACGGAGGTTAAAAATGGGTAATTGTATCAATCACCCTGATCGAGAAACAAATTACATCTGTATGAAACACAATATTTTTCTTTGCGAAGAATGCCTGGAATGTCGTGATCCTGATATTTATTGCAAGTTCAGACCCTCATGCCCCATTTATTTTATTACAAAAAAAGGGTTTGAATCGTCTGAAAATGAAACCGAAAAAAAAGAATATACCGTTATTTTTGAACCAGGAAAAAAGAAAGTGACTGTCAGTGCCGGAACCAATCTTTTGAAAGCTTCCCAAAAAGCGGATATTTATGTTAATGCGTCATGCAATGGCAAGGGATCATGTGGTAAATGCAGACTGATCATACAATCAGGTAAAGTGGATTCTAAAAAAACTTCTTTGTTAAGTGACAAGGAAAAAGAAAAAGGATATGTTCTGGCATGTCAATCAAAGATTTTAGAAGATATTATTGTCAAAATTCCCGAAGAAACCATTGAGAAAAAGCTTAAAGCAGCGGGTATGGGGGAACAGGCCACAAAAAAACTTTCAGGCCTTGTGGAAAAAATTGAACCCATCGTGGAAAAGATTCCTCTGCAGCTTGATCTGCCAACACTTGAGGACACTGTCAGTGACCTTGACAGATTAACCCGGGCGCTTAAAAAACTTGGATATGACATCTCCAAAATGAGTACCAATATCAGGGTAATGCGTCAACTGACAGCGTCTGTCAGGAATGATCACTTCAAAGTTGTTGCGTCTGTTCTATGGAAAAAATGTTCTTCGGAAATCGTTGACGTCTCTCCTGCAGCCCATGATGAAAAAAAATCCCTTGGAATGGCCGTGGATCTGGGAACCACCTCCATTGTCGTTTATATTGTGAATATGGCTGATGGTGCAGTTCTCAGTGCTGCCTCTGGTCATAACAGACAGGCTGCGTGTGGAGATGATGTGATTAACCGAATCATATGCTCTGAAAAAGACGGGGTTGGAAAATTAAAAAAAATGGCAGTTTCAACCATCAACAATCTGACAAAACGAGCCCTGGATTCAATTGAGGAAGACCATAAGCAGGTGGAAAATATCGTAATATCCGGGAACACAATCATGACTCACCTGCTGTTGGGAATAGAGGCAAAATACATTAGAAGAGAACCTTATATTCCTACGGTTTCTCAATTCCCCATTATGAAAGCCGGGGAAATCGGTTTAAAGGCTGCACCTTATGCAGGTGTTTTTGTCATGCCCGGACCTGCCGGCTATGTTGGCGGAGATATTGTATCAGGTGTTCTTTATACAGGGTTTCATCAATTGGAAGAGTTCACCTTGTTTATTGATATTGGGACAAATGGGGAAATCGTTCTGGGTAATAATGAGTTTCTTATGACTGCAGCCTGCTCTGCAGGTCCGGCCTTTGAGGGCGGCGGCATCAGATGGGGAATGCGCGCTGAAGACGGGGCTATTGAAAAAATAATCCTTGCTCCTGATTCGTTTGAACCGGCCTATTCAACTGTGGAAAATAAACCTGCAAGGGGTATTTGCGGGTCAGGCATGATAGACCTGCTGTCTGAAATGCTGTTAAAGCAACTTATTGGTCAGGATGGAAAATTTATAATGGAACCGGATCATCCAAGATTTACACGATTTAATGATGAACCGGCATTTATCATTGAATTTGGCAAAAATATTGATTCAGAAGAAGATATTATTTTTACCCAGTCTGATATAAAGAGTCTGATCCTGAGCAAGGCAGCCGTATATGCAGGATTCAGCATTCTTCTTGAACAGGTTGGAATGGATTTTTCTTCTGTTCACCAGATGATTATCACCGGCGGTTTCGGACAATATCTTGATGTTGAAAAGGCCATAACCATAGGATTGCTACCCGATATTGAAAGAGAAAAATTTAAATATATGGGCAACAGTTCCATAGCAGGCGCTTATATGGCGCTTCTTTCCAATACCTTTCGAAGCCGGGCCGTCGCCATTTCAAACACAATGACATATCTTGATTTTTCAAGTAACAACGGGTTTATGGAAGAGTTTACCAAGGCCCAGTTTTTACCTCATACCGATGCAAATTTATTTCCAAACATTCACAAAACCAAAACAAGAAAGGAATCTGTATCATGCTGAAAATATTATCATTCATACAAAAAAATTTAGTTTGGGCTATTCCTGTCTCCATGATATTCGGATTGATCTACGGATATTTGTTTGACGCATCATCCTTAAAACAATTTATTATCCCGGTGACATTTATAATGGTTTACCCCATGATGGTGACATTAAATGTGAAAACCATTTTTAAAGGCCATGATGGCAAACTCCAACTGGTTACACAGCTCATTAATTTTATATTTATTCCTATAATTGCATTTTTCATCGGGAAAATATTTTTATCAGGCGAGGCTGAAAAATTCGGACTCTGGGCTGTTGGGCTGTTTTTGATCGGCGTTCTTCCAACATCAGGCATGACCATATCCTGGACCGGGTTTGCAAAAGGAAACAAGGAAGCTGCCATTAAAATGGTTGTATTCGGCCTTGTCATAGGATCTCTTGCCGCGCCGGTTTTTACAAAAGTATTCATGGGTGCAACCATTGAAGTTAACATGCTTCATATGTTCAAACAGATTGCTATTTTCGTGTTTTTACCTTTAGTTGTAGGTCTTTTTACCCAGTTTTTCGGAATGAAAAAATATGGAACAAAACATTGGAATGAAAAAATAAAACCTAAATTCCCTCCATTTTCAGCACTTGGGGTGGTTTTGATTGCATTTTTGGCCATGTCTCTTAAGGCCAGGCATATTATTTCAAACCCCGGAGATATTGTTACCATACTGGTTCCTTTGGCTGTTTTTTACCTGATATCATATGTGTTCTTAACTGTGATCGGTCGATTGCTGTTTAAAAGAGAAGATGCCATTGCCATGGTTTTTGGTGTCGTGATGCGGGATTTATCCATTGCCCTTGCCATTGCCATGACAGCCTTTGGCAAACAAGGAATGACCATTGCACTGCTGATCGCCCTTGCCTATATTATCCAGATCCAGTCGGCGGCATGGTATGTCAAATTTATTAATTTTATGTTCGGCTCTTCTACAGCAAAAAAAGAGATGGCATCAGAACCTGATAAAACTGAAAAACTGACCGTACCTTTATAAAAGTCTTGGCATATAAAAAAAAGACCTGGCATATAAAAATCTGCCATAAAATCCAGGCATAAGGCCCAAGTATATCGAATAAATATGAGCCGTTGAATTGCAATCTCTCCAACGGCTCGTATTTGTTTTATCGGCTGTATTACAATTTCGGCCATTCAAAAGAATCAATTGAGATCAAGTCAAAGAGTCTCAAACCCCATTTATGAATAATTAGTCTTCTTTATGGGCAACAAACTTCACAGGGGTCGGCTTTCAAGAAGAATATTGATTGCACAAAAAAACGACCTGTGATAGGCAATTTATCTGACAATAAAAAAATAAGAGATTGTCTTACTTACCTGAATTAAAATGTTTAAATATAATATTGTTCAAAACAACAAGGAGGAAACATGGGATTAAAAGAAGAGTTGGAAGAAAAAGCCGAAGAGTGTGATGCTCCGGAAGAATATATTGCCGTGGCAAAAGAAATTGTGGACGGACTTTCTGATAAAGAGTGGGCGTCCGAACTTTTGCAAGAAGGTGCTGACTGGGCCGAAACATTTGAAGACGCAGTCGTATATGCCAAGGCCAGTCTTGATTTGCTTCAGGATACGGATGCTGCTACCGCCCTTCTGGAGCAGGGTAAAAACCTGTGCGGTTCAACAGAAGATTTTTTAAAGCTTGCCGCAGCGGCCCTGGAGCTTAAGCTTGAAGATGTATCAAAAGACATTATCGGAGCTGCAAGTTCAAAATGTGTCAAAGTAACGGATTTTTTAGAATTAAGCGATCATATTGCCAAAGTTCTCAACGACAAAGAGCTTGCTGAACAAACCATTGACAAAGCCTTTGAAAAATGTTCAAAAGCCGATGATTATGTGGTTTTTGCAAAGTCTGTTCTGGACATGTTCAAAGACAAGGACAGGGCCAAGAATGTGTATGAAAAAGCAATGACAAAAGCATCAAAGGCAGATGATTTTATAGTGCTTGCGGCCGGTGTTACAACTGACCTTCAAGACAATGACCTTGCCCGAAAAATTTGTGAAAAAGCCCTGGCATCACTTGAATCCGGAAATGAGCTGCTCAAATTTGCCGAAACCGTAAAAAAACAGCTGGATGATACTGATTTTGTAATGTCTGTTTATAAAAAAGCGGAAACAGTTTTTAAAGATTTTTCAGATTATCTGAAACTGGCCAAGGCCGTATTTGACAACACCGGTGATGCAGCCTTTGCTTCTTTAGTTTATCAGAAAGCGGCAGCCACTAATCCGGACTGCGGCCAACTGGTTGCTCTGGCCATTTCCATGGCAAAAGATCTTAAAGATACGGATGCGGCAGTTCAGGTTCTCAAACAGGCTGAAGGGGCCGTAAAAACCAATGCAGACTTTATCAAAACAGCCAAGGCTATCCAGGAGATTGTCACCGATGACGAGACCTGGACATCGGCAATTTCCTTTCAGCTGGAAAAACGGGAAGAATTTAAAGCATTATATGCGGATTTTATTTTAAGAGAACAGGAAACCAAAACCTGCTCTCCCATGCGGACACTTGCCCATGAGGTGTTTGAGAAGACAGGAGACAAGTATTACGCAGCCAAGCTTTACAAGCTTGCAAAAGCACTTACCGTTAATTTTAACGATTTTATAAAACTTACTGCCGGTATTCATTCGGACTTAGGAGACGAAGCCCTGGTAAGGGATATCTATTCAGAACTTCTGGATAAATGCACCAGTCTCAGTTTCTATGATGAACTGACCCGTGCCATTGCCGATACACTTAAAGATGAGGCCTGGATTCGTGAGATATATGTCGGTATTGAAAAAAAGAGTTCCAAAAACAGTGATTTTATCAAACTTGCGTCCATTGCAGTAAAAAAATTCAATGACAAGGAATGGGCAGCAAAGCTGCTGAGCAAAGCCGAGGAAAAATGCAGCAGCCTGTCTGATTTTGCGAGTATTGCCGGAGCTGTTTTTAACTGGCTTGAGGATAAAGATTGGGCTCAAAAACTCTATGGCTCAGCAGCATCACTCTGCCAGTCCCAACGGGATTACGGGCAATTGATTTGTCTTATAAAAAATCAGACATCCGAACAGATATTCTTGTCAAATATTGTGTCTTCAGCTCGCAAAAAACTGACCTCCTTTGATGATCTTGTGTTTTTGGCGGAAACTGCTTTACTGCAGATGAATGACCCTGATATTGCTGCAGAAATTTATGCGGAAGCAGAAGAAAAAGCTCAGTCCAATCATATGCTTTCCAAACTGGGTACGAGCCTGAGCAGACGAATGGATGATTCCAAATGGTCCTCCAGAGTCTTGCGAAAAATAAAATAACAAAAAAATAATTTATATTTTTTATAACAGGGGTTTGTAATGAAGATAAAACATTACAAGCCCCTGTTTTTTAGAGGAGCATGTCTTCCAAAATCATTATTTAACGATAGTCTTTTTTCATGGCAAGGGTTTCGGTCGTAAAGGTGTAGCAAACACAAATAACCGCAAGGCAGATTCCGCAGAAGATAAAGGCACTTTTGAAAGCTGAAAAGCCCAGAGAGGTTCCTGGATAAAGAAATTTCATTAAAAAGCCCAGTCCCTGTAAGAAAACAGCAACTCCGCCCATGGTAAAAAAATTAATTGCTGTCATTGCCATGCCTGCATTTTCATGGGGAACTTGTTCTTTTATATGTGCATACATTAGCTGTCCTGAACTGCTGAACAAACCAAAACAAAAAAAGAGGACTGACAAAGTCACTTTTCCTGATTCCCCGGGAAGAAACACAAGAATTCCTAAAATAACAGACATCCCGAAGAGACCGAAGGTAATAACCTTTTTTCGAGATGTAAAAACAATATCAGATAAATGCCCTGTCACGGGACTGCCGATGATCATGCCGATACTCATTAGCAGGATAATATTACCTGCCGTAACCGGTGAGAGTCCAGCCACCTGTATAAGATAGGGGCCTGCCCAAAGCGCCTGAACAGAAGCAAAAATACCATAACGACAAAATGTGGAAAACGAAATGATCCAGAAATCCCGTTGGGAAAAAAGGATTTTAGCCCTTTGCAGAGTATCTCTTACCTTAGGACGGGAAGCTCCCTGGTTTTCCGAAATAATTTGGTTGCCGGGCCGGTCGTTTACCAGGAAAAAGAAAAGAATCACTATAAAAAAAGTGACTCCGCTCATTGTCACAAAGCTGTTTCTCCATCCAAGCGTTTGTACCATTAATGCGAGGGGGGTAGCCGCCGCTATATTGCCGGCAGTGCCAGCTGATAATATAATAGCTGAAAGTGTTGCAAACTGTTTCGGACGAAACCAGATCGTGATTAGTTTTAAAGTTCCCATAAAATTGCATGCCATACCGATTCCCAAAAACACTCTGCCTATGGTCAGCGAGTAGTAGGATTCTCCCATGGAAAAAATCAGTGCGCCTGCCACGGCAACCAACGTGAGCAGGGTCATGGTTATCCTGGGGCCAATGCTGTCAAGAAAAAGCCCGACAGGAATCTGCATCAGGGCAAAGGCATAAAAAAATGATGCCGATACAGTACTAAGTTCCCAGGCATCAAGTTTTAAGTCATGTATAAGGTTAGGAGTAATCACGGCTACGGATGAACGGTAAAACTGTGACAGGATGAACAGGGTTCCGGCTATTATCAATATCAGCCAGCGGCGGGATGATTTTATGATATCAAATAATATATTGTTATTGTTCAATTTTCTAAACTTCCTCTTTTTTTAATATGAAAGTCTTCAAAAATCCAAATAGTGACTTTCATGTTTTGTTGTGAGCAAATCTGAGCGAAAAAAACAGGTTGCCCATGGCAGTTATATAAAAAGAGGAAGAATACTTATCGATATTTTTTATGTCAAGTGTTTCATTAACTGTGAAACCGCCTGGGGTGTATTGGGGATAAAGGGAATAAAGAACCCCTACCAAGAGGGCAGGGTTTTGAAGTGTCCCTATCCAATTTATATTATCGTTCTAATTGTTTTTCTTTGTTTTCTTGATATTTGACATACTTTCTAATTTTTTCTTCATCAAGACCGACATTATCAACACAGTATCCTTTAGTCCAAAAATGATTACCCCAATAGGGTTTGTGTTGAGATGCCTGAATTTATTGAAGACACGAATTGCAGATCTACCCTTCAACGTTCCAATAAAGTTAGAGATTGATACCTTGGGTGGTACCATGACAAGCAAGTGTACATGATCAATTTGTACGTTCAACTCAAAAATTTCACAGCCCTGTTGCTCTGAAAATGCCCTGATACAACGATTGACCTCATCAGCTACTTTGCCAGTCAGAATCCTCAGCTAAGCATTAAAAGAGGAATCCGGGGTGAAAATTAAATCCACCTGTGTGCTATTTCCTGTATTTTGTTGTTTGATGAACTGCCAGTTCATTTTATCGCACAGGCGTTCTACGATGGTCAGGCCAATACCCGGTTTTGCACAGGTGTCAAACCCTGGGCCACTATCCTGAACGCTGACACCGCCTTTAAAGATATTAATGACGACCCTGCCGTTTATTGTGTACTGGAAGGCATTTTTTACAAGATTGCCAAAGGCGATTTCAACCAACGTCACAGGTGCGATCAAAGGGCTGGACTCTGATACCCGCACCTCGACTTTTACGGGTTTTGAGCCCAGGATATAGAGGTACTTGTCAACAATGGAGTCAGCGATTTGCTTTAGGTTGCAAAAATCATTTCTGACCGGGTCCTGTCTTTCCCTGGCCAGCATCAGAAAGGTGCTGATAAGCGACTCAATATCTGCAATGGATCTGCTGATCCTTTCCAGGGGGCCCCGAAGCTTTTGATCTGTCTTTTCAATTCTCTGGTACAGAAGCTCAACAGCACTTTTAACGACGCTCACGGGTGTTCGAAGTTCATGGCTTGCATGGGATGTAAATTCCCGCTCGCGGGATGTGAAATCTGAAATTTTTCTCAGCAGCTGATTTATTTTTTCTGTCAGCATCCCGATTTCATCTTGAGAAGCAACATACGGTAGCTCAATGGAATTCCCATCCAGGGGGAGAGATTGAACTGCCCCGGCCAAATTGGAAATAGGGTTAAGTATCCGGTTTGAAAGGGAGCGGGCTATTCCCCATCCTAACAATAAAACCAGCAGACCGATACCCCCTGCCAGCAGGCTGATATACATTTGAAACCAGTCTGTGGCCTCAATTGACGCTACATGGTAGAAAATGTAAAGGTGCCGACCACCTGAGTCAACCGGAACAATGGCGGCATGGGTATCCAGATCGTCGGTTATCTCAAAAATTCCAGGGGGCTGGTCTAAAATATGTTTTTTTAACGGCTGGGGTATTTTTGAGATATCTGAATATGCTGTAATGTGCATGGGCAGGTTTTTCGGTATTTTCCCTTCCTGTTGGTATTTTTCCAGAACAATGTCTGAAATTTCTGACAATTGCCTGTTAAAGGCCCAGTCTTCTGACAGTTTCAGCATTCCGGAAATCGCAATCGAATAAACAAAAAGCAGAATGGCCAGATACCCACAGAAATAAAAAATGATTCGGGATTGAAGTGTTTTGGATATTTTCATTGTCTTTATCTCAAACTGAAGCCCACGCCGGTGATGGTTTTAATACATGATGGCTGCCCGGGTGTATCCAGCGCCTTTCGAATGGCGTAAATATGTGTCCTCAAAGAATCACTGGCCGGTTTCCACTCCCCCCACAGATACCGCTCCAGGTCGCGTCGCGTTACAACCTCGGGGGCACAGCGGATCAACTTTTTGAGGATACGAAAGCATGTGGGTGTCATTTTAACCGGTTTTCCTTCAACCGTTACCTTCTGGTGGCTGATATCCAGGTGAATTGCTCCAAATTCAAAGCTTTTGGCTGATTCATAATGGTCCGGCCGCCGGATCAATGCCATCAGGCGTGCTTCAAGTTCTTCCAGTTCAAACGGTTTGACAAGATAATCATCCGCACCGGCATTGAACCCTTCAAGTTTATCCTCTATTGTATCCTTGGCCGTGAGCATGAGTATCGGGTTTGATTTTTCTGTCTCTTCTCGAAATCTCCGGCATAGCGTCATCCCATCGATTCCCGGCAGCATGATATCTAACACAATGACATCAAACGGAAGGGTCAGTGCAAGGTGTAAACCGGAAACGCCATCCATGGCATAATCGATGACGTGGCCTTTATCTTCCAGGAAATCTCCGATATTTGCAGCCAGATCTACATTATCTTCGATTATTAATACCCGCAGTTTCCTGAAATGGCGGGCAGTGTGCCCATTCATTTTTTTCGTCGATTCGTTGGCCTTCATAATAATAGTGTCCTTAAAAAAGTGGTTCATCAACAATGAGAATGACATTTGACTTTAATTCAGCTTAATTCATATCGCTGTTATGATGTCAAGCAGAAAATCAGTTAATGAACAGCCTTTTTATTAAAAAATCTGTATTGCTTATCTTTGGCTGTTTTTTTTCAAACAGCCAGAGAAAACCCGGCATCATGACCAGGGTGATAACGGTTCCGAATACAAGGCCAAAACTAATGGATATCGCCGCCGGGATCAGGAATTGTGCTTGTTCTGAAGCCTCCGTCAACAGCGGTACCAGACCGAAAAAGGTGGTCAGAGTAGTGAGCAGAATCGGGCGGAAACGATGACAGGCAGCGTCCACAATGGCCTTAAACGGGGGCTGTCCAGATGCCTGGTACCGGTTATATGTTGTCACCAGCACCAGTGAATCATTTACCACCACACCGGCCATGGCAATGATGCCGATGACGGACACAATGGACAGATCGCAACCAAGGATAATATGACCCCATATCGCACCAATAAGGCTGAATGGGATTGTTGATAAAACCATGACAGGCTGGGTAAAGGAATTAAAATAAAAGGTCAGCACAAGAAAGATGATACCCAGGATAATTAAAAACCCATTGCCCAGGGATCCTAAGGCTTCATCATTTTCCTCATCCTCTCCACCAAAGTGTATTGAAACACCTGGAAAATCCGACAATACCTGCGGTACAATGGCTTCCTCCAGCGCATCTTCCACAAGATCATCATCAATGCCGAATCCGATGTCTGCAGTCACCGGATAAATCCGTTTCCCATCCCGCCGGGCAAGGCTTGTATAAGAGCGGTCCTGGGTGATGTCAGCAACTTCCTTGAGGTTTACCAGTTTTCCTGAAGTGGATCTGAGTTGAATATCCTGCAGCGAGCTTATACTGTTTCGTTCCGCCTGAGTTAACCGAACCATGGTTTTTACCTCACTGCCGTCCCTCACAAATCTGAGCGCCTCGGCACCATGGTATCTGTGACGAATCTGCAGGGCCACCATTTCTGCGGAAAACCCCATTTGCTGGCCGGACTCTTTAAGCCGTATTGTCAATTCCGGTTTGCCGGCCCTGACACCGTCATCTATTGATGTCAGTCCTGAAATGGTTCTCAGTCTCCGGCCCAGGGAAAGGGCTGCGCTGCGTGACACTTCCGGATCCGGGTGAAAGACTTCCAGCATGATCGGTTCACCACCGGTAACATTTGTTTCACCCGTAAAATTCAAGGATTCCAATTCACCGGGGTCACCAAATGCCTGCTGCCAGGCGGCGGCAAACTGCCTTCCGCTCAAAATCCGCTCCTCTTCCGGCGGAAGTGCCATCAAAACAGAAATATAGTGGAATCCGGCAAGGGATTCAACTTCCACCTCACCCTCTTCAAGTCTTGTGCCGATAAGCGAAAACACCCCGGGGGATTTCATGTTGTTCTCTTTTAGAACGGTGTTTGCTGCCTCTACCAGTTGCTTCTGAATTTTGATGGATTGTTTTTTAGGTGTTCCATATGGCAATGTTGCCTGGGCAATGACCGTATCTGATTCGATTGTCGGTGTGAAATCAAAATCAAGATATTCTGCAGCAATGGCACCTATGGTGAGCAGCAGCAGAACAAATGCCATGGCAAACAGGGTGCCTGTATTCCTCAGGCTGGTCTGGATAAAGGGCCGGAATCTGTTTTCAATAAAATGTTCCAGCCAGGCATTTACCATCTGCTGAGGTCGTGCCAGGGTTTTCAGCCACGACCATTCCGGGTGTCCCACGGAAAGATGTGCGCTGAGTATGAATACGGATTCAAACAGGGAAACCAGAAGAACCGCAATCACAACAGCTGGGATTTGATAGAAAAGAACACCCATTTCACCTGGAACAAAAAACATGGGCATAAATGCAATAATCGTGGTTGAAGTGGCAAGCAGCACAGCCCCTCCCATTTCCTCGAGCCCCTGGGCAGCTGCTTTCAGAGGAGGCAAACCGTTTTTAAGCTGAACATGGATGGCTTCTCCGATCATGATGGCATCATCCACCACGACCCCAATGGTTACGATAAATGCAAAAAGCGACAGCATATTAAGTGAACCGCCAAAAACAGGCAGCAGAACAAGCCCTCCGAGCAGGGATGTGGGAATACCGACCATCACCCAGAAAGCAAGGCTGGGGGTTAAAAAAAGCCCCAAGGTTATGAGAACCAGGGCCAGACCGATCAGTGCATTGTCTATGAGCAATGCCATCCGGCTACGATAGGCAGATGCCTGATTCTCAAAGATGACGACCTGGATCCCATTGAATTTTTTAGGCACAATAGTTTCAATATATTCCTGAACTGCGGCTTCAACTGATATCGGGGATTCATCTCCCACTGCATAAACATCAATCTGAACCGCTGGCAACCCGTTAAACCAGGACTCAATTTCAGACACGCCAAATCCGTCTTTCAGTGTGGCGATATCAGATAAATGAATCGGTATGCCTTCGGTTGTCCGGCCAATCACAACACCTTCAAATTGCGATGCCCACTCCCGGCGTTCCGACGTGCGCAGTGTAATATCCACTTCATTGGTGAAAAGGGTGCCGCCGGGCAGGTTGGGAGAACTTTGTTTGATTTTTTCAGCCACATCAGAAAGTGTCAGCCCGTATTGCCGCAACGTGTGCTCTGATAATTCAATGGAAATTTCCTGTTCCCGGGGGAACGCAAGTTCCACATTTTTCAGGCCCTTTAATGTACGCAGATCGTCACGAACGGTTTCTGCATTTTTTTGAAGCCACATAACAGGCTGATCGCCGAAGACAATAATGGAAAGCGCTTTTTCAACATGAGATGGAATACTGATCACGGGTTTTTCGGCATCTTCAGGCAGGGTCTCAATCCGGTCGACAGCATTTTTGATATCCCCCAGCATCTTTTGCGTATTAACATGTTCCAGCAACGTGAGTGTTATGGTTGCCCCCCCCTCACGTGCCCTGGAATCCACCCGTTTGATGCCGTCCATTCCGCGCACAGCATTCTCGATGACCATCAGGATGGACGTATTCATCTCCTCCGGGGAGGCACCGGGCAGATCTACGCTGAGTTCTACCATTCGGGTTTCCTGTGCCGGCATCAATTCCTGACGGATGGTCATGGCGCTGAGCGCCCCTCCAATCATGATCACTACCATGATGGTATTTGCAAAAGCCGTCCGTTTTAAAATAAAATTTAAAAAAGCCTTCATTTTTCTGGCTCTCCAGGTGTAATTGAATGTTGATATTTCGCCACTTTATCAGACAACTCAGACAGAATCATTCCTTTCAGCGGGCTTGAGATATGGGTGATAATAATTTTGTCATACAATGTGATACCGCTACCGATCACCAGGTTTTCCATATCCCTGGCAAGAATCGTCACGGTTCTGACATCCAGTTTGTTGTCTTTATCCAGCACCCAAACTGTTTTTTCCGGACGAAGTGCTTTTTCAGGGAGCAGCATTGCCTTTTCAAAAAAAGGACCGGGAAGCAATAGTCTTGCATATTCCCCAATGGTGACCTGCCTGCCCTTGAACTGCACAAGTACCTGCCTTTGGCGGGTCTGCGGATGTATATGAGAAAAGACCGACTTGATAATCCCCTCATACTTTTCCGAACGGGTGGTGATCTTGACACGGTCTGATTCAGGGATAATTGAATATCCGGCAGAAAACAGGGCGTTTATCTGGTAATTATCCGTGCAGGCGATGGTTAATCCAATATCTCCGTTGTCCAGTATACGACCACTGGCAATATCTTCGGAAAGAATAATACCGTTACAGGGCGAATGGATTCGTGTGCGTTCAAGATCAAGCCTGGCTTGACCTTCTTTTGCGGCAGCGATCCGCACTGCGGCTTCCCTTTCTTTGAGTTGAGGCTTGCGCAGGGCCAGAGAGTTGTTTTTAGCACCCTGCCGTCTGGATTCTTCCAGCAGGCCCCATTCAGCCTTAGCAATTGCCTGACGGCCTTTTTCGATCTCAAGCGCCTGTAATTCAATATCCTTGGCAGCCGTTGCCCGGGCCAATGAATTCTTATAATTTTGGTCATCAATCGTGAACAGCAGATCCCCCTTTTTTACATGGGCGCCATTGAAAATATAATCCGATACCACTTTAATCTTTCCAGGTACTTCGACACGGATATTGATGATTTCTTCCGGTTGGATAAACCCCCAGGCAGGTATCTGGATCTGATAATCCTGTACTCTGGCATATATTGTTTCAACGGACATGGGGGGTATGGAAGCGGCCATCATCGGTTCCTCTTCTTCAAAGGCAATCATCAGGGTGGTGAGTGTGCATCCGATCAATAAAACCAGAGCGGGAAGCAACATTCGTATGTTAAAAATTTTCATGTGATTCACTCCATTGTGCACTGAGGGCTTTTAAAAGATGACCTCGGTTAATAAGCAGGTCCTGTTTCAACTCAATGTCACTTTGCTGAAGGTCTTGCAGCTTTACCAGCGCCAGAAGGACGGACAAAAAAGACTGTCGACCGTTAAGGTATTGAAACTTGGCTCTGTCAACGGTCTCCATCGCAATAGAAACCTCTTCATTAAGCAGGCATTGTTCGTCGAACAAAGCGTTTTCTTTCACCAGCACATCTTCCACTTCCTGGAATGCATTGAGTACGGATTGTTCCAGGATTGCCAGGTTTTCAAACGCCTGGGCCTTTTTAACAGAGACGTTGGCCTTCAGTCGGCCGGCATCAAAAACAGGCACCAGCAATCCTGAGATAAAACTAAGTTCTCTGGCTCTTCCGATATCAGCAATTGTCGGGCCACCCAGGGTATAATTCAAGGAGATTGATATACGGGGCAGTCGATCTGCAATGGCCTTTGCGACCTCATGATCAGCAGCCTGCAGCGCATAAAAAACAGCCCTTAAGTCCGGGCGGTGTCCCAGCAACTCCCGTGGACTTGAAATGGCTGGTATCTTTTCCAGGACCGGCCATTCACCACCCGGCTGATGGCCTTCATCCGGCAGGTTGCCCAATAAAACAGCGTATGCATGTGAATATTGCTTTTTTTTTGATATCACATCCGGAAGTGCCCGGTTAATATGCGCAATATGTCCCTGTTGCTGGAGAACATCCAAGGCATTTCCATCGCCCTGGGCCAAACGCAATTCGATTAATTCCAAAATTTTGTTATTGGTTTTTCTCTGGTCTTTCAATACCTTTTCCATCTGGACGGCCCCATGGTATTTAATCCAGGCCTGGACCAGAAGAAACTGTAAATCCAGTGCAACCTGATCAACCATTGCCTTTTTTTCTTCTATGGAAAGAGACGCAGCAGCCTGCCCTGCCCTCAGCCGGCCCCAGATATCCGGCTCCCAATGCAATACCGTTCCGATATCAATGTGACTCCGGGTGGTTGACGAACGATCGGTTGTTTCCTTAATTCTGGACCGCTCATAACCTGCACTTGCATTCAAAGACGGCACCGCCAGTGATTCTGCGATATCAAACGCTGCAATGGCCCTTTTCATCCGGGCCCTGGCGGCTTCAATCTGATAATTTTTTTCAATAAGCATCAGCACATCTTTTTTGAGCGAATTTGAGGGAAAACTGGTTTTCCAGTATATCCTGGTGCCTGGATTTTGGATTTCGAGATTGACAAACGTCTCGGGCAGCCTTGATTGAATGGTTTCGCGCTGTTGGACCTGAATGGTTTGACACGAATAAATCGTCACAAGGCTGCCGACAAGCAGGATATGCATCAGCGATATGCGTTGCAAGAACTTTAACATCTAACACTCTGCCTTTATATCGTTAACAAAATGGATTGAAACACCGGATTCTCTGCTTAAAAAGCGTACATAATGCCAAAACCCACCTGAGTTGAGTAATCCTCATCCACAATGGGGCTGTCCGTGATATCGCCTCCAAATGTTGAAATGCCGATAAACCCAACAGCAGAAAAGTTCCCAAAGATGAGACGCTCTACCATGAGTTCTGCACCGATTTCATAGCTTGATCCGGGTGAGTAAGCCTTACGGTCAGCCCTGGCTTCCTTTGAAGACACACCGTAAAAATAATCGACTGTGCGCCCACTCATCCAGATCAGGCTCACGTTTGGCCGGAATTCAAAGCCTGCCGCACTCCATTGGTATTCCAGAGCCAGTTCTATTTCCTGGCCATCATGTTCTCCGCTGACATCCTGTAAAACTTCCAGGCTGATCTCCCACCCGGCAAACTGTTTTTCAAATCCAAGACCCGTATAAAACAGTGTGTCCAGTTCCTCCATACCTTTTAAATAGGTGCTGTCATCAGGGTCATACCCCTCATCAAACAGGACTGAGCCCCTTAATGCCACACTGAACAGCTTTGTATCAAATAATTCATATGAGACATCAATAGCGTCCGTTGTCATTATTTCGAACGGTCCGTTTTCATATCTTAAAAACACTGCCGGCTGAATTTCATCATCAGCGCCTTTGTAAATTTCTTTTTCCGCAAAGACAGCCAGGCCAATTGATAATTCTCCTCCTATCCAGGGTAGTCCGTCGTCTTCTCTTTTTGCTTTCAGTATCCTCCCGTCATTGGAGACATATACTTCATACGGGTTGCCGTTCTCATCAACCAGTTCAACTTCAGTCACGGTCTGTCCCTGGTAAGATTCTTTACTGATGTCAGTTATTATAGCATTGGGAAAGGCCTGATCAATCGCCTCACTCACGGCCGGGGGCAGCTCCTGGACCCCGGCGTTCCATGCCACGCCCAGAATAAGATATAAACTCAAGAACAATGCTGTACCTAAATGGTTTGATCCAAATTTTTTCATTTCGATTATTTCCTTTTTTTTTAATGTGAATTATTTAAACCAGAGGAACCCCTCATCTTCTTTTTCGATCTTGAGCACTTTGCCGTCTTTTGAAAGATAGACCTCATAAGGCGTCCCATCCTTGGCCACTAGTTCAACTTCCGTTATTGCCTGGCCCTGATATCTTTCTTCTTCTGTCTTCGTGATTTTGGCGCCGGGAAACACCTGCTCTATCTTGTCCTGAAGGTGTCCCGGCAAATCAACAGATGCCAGTGTTGCCACCGGCATCATGCATAAAAAGCAAAAAAGTGTTACATTGAACAATTTCAACCTGGGATGTTTCATAATGCTTAGCTCCTTTGTTTTATTGTAAGTGAACCATATGCCAGTCACTTTTATCCGGTTTCCAGCCCTTTTAGATGTACCGCACTTCAACTGGAAACCCGGCTTTAAAATCCAGCACACCGTTTCGGGAAAAATGATAGTATCAGAACCGTTGTCAAAAAGATGTGAAGAAGATGTCAAAAAGAAGTGAAAATTTTACACACCCAAATTCAGCATACCTGGTTTCTCCCTGTGTCAGGATAGATGTCGCCTCAATTAATTAAAACTGAAAATGTGGCAGAATTTGAGTTCAAGGAAGCCGATCAAGGACTTATGAAATCAGCATAAAGGCTGAACTTTTTCATTTGCTTGTAATAATTTTTATTTTTTTTGTTGACACAAAAGGTTCAATCTATTATTAAAGTACTGCTTTTGATGTGGGGCTGTAGCTCAGCTGGGAGAGCGTACGGCTGGCAGCCGTAAGGTCAGGGGTTCGATCCCCCTCAGCTCCACCAACTATCAATAAACTTAGATAGTTACAATTGCTATTCGTCTTCTATTTTGTCAAGACGGTAACGCATGGATCTTAAACTGAGGTTTAAATACTCGGCACCCTTGCTTTTGTTACCACCGGCAAGTTCCATGGCTTTTTTAAGATAAGACTTCTCAATGGTTGACAGGATCTTATCCAGATCCACACCCTGCTCAACATCATCCAGATCAAACCTTTGACCTTTGATCCCTTCAACCCATCTGCGTTTTTTGTGCATGGAGATGGTCAGGCTTTCGGGCAGGATGATATTGGTGGAAGAAAGGGCAACGCTTCGTTCGATAAGATTTTCAAGCTCCCTGACATTACCGGGAAAGCTGTAGCTATTCAAAAAATCAATGGCATAGGAAGACAGCTTGACAATATCCTTTTTCATTTTTTTGGAATATTTTCCAGCAAAATGCTTGGCTAAAAGCGCAACATCCCCTTTTCTGTCCCTTAACGGCGGAACTTTAATGGGAATAACATTCAGCCTAAAAAAAAGATCTTCCCTGAAATTTCCGTCAATAACCTCCTGCTCAAGTTTTTTGTTGGTAGCAGATATAATCCTGACATCCACATCAATGTCTTTTGTTCCCCCAACAGGCTTAAAAGAGGTTTCCTGTACCGCGCGCAACAGCTTGACCTGTAAGATGGGAGACAATTCACCAATCTCATCTAAAAAAATAGTTCCAAGATTTGCTGCCTCAAAAAGCCCCTGTTTGTCATTTACGGCTCCTGTAAAAGAGCCTTTAACATGACCAAAAAATTCACTCTCTATCAACGTATCCGGGATACCACCGCAATTGACAACTACAAAAGGATTATTTTTCCGATCGGAATTTTCATGAATCGCCCTTGCAATCAATTCTTTTCCTGTTCCGCTTTCCCCGGTGATCAACACATTGGTTTTTGTCGAGCTAATTTGTTCGATTCTTTTATAAATTGCCATCATTCCGGGACTTTTCCCGATAATCCGGTCAAAATGCATATTATCCCGAAGCTCTGATGACGTCCTATCTTTTTCCTGGTCAATGGTTTTTAATTCAAGGGCTTTTTGGATAGTATGCTTCAATTCCGTGTTATCAAATGGTTTGGGGACAAAATCATAAGCCCCTTCATTCATAGCCTCAACAGCAATTTCCGTGGTTGAGTAAGCTGATATCATGATAACAACCGTATCCGGATTTTTCTTTTTTGCCTCTTTTAAAACGTCCAGGCCGACCATGTCTCCGAGACGAATATCAGACAGGACAAGATCATAACCATTTTTTTGAATCATCTTGATGGCTTGTTTACCGCTTCCGGCATCCGACACTTTATATCCTTCTTTGGATAATAAAACATCAAGAAACTCTCGCATGCTTATTTCATCATCAACCACAAGTATATGATGTGTCTTTTTATTCATGATTAATGATCCTGCTGTTCAATCAAATTGTTCAATACAATCGTTTAATCCCTTTGATACACAACCCTGCCATTGACCATGGTTAAAAATGCACTGCCCTTGACCTTAAGTCCGGAAAAAGGGGTATTTCGGCTTTTGGATTTAAATGTTTCAGGATCAATTTCATAGGCATGATCAGGATCTATAATGGTCAAATCTGCAAGATTTCCAGGCTTGATGTCATTATTAAGACCAATAATTTTTGCCGGGGTCTTTGCCATTTTATTGACAAGCGCCTCAAGTGTTAAAACTCCGTTATTAACCAGTTTTAATGACAAAGACAATGAGGTTTCCAATCCGACAATACCAAAAGCTGCCATGTCAAATTCCACATCTTTTTCCATCACGCTGTGAGGGGCATGATCTGATGCGATCACATCAATTGTCCCATCTGACAGCCCCTGGATAACGGCCTGCCTGTCTTCTTCTGAGCGCAAGGGTGGATTCATTTTAAAATTAGTATTATAATCTTTCACATCCTCATCTGTCAGCGTAAAATAATGGGGTGCTGTCTCACAAGTAACCCTTGCCCCTCGTTTTTTTGCCTGCCTGATGGCTTCCACCGACTCTCTGGTGCTGATATGGCAGAAATGAACCCATGCGCCTGTAAGTTCACAAAGCGCTATATCTCTTACAACCATAATCGTCTCTGCTGCGTTGGGAATTCCTTTTATGCCCCAGGCTGTGGCAAACGGGCCTTCATTCATCGAGCCGCCGTCTACAATGCTTAAATCTTCCGCATGGACAAAAACCGGCATGTCCAAACCCTTGCAATATTCCAGAGCCCGCCTCATCAGATTGGAATTTTCCACTGGTTTTCCATCATCAGTGACCGCAACAATACCAGCCTTTTTCATATCATATATTTCAGCAAGGGTGTTTCCCATTGAACCCTGAGTTATAGCCCCGGTGGGATATACTTTTGAAAGCCCCAATTCATTTGCACGATGGATAATAAATTGTGTCACTTGTCTGTTATCGTTAACAGGGATTGTATTGGGCATGGAACACACTGCTGCAAAACCTCCCCTGGCAGCAGCAGCAAGACCTGTCTCAATGTTTTCCTTATATTCTTGCCCCGGCTCTCTCAAATGGACATGAATATCAATTAATCCGGGAACCACGATCATTCCTGTAGCATCTATTACGTTAATACCAGATTCGGTTTTATTTTCATCCAAATCTGCAATCTGATCAATAGTCGGGTCAACAATAGGATCAATAATAGCTTCAATAAGATTATTTTTAATGAGAATATCTTTTTTCTCATCTATCTTTCCCGGATCAAGAACCCGTGCCCCTTTAATCAGAATCTGCATGCCTGTTACCTCCTGCTACCAGATAAAATAATGCCATCCTCAAAGCAACCCCATTGGTGACCTGCTCTAAAATAACAGAACACTGACCATCTGCAACATCACTTGATATTTCAACACCCCTGTTCATGGGTCCTGGATGCATGACAATGACATCTTTTTTTGCCAGAGCCAGTCGGGTCTTATTCAGCCCGAAAAGCGCTGCATATTCCCTTTCCGTAGGGAAAAGTATGTTTCCCTGTCTTTCTTTTTGAATCCGGAGCATCATAACCACATCAGCCCCCTCAACACAGGTTTCGATATTAGGTGATACTGTGCATCCTAATTTTTCTATTCCCATGGGAATCATGGTTTCAGGCGCACAGATGGAAACCGTTGCGCCCATTTTTGAAAAACCGATAATATCTGATCTTGCCACTCTTGAGTGGGCAATATCCCCTATAATAGAAATCTTTAACCCTTCTATTTTTCCTTTTTTTTCCCGGACACTCATCATATCCAACAGCGCTTGGGAGGGGTGTGCATGGATTCCATCTCCTGCATTAATCACAGAAGCATTGACATATTTTGAAATCAAATGAGGCGCTCCGGATGATGGATGACGCAGGACAATAACGTCCGGTTTCATGGCTTCCAGGTTTTTAGCTGTATCAATTAAGGTTTCGCCTTTAACGATACTCGATGAACTCTTTGAAATGGAAATACTGTCTGCGGAAAGCCTTTTGGCTGCCGTGTCAAAGGAAAGTTTTGTTCTTGTCGAAGGTTCCTGAAAAAAAAGGACAATGGTTTTTCCTCTTAATGTGGGTACTTTTTTAACAGGCCGTTCTGAAATTTCTTTCATGCCTCGGGCTGTATCAAGGATCAATGAAATTTCGGAAGGTTCAAGAGATTCGATATCCAGAACATCCTTTTTTGTAAACTGCATATTGCTCCCTATATTAATAAATCACCAATTCTATTCCATCTGACTCCGAATTTATTCTTATTCCATGACCAGTAAATGATAAATGCTTCTCCCCGGACTGCCTTTAGATCAACAAAACCCCAAAATCTGCTGTCATGACTATTGTCACGGTTATCACCCATGACAAACAAATTATTTTCAGGGACAGCGGTTTTTTTTAAATTATCTCTTTTGCTGACAATTCCAGGATATATGATGCTGGTTTTATAAACAGCATAAGGCTCATTTTCAATTAGCCTGTCATTTACATAAAGTTTTTTATTAACAATTTCCACGGTATCCCCGCCTGTGGCAACCACCCTTTTAATAAAATCCTTGGATGGATCTTCAGGATACTTGAATACAACGATATCACCTTTTTGAGGATCTTTAACCGGGATCAGTGTTTTTCCGTCCGTAAACGGAATTTTTACTCCATAAATAAATTTATTGACCAGGATATGGTCTCCGATTTGAAGCGTTTCAAGCATGGAACCCGATGGGATCTTAAATGCTTGAACAATAAACGTTCTGATAAACATGGCAATAACTATTGCTATAATGATTGCCTCTATATTTTCCCGCAAAGAACTCTTAGGTTTCTTTTCCGCCATTTTTTATCCTTAAATTATTTAACCTCTAATAAAACATATGTTGTGGTTGACCTAAAAAGAACTTTGCTTTCTGGATGGATTTTTTTAAAATATCAGCTATTTTTCGTGCCTTTATCATTGAAGATAATGGAACTGTTGGGATTTTCCTTCCTTTGATCATAATCGAACCGCTTTTCAGTTCTGCATAGCTTACCTGGCCATAGGATTTTGAAATGCCTTCTGGATAATCATATCCATAATCAACAACCTGAGTAAAAATATCTTCATCGCAAACCGAAGTATATTTAAGGATCTCTTCATTTAGAATAGGGATCGGAATTCCAAAGCCAACGGACAAAGAAACGCCGTAGCCTCGAATACTCTGGCCGACAAGCCACTCGGGAGACATCTGCTTTAAATCCCCCATTACGGCAAGGGTCCCAGCAGGTGTCACAGGCACGCCGTTCAATCCTCTTTCAACCTTATTCTTATGCTGGGTGCCGGTCCATGTTACATACCCTTGTGCGCCTCCCAGAAAAATCCGGGTTCCCACACCAATTGTTTTCAAATAAGGATCATTTAAAAGCGGACTGAGTTCACCTGATGTTGAATAATTGGCATTGCCCATGTCCGATTTTAAGGTTCCCATATAAGTATATTTAATTTTATCGGATTTATTGATTGCGCAATTATAATTTTGATAGGCATTTCGAGGATTACACAACATGGCATTTGGCAACTCTTCCAATGTGACCAGCTTTTCTATTTTTCGATTGGGGTAACAGTCCGTGCCATAACTTTCCGCACGTATATGAACTTGTTTTCCGGCAACCAGATCCTGGATCACATGTCCGCCGCCATAATTAAACTCACCTGGATGACGTTTGTTTAACGGGTCATCCTCACAGGTCTGGGTAGCACCCAGATAACAGTCTACAGCTGCTAAGCCTGAATATGCCTGCACATTGTTAATCCAGGTTTTTGTTGTCCTGACAAGGGGTTTGGACTGGCCGATATTGATAAACGCCCCGGAAGAACACATGGGTGCAAATGTTCCGGTGGTTACCACGTCAATTTTTTTTGCCGCTTCAACAATGCCTTCTTTTTTAGCAATATCGATAATTTCTTCTGCAGTCACAACCACAGCTTCGCCGGCCGCAATTTTTTTATTTATCTGTTCAATTGTTTTATTAACTTTGTAATCACTCATAATAAACCTTATCGTATCGGGTACAGATTTAGAATCTGTGCCCACGTTTCTTGATCAGGTGCAGATTTAAAATCTGCACCCACATTACTGTCCCCTCGTTGCTAATCAATCTGCTTCACAAAATCAATTTTTGATGTAATATTATTTTTAATCCATGAATCATCCCACCATTCAACGGGATTTACAAAAACATTATGTACAATCATTGAAAAATGAAGATGATCGCCGCCGGCAAGGCCCGTCAAACCAGTGGAACCAATATCATCACCTTTTTTAACCATATCCCCTTCGTTTACTGACATATGGTTTAAATGAGCATAAAGACTGCAAAGCCCGAATCCATGATCAATCATAACGGTATTGCCGAATATGCCGATAAATTTTGTCAGAATCACCTTACCCGAATTGGCAGCTTTCACTTGCGCATTGGACGTTGAAGCCAGATCAACCCCTAAATGAACCGCCCTGTCAATTTCGTTGCCCTTATATTTATAAGTTCGTCGATCAGCGAATCCAGCTCTCCTTGCAGATCCATTAAGTCTTGAAAACATTCCGTCCCAGTATTTTTCATTTTGCGTTACTTGAGGAATCTTTAATATGGTTTCAACATTATTTTTTCTGACCTCACCATTGATATATAAAAATTTTTTAAGCAAGGAAGGTTCTTGTTCTTGAAAAAAACCATTTTTGTCATCCACATCAAAATCATAAACTTTTTGTTCCAGAAAACGATCGGAAATATTCAAAACGTCTGTTTTAAAATTTTTATCCCTTATATAATGATAAAATCCTCTTTTTGTAATGTTGCCTGCCATATCTTCTGCAATGACGGAAAGCTGAGTGCCAGTACCCTGCATGTGGCTTAAAGCAAAAAAAGCAGCATAGATCTGTTTATCTTCGAACAAACCGGCATGACCCGGGAAAAAATTATCCCCCACTTTAACACCGCTTTTTAAATTTTCTTCAAACACTCTGTAAATAACAAGACCGGAACCGCCACGTTCAACATTGTGACGTTTCGTTAAGACCCTCACTTTGGGAGGTTTTGAATCAATAACGACCTTTTTTTCGACATAAAAAACATTACCCTTGTTCCAGCCTCGCCATGAATAGTCAGAAACCATTATCCGGATAACTGCTTCACCATCTGTCATACCATATTTCCAGAACAAAACAGGTATGGTAAAAGTCTCTTGCGTCTTCTTCACTTCAGGAAACAACCCTAAAAAAGTTGAAGAAGCATATTGCTTGTCCAGCAAAACCTTTTCTTTACCCTGCTGCATTATGGATACCATAATCTTGCGCAGACCTGTTTGACGATCTGTAATGTTCAGTGACATTTCATAGGATTTTTTCAAGTATATAGACGGTATTGTAATATCGACAATTGGTTTTTTGCTTTCAAATTTATGAACAAGCACCCAGACAATGGGAATAAAAACAACAAAAAACAGAACAAAAAAGACAAATCTTTTCATCAATAATACCTATCTTTTCAGGAGGTTAGTGTGTGAATAAATAAATTTACAGTAAAATAGCAGCTATGGTCGAACTTATCAAGCAATTTTCCATTCTTGACTTTTTTGACCTCAAAATATAATTTGGCTCCAAAACCTTTTATTCAGGACACAATTATGGACAATTTTTTTTTCAATTTAGTCGATAGACCAGACCCGGGATTTTTTCTCATTGCCGGTCCTTGTGTGATAGAAAGCCATGAAATCACTTACCGTATTGCAAAACATTTAAAAAAAATCACGGAACAACTTGATATTCCCTTTATTTTCAAGGCATCCTTTGACAAAGCAAACCGTACTTCCGTTCACTCTTTCAGGGGCCCTGGCTTTAATGAAGGATTAACCATTCTTGAAAAAATCAAAAAAGATCTGGATATTATGGTTATTTCAGATATTCATTTGCCTGACCAGGCTCAAAAAGCGGCAAAGGTTCTGGATATTATCCAAATACCGGCATTTTTGTGCAGACAGACTGATTTAATCATGGCAGCCTGCAATACAGGCAAACCGGTCAACATAAAAAAAGGACAGTTTTTATCTCCTCTTGACTGTAATAATATTATCAACAAGGCAAAAGAATCCAAAAATACCCATATTTGTATTACAGAAAGAGGCTCCTCATTCGGTTATAATAATCTTGTTGTGGACTTTAGATCCATACCGATTATCAAAAATTTAGGCGTACCGGTTGTCTTTGATGCGACACATAGTGTTCAACTTCCCGGAGGTGCCACAGATTCTTCTGCCGGAGAAAGGCAATTTGTCCCTACTTTATCAAAGGCAGCCATAGCAGCAGGCGCAAACGGATTGTTTATTGAAACCCATCCGGAACCCGACAAAGCCCTGTGCGACGGACCCAATTCCATGCCGTTAAACGATATGAAAAATCTTTTATCCACCCTTGTGGCAATCAAACAAGCAGTGGGATAATACATATGAAAACCAAGCTTGCCAATATTGATCTTTTGCTGCTGGATGTGGACGGGGTATTAACAGACGGAAGCATAACCTATTCAGACTCGGGAGAACAGATAAAAAGTTTTCATTCACGAGACGGCCTAGGGCTGCGACTGCTTATGGATGCAGGAATTGGCGTCGGCATCATCACCGGCCGCAAATCAAAGGCCTTGGAATACCGGTGTGAAAATCTTGGGATAACCTTGTTGTTTGACGGTATCAAGGATAAATCAAAAGCCCTTGACAGCATCACTGCCCTAACAGGAACAGCACTTGAAAAAATAGCGTTTGTCGGAGACGATCTGATTGATCTTCCCGTCATGAAAAGAGTGGGACTTTCTTTTTGTGTCCCCGAAGCACCAGAAGAGGTAAAAAAGCATTCAGATATTATTACAATCCAAAAAGGAGGCCGGGGAGCTGTCAGAGAAATTTGTGACAACATCTTGAAAGCAAAGGGATTATGGGACATCATCCTTAATCAATACCTGTTATGATATACGTTTCAAAACACAAACTGACCTATCCTTTGATAGGCCTGTTGATTTTAATGATTGTCATCATCAGCGGCTTTTTTTATTTTGACAAACTGCTTTCCACCCCACCGCAAATTAACGATATTAAAATAGACTCCAAAGCCGCTTTGAAACTGAACTTTTTAAAGCAGATTTCAAAGAAAAACGGGATAAAGGAGTGGGAGCTGAAAGCTGGCTCTGCAACTCTCCTAAAAAATGAAAACAAGGCTGTTCTAACTGACGTTTCAGTCTTTTTTTTCACAAAAGACAATAAAAAAGTTCACCTGACATCTCAAGAAGGCATCCTCCAGACAAAGACGCATGACATGACATTTTCCGATAATGCGGTTGTAACCTATGAAACTTCTGTCCTGAGAACTGATAAGTTGCATTATAACAAAAAAGAACATATAATCTATTCCAACACTCACGTGAGGCTTGAAAAGGAAAATTCCTTTATTGAAGCAGATTCAATGAAAACGGAACTCAATAATAATATGATAATTTTAAATGGGCATGTTAAAGGAAATTTCAGTGAAAAATTTGTTATTCAATAAATCAACATGCCTTTTTTTTGTGCCTTTTTTTATTTTTTGCTTTACAGGGCTATTGCAAATAAAAATTGCCCACTCCCAAACGCAAAATACTTTCAAAGAAGCTCCTATTCGCGTTGAATCCGATAAAATGATTGCACAAAAAGACACCTCAATGATTGAATTTATCGGTAACGTCAAAGTCACAAGAGCGGATTTTATTGTTTTTGCTGATTCCATTCAAATTTACTTTATGAATGACAATAAAAACAAGGATGCTCAAAACAATATCAAAGAAATCATTTCGACCGGAAACGTCAAATACATTGCCGGAGAACGAAAGGCATTTGCTGACAAAGCTGTCTATACAACCAAAGAAGGGATATTGGTTCTAACCGGCAAATCTCCTAAATTAATAACAGGCTCAAGTTTTGTTACCGGAACAAAGATTACTCTTTTCAGAAATCAAGATAAAGTACTCGTGGAAAGTGACGGTAAAAAAAGAGTTGAAGCGCTTTTTAATCCTGAAGATAATATCACTGAAAAACAATAATGACACAACTTGCATTAAAAAATCTTGTAAAAATCTATAACGGCAAAAAAGTTGTGGATCATGTCAGCCTTAAAGTGAAACAAGGCGAAGTAACAGGTCTTTTAGGGCCAAACGGAGCGGGCAAAACAACTACATTTTACATGTCGGTTGGATTGGTCAAACCCGATCAGGGTGAAGTTTTGATTGATAATGATGATATTACGCAATATCCAATGTATATAAGAGCAAGAAAGGGAATCGGATATCTTCCTCAGGAATCAAGCATTTTTAAAAAGCTGACGGTAAAACAAAATATTGCTGCCATACTTGAAGTGTTGCCCCAAAACGGCATTGATATTGAACAAAAAACCATGGGCCTGATGAAAGAGCTTGGCATTATAAATCTTGCCGGGCAAAAAGCCGGTTCCCTTTCAGGAGGAGAAAGACGGCGGCTTGAAATTTCAAGAGTCCTTGCCACAAACCCATTGTTTATACTTCTGGATGAACCTTTTGCAGGGATTGATCCTTTGGCGGTCATTGATATCCAGCAAATAATTTATCAGTTGACTAAAAAAGGAATCGGCGTTTTAATATCGGATCATAATGTAAGAGAGACCTTGGGAGTTTGTGACAATGCATATATTATGAACCGGGGCAAGGTTATTGAATCGGGGAATCCTGATAAAATCATTTCAAGCAAATTAGCTAAAAAAATCTATTTGGGAGAAAATTTTAAACTATAATTATGGAACTTGGATTACAACAAAGTTTAATCTTAACTCAGCAACTGGTCATGACGCCTCAACTTCAGCAGGCTATCAAGTTGCTCCAGCTGTCGCGCCTTGAGCTTGCCGAGATGATTCAACAGGAAATGGAACAAAACCCTGCTCTTGAAGAGGCCGGTACAGAAGAGCCATCTGACAATAATATTACTGCCCTGGAAAATGAAATCCCCTCCTCTGAAAAAGAGGCCCCTTTAAAAGAAGTCACCATTGAAGAAAAAGTAAGGTCTGACACAGACTGGGAAAATTATATTAATGAATATAATTCTACAGGAAGAGTCTATACGGAATCGGAAAATACAGAGGCTCCGAATTATGAAGCTTTTACTTCTGAAAAAAAGACACTGCAAGCCCATCTTCAGTGGCAGTTAATGCTCCATGGACTCAGTGAAGAAAAAGAAAAAATCGGTCATATGATTATCGGGAACCTGAACAGGGACGGCTATCTTTGCAGTGATATTGAAGAAATTGCCGAGACTTCCGGTGTTGAAATAGAAGTTGTTGAAGATCTGCTTTCAGTACTTCAGACCTTTGATCCGCCCGGTATTTGTGCCAGAAACCTTCGTGAGACCTTGCTGATTCAAGTTCATCAACTGGGTATTGATAATCCCATCATAACTGAAATCATAAACAACCACCTGAAAAATCTTGAAAACAGAAACAGCAAAAAAATTGCCAAAGCATTGAAGATATCCCTTGATGATGTCAGGGCAGCCGTAAAAATCATTCAATATCTTGAACCTAAACCCGGTCGAAAATTTTCCACTGAAGAACCTGCATATATCACGCCTGATATCTATGTCTATAAGCATGAGGATGGTTTTAAAATTGTAATGAATGATGATGGGCTTCCCAAGCTTAAAATCAACAGATTTTATAAAAATGCCATTGCCAACGGCCATAAAATATCAAAAGATACAAAAAATTACCTCAATGAAAAAATGCAGTCTGCATCTTGGCTGATAAAAAGCATACATCAGCGTCAAAAAACAATATACCTTGTAATGGAAAGCATTCTAAAATTTCAAAATGAATTTTTTGAAAAAGGGATTGCATATTTAAAACCACTGATTCTAAAAGATATAGCAGAAGATATTGAGATGCATGAATCAACAATCAGTCGGGTGACAACCAATAAATATGCCTATACCCCCCAGGGACTTTTTGAGTTAAAATACTTTTTTAACTCTTCAATCGAGCGAACCGGCGGAGAATCCATGGCATCTGCAAGTGTAAAAGAAAGAATAAGACTTCTTATAGAAAACGAAAACCCTGAAAGTACTTTAAGTGATGAAAAAATAGCCAGCATTCTTCAAAGCTCAAATATCCAGATTGCCAGAAGAACGGTCGCTAAATACAGGAAAGTACTGAACATACTTCCTTCTAATAAACGCAAACAGCTTTAAGGAGGTTTTTTTATGCAAACAACCGTTACCTTTAAAAAAATTGACACATCTGTTGCCTTAAAATCTTATGTTCAAAAAAAACTTGATAAATTTGATAAAATGCTGGACAGCCCGGCTGAAGCACATGTTGTGCTGTCTGTTGAAAAAATCAGACATATAGCTGAAATCACACTTACTTGCGACAAATTAAAAATTCATGCCAAAGAAGATTCCGAAAGTATGTATTCCTCTATTGATGCACTGATGGATAAAATAAAACCCCAAATTAAAAAACACAAAGAAAAAGTCAAACAGCATCTGTCAAGAAATAAACAGAGCATTAAAAATGAATCTGCTCAATTGAATTTATCTGCAGAATCATTTGACAACCCTATGACAGACCAGATGGTAGACACGATAATTATTGAAACAGTTGATACTAAACCCATGGATATTGAGGACGCAGTGATTGAATTAGATTCCGGAAAGCAATCTTTTTTTGTTTTCAACAATGCCAGGACAGAGCAACTCAATGTTCTATACAAACACAATAACGGTAAGCTGGGATTAATCCAGCCCATAGGATAATTCATTAAATGAGAATCAGCCGGCTTCTTAATAAAAACTCTATTATTGCAAACCTTAATGCCAGTGACAAAAAAGGGGCTATTGATGAACTTGCCTCAGCAGTTTCACAAACAACAGATGCATCAGCCAAAGATATTGCCACTGTTCTCATGGAAAGAGAGCAGTTAGGCAGCACTGGTATTGGTGGCGGCATTGCAATTCCCCATGGAAAACTTGATTCGGTCGGATCAATTATTGTCGGTTTCGGACTCAGTCCAAAAGGGATTGAATATGAATCCCTTGACAATAAACCCGTCCATATTTTTTTCCTGTTATTGACAACACAAAACTCTACCGGTGATCATCTTAAAGTATTGGCCCAGATTTCCAAACTTTTAAAAATGGATCATTTTAAACAAAGACTGCTAACCGCAGAATCCGTTGATGAGATTTACAATATCATTATGGAGCAGGATGAAGACTTTTAACCTTTGGGTCACACATAATTTAAAGGTAACAAGCAACCTGAAGGTCATAATCAAGTAAAATGCAAAAGTTTTATATCATAACCGGCCTTTCCGGGTCCGGAAAAACAACGGCTGTTCAAGCATTTGAAGATGCTTCGTTTTATTGTGTCGACAATATGCCCATAGAACTTTTGCCTAAATTTCTGGACCTGCCGTTAAAAGAGAGTCCTGAAATCAAGGGACTGGCGTTTGTGATGGATATGAGAAGTAAAAATTTCATATCAAATTATGCACAAGGCATTGCCTCAATTGAGGATCATTTGAGTATGACACCCCGGATCATATTCCTTGAAGCCGCTGAGAACAAACTGTTACAAAGATTCAGCCAAACCAGGCGGCAACATCCCCTGACAAATGAAAAAAGTCTTTTGGACAATATTCAACTGGAAAAAAGAATGATGGCACCCATCAAAAAAACGGCACATCATATTATTGATACGACCCATTTGAATGTTCATCAGCTGAAATCTCAAATCCTTGACCTTATTCATGATGGGGACAAATCCATCAGTCTGACAAAAATAAATATTATTTCATTTGGATTTAAATATGGGATTCCCAATGATGCCGATCTTGTTATGGACATGAGGTTTTTGGCCAATCCCTATTTTATAAAGGAACTTAAAAGCCAGGATGGAGAGTCCGAAGCGGTTAAACATTTTGTATTATCACAAAATGAAACCCGGATTTTTCTTGAAAAATATTTAAACCTGCTTGATTACTTAATTCCTTTATACAAGATGGAAAACAAGGCATATCTCACGATTGCCGTTGGATGTACAGGCGGCAGACATAGAAGCGTGGCCATTGCAAGAAGTATTTATGAACATTTAATTAAAAAAAGACTTAATCCCGGTCTGATCCACAGAGACATTGACCGGGACATAAAGGAAACATGACAGGCATACTTTTAGTCACCCATGCAAATTTAGGAAGTTCACTTGTTGAAACTGTTGAATTTATTTTAGGAAGCAAACAGGACAACCTGTTTTCCGTTTCCATTAATATCCTTGAAGATCCGGATAGCTTAAGAAAAAAAATTAAAAAAGGAATTTCAAAAGTCATAACAGACAATGGCGTTATTATTTTTACGGATATGTTTGGAGGAACGCCTTCAAACTTAAGTTATGCTTTCCTGGAAGAAGGACGGGTGGAAGTCATTTCCGGTGTCAATCTTCCTATTCTCTTAAAAGCAGTCAAATCAAGATCCAAGATGGATATGGAAAAATTAACCTCATCCCTTATAGAACATGGGAAAAAAAGCATATCCCTTGCCAGCGAGATTTTAAAGGGAACAAAAAGGGCATAATTTTTTTCTTATCCATATTTTTAGCAGGTATTTTAAAGGAGAACGAAAAATGACTATCAAATTAGGAATTAATGGATTTGGCAGAATCGGCAGGATGGTCTTTCGTGCAGCGTTAAATAATCCAGATGTGGAGGTGACGGCTGTCAATGATCTTACAGACACAAAAACCACAGCCCATCTGCTTGAATATGACTCTGTTCATGGTGCCTTGAAAACCAAGGTTTATGCAAACAAAGATTCAATTATTGTTGACAATAAAACAACCAAAGTTACGTCCTTTAAAGATCCTGGACAAATTCCATGGAAAGATACAAATGTGGATATTGTCTGCGAATGCACAGGGTTTTTCCGAGATCGTGACGGTGCTTCCAAACATTTTGTAGGAGGAGCTAAAAAAGTTATCATTTCTGCGCCTGCAAGCAATCCTGACATTACAATCGTGATGGGCGTTAACCATGACATGTATGATCCTGCATCCCATAACATCATTTCAAATGCGTCATGTACAACCAATTGCCTTGCTCCGGTTGCAAAGGTTTTGCTTGAAAACTTTGGTATTATCTCAGGCATGATGACAACCATTCATTCGTACACAGGTGATCAGCGTATTCTTGATTTTCCACATAAAGATTTAAGACGGGCAAGGGCTGCCGGCCTTTCAATGATTCCAACAACTACCGGGGCTGCAAAAGCCGTATCATTAGTTCTTCCGGAACTTGACGGCAAGCTCAATGGTTTGTCTGTACGTGTACCAACCCCCAATGTTTCCATGGTGGATTTTGTTGTAATTACTGAAAAAACAGGCCTTGGAAAAGAAGATATAAACCTGGCTTTGGAAAGAGCATCCAAAGAACATCTTAAAGGCATATTGGGGTATTGCAATATCCCCCTGGTTTCAATTGATTTTAATTCAAATCCACTTTCATCAATTGTTGATGCCGGTTGTACGGATGTCATTAACGGCAACATGGTAAAAACTTATTCATGGTATGATAATGAGGCTGGTTACTCCAACAGAATGATTGACCTGGCCGTAATGGTGGGAAAATCCTTATAACTGATCCGGAGGCACAAAATAATGAGTAGAACCCCTTTCATAGCCGGCAACTGGAAAATGTATAAAACCGGTCCGGAAGCTGTAGAAACAGCCAGGATACTTACACAACTTTGTTCGAATGTTCAAGAAATTGATGTCATGATTGCACCAACCTTTCTTTCGCTGCCCCTGGTTGCAGCATCCCTTGAAGGCAGTAAGGTAAAAATCGGGGCACAAAACCTTTATTTTGAAAAACAAGGCGCTTTCACCGGTGAAGTCAGTGCAGATATGATAAAAGCTGCCGGTGCGGAATATGTCATAATCGGGCATTCCGAAAGACGGCAGTATTTCGGTGAAACCAATGCCTTGGTATGCAAGAAAATTAAAGCTGCCATTGAAGTCGGCCTGAAGCCGATTTTATGTATTGGAGAATCGGAAAATCAAAGAAATAAAGAAAAAACATTTTTGACACTTGACAAACAGGTGTCAGATGGGTTAAAAGGCTTTGGTCTTGATGAGCTAAAAGATTTAGTTGTTGCTTATGAACCTGTATGGGCTATTGGCACTGGAAAGACAGCCACAGTCGATCAGGTTAAAAAAGTTCACCAGTACCTACGTTCTTTGCTTGAAAAATTATTTTCAAAGGACTTTGCTGATCAAACACGTATAGTGTATGGTGGTTCAGTCAAACCGGAGAATGTAAAAGAGTTAATGGGTATTGAGGATGTAGACGGAGCTCTTGTTGGTGGAGCAAGCCTTGATGCAAACATATTTATTAACATTATAAATTATGACATTTAATAAATTATGACAACTTTAGTAGTTACATTACATGTTAGCGTTTGCATCCTGTTGATTCTGATTGTATTGCTTCAAAGCGGAAAAGGTGCGGAAATGGGAGTTTCTCTTGGCGGCGGAGCCGGCCAGACACTTTTTGGCGCGGGAGGGCCTGCAACCATCCTGACTAAGATCACAACAGCCGTTGCCATTATCTTTATGGTAACATCCCTGACATTGGCTTATTTATCAGGCCATCAGTCAGAGACATCGGTGATGAAGGGAAATACAGTACCTGTTGAACAGACGACCGAATAAAATATTAGGATAAAAAATGCCGAAGTGGTGGAATTGGTAGACACGCACGCTTGAGGGGCGTGTGGGGCGACCCGTGGGAGTTCAAATCTCCCCTTCGGCACCACAAAATATAAAAAGCCGCGAACAATAGTTGTTCGCGGCTTTTTTTTTAAAATTTTATCTAAAATCAGTTATCAAACTTCAGGTGTTACATGTCAAAAAATTATAGAAGAAATTGTCTTAAGTGTGAATTCTTCTATGTCACATGGAATCCGCAACATCCGAATGGATGCAAGGCAATGGGCTTTAAAACCAAACAATTGCCTAGCGTTGTCGTATTTCAATCTTCTGGAAAACCATGTGCGCTTTTTAAAGAAAAAACACTAAAGAAACCCAAGTCATCTTGAATTATTTTCAACCTTGTTTATATTAGACTATTATGACAGATAAAAAAAACATTAGATCGCAAGATCCTAAAAAAATAGAAAAGGAACTGGGTGAGTTTCTAAATAAAAAATTTGGTGGCAATGTTAAAATTATTTCCCCGTCTGTTCTTCCGCATCAGGAACCTATTTCGGGAAAACCGGCTGATAACAGAAGAAAAAACCTTATCAATTTTAACATCAAACCTGAGGAACTTATTGCATATCTTGACCAGTATGTCGTAAGACAGGCAAAAGCCAAATCCGTTCTGGCAACCAAGATATGCACCCACTTTAACCGGATCAGACACTCCCAAACTTCGGGAGAAGAGATGTCAAAGATCACCGGTAATATAAAATCCAATATTTTAATGTTAGGTCCCACTGGAATTGGAAAAACATATCTGATCAAGCTGATTGCCAAAAAGATCGGGGTGCCTTTTGTAAAGGCAGATGCAACAAAATTTTCTGAAACCGGTTATGTTGGCGGGGATGTAGAGGATTTAATCCGGGATCTGGTCAAGGATGCCAATGATGACATTGCGCTTGCCGAATGCGGCATTGTTTACATTGACGAGATTGATAAAATTGCCGCCAGTCCCAATGTAATTGGGGCACAAGTATCACGGACAGGCGTTCAAAGAGCTTTGTTAAAACCCATGGAAGAAACCGATGTTGACCTGAAAGTACCCCATGATCCGGTTTCCATGATGCAGGAATTGGAAGCCTATCAAAGAACCGGGAAAAGAAGCCGGCGACGTGTCAACACCTCAAATATTCTTTTTATTGTCAGCGGTGCGTTTGGCGGACTTTCCGATGTCATCAGAACACGATTATCAAAACAGAATATCGGGTTTGGTTCAAAGCTTGTAAAATCTCAAAATGACAATGACCTGTTAAATAAAACCAAAGCCGAGGATCTGGTTAATTTTGGCTTTGAATCTGAATTCATAGGAAGAATTCCTGTTAGATGTATTCTTGACCCCCTGAGTGAAGAAGACCTGTTTTCAATTTTAAAAATGCCCAACAATCCGGTTACACTGAGTAAGCGCCTTGATTTTAATGCATATGGCATAAAAATTGTTTTTACAGATGATGCATTAAAATTTCTTGCCCAAAAAGCTTCCAAGGAAAATACAGGTGCCCGGGGTCTTGTAAGTGCGGTTGAAGAAGCCTTGCTTGATTTTGAAGAAAAGCTGCCGTCGCATAACATTTGTAAATTTGCAGTCACAAAAAAAGTTCTGGAAGATCCAAAAAACCATCTTAACGACCTTATATCAAAACAAAACCTGGCAACTTGGGACATGCTTTATGAAAAAGCTTTTCTTGACCATAAAACGTATATATCAAGCTATATAAAAGACAATTGGAAAACATTTTCAATAGGACATGGCCTGAACCTGTCGGAAAGCCTGTGCAATATGATGGCGCTTTGCTTTTGCAATACTGTCATGGAAATTGAAGATGCTGTAAAAAAAATCAAAAAACTCCATGATTCAGTAAAAGAAATTGAGCTTGAAGTATCAAAAAGCTATAACCTGAATATTGTTTTTGAAGAAGATGCCATTGATTTCCTGATTGAACAGTTTATCAAGCACAATGCAACCAGTGAAGAAATATTAACCAAAATCTATGACAACTACTATGATGGATTTAATCTGATCCGGGAAAAAACCGGAAAAAACAGATTTTTTCTGACCAAAAAAGCCTTAGTTGACCATGAAACATACCTTAACGACCTTATCAGGAAAGAAATAATATGATTGGAATTTCAAAGCTTTATTGCGCAACTGTAGAACCATCAGATGCATTAAGATACTCAAGGCAATCAGGACAACTGCCCTCCCATCTTTTGCAGTTTTCAAAGGATAAAAAGCCCGTGGTTGTCTGGAATATGACCCGGCGCTGCAATCTTAAATGTGTTCATTGCTATGCCAGATCGGAAGACATTTCCTATGACAATGAACTTACCCATGAACAAAGCCTTGCCATGATTGATGACCTGGCTGATTTTGGTGTGCCGGTCCTTTTGTTTTCAGGAGGGGAACCTCTTGTGCATCCACGACTGGTTGAATATGCACAATATGCAGTCAGCAAAGGAATGCGAGCTGTTATTTCCACCAATGGAACTTTGATCACCAAAGAAAAAGCAAAAGCCTTAAAGGAAATCGGATTGTCCTATGTAGGGATCAGCCTTGATGGTCTGGAAGAAACCCATGATAAGTTCAGAGGAGTAAAAGGATCTTACAAAAAAGCCATGGCAGCGATCAAACACTGCCAGGAAGCAGGTATCAAAGTAGGGTTAAGGTTTACCATAAATAAAAGAAACGTAAAAGATATCCCTGGAATTTTTGACCTTCTTGAACAAAAAAACATCCCCAGAGCCTGTTTTTATCACCTGGTATATTCAGGCAGAGGTTCTGAAATTGCCAAAGAAGATCTCTCCCATGAGGAAACCCGCAAAGTTCTTGATCTGATCATGGACAGAACAAAAGACCTTCATGACAGAAATATGCCCAAAGAAGTTCTCACAGTGGACAATCATGCAGACGGACCCTATGTCTATCAACGACTGCTGGACGAAGATCCAACAAGAGCGGCAGAGGTGCTTGAATTGCTTGAAATGAACGAGGGCAACAACTCGGGAAGAGGCATTGGATGCATCTCCTGGGATGGAGAGGTACACCCGGATCAATTCTGGCGTGAAAAAAGTCTGGGCAATATTAAAGACACCCCTTTTTCCAAAATATGGACCAATGTTGACAATGATTTTTTAATGAAACTCAAAGAAAAGAAAAATCATGTTAAAGGCAGGTGTGCAGGCTGCAGGTGGCTTGACATTTGTGGCGGAAATTTCAGGGCCAGGGCTGAATCCGTTGCTGATGATCCCTGGGACAGTGATCCTGCCTGCTACCTGACAGATGAAGAAATCAAAAAAAAGGAGTCATAATGCTTTTTCCCGATTTTCGAGGACGAAGATTAAGAGCAAATAAAAATTTTCGACGCATGATAAGAGAAACAAAGCTGTCCTGCGATGATTTTATTCTTCCTTTATTTGCCATTGAAGGCAAGTCCGTAAAAAAACCCATTGATTCAATGCCGGGACATTTTCAACTGTCGTGTGACCATATTGTCACGGCAGCCAAAGAAGCATGTGACGCAGGTGTTCCTGCTATTATATTATTCGGTGTTCCGGATAAGAAAGATCCTTTAGCCACCCGGGCATATGCGTCCGACGCCATTGTTCAAAAAGCTGTTCAAGCGGTAAAAGAACAGGTTCCTGATATCACGGTGATAACTGATGTCTGTCTTTGCGCCTATACGGATCACGGGCATTGCGGGGTTGTGGAAAACGGAATTATTGATAATGATGCATCCCTTGATCTGCTGGCAAAAACCGCTTTGTCCCATGTCCAGGCCGGGGCGGACATGGTTGCGCCATCTGACATGATGGACGGCAGGGTCGGGGAGATCAGACAGACCCTTGATGAAGAGGGATTTTCTCACATTCCCGTAATGTCCTATGCAGTCAAATACAGTTCGGCATTTTACGGGCCTTTCAGGGAAGCTGCTGAATCAGCGCCACAATTTGGTGACCGCAAAACCTATCAGATGGACCCGGCCAATTCTCTTGAAGCCATAAGGGAAGCCACCATGGATGTTGAGGAAGGTGCGGACATTATCATGGTAAAACCCGCCCTGTCCTATCTTGATATTATCTATCGTTTAAAAGAAGAAATTGATCTGCCTATTGCGGCATATAATGTGAGTGGTGAGTATTCAATCATTAAAGCCGGAGAGATGATGGGCTGGGTCAATGCCAAGGACCTTATTATGGAAACTCTTTTATCCATAAAACGAGCCGGTGCGGATTTGATTTTGACCTATTCCGCAATTGAAGCGGCAAGGGAGTTGAACAAGTAATGAATCATCCACACGGACATCCGCATGCAACCGGACAACAGCAAAACACCCTTCGCCTGGTTGCATGGGAAACCACCCGACGCTGCAATCTTTCCTGCAAACACTGCAGGGCTGGAGCAGAAGATCATCCCTATGAGAATGAACTCGATACCCGGGCATCCTTTAAATTACTGGATCAAATAAAGCAGGTCGGTAATCCCATTATTATCCTTACCGGGGGAGAACCTCTTTTAAGGGATGATATCTTTGATATCGCAGCATATGGAACAAAATTAGGGCTGCGCATGGTCATGGCACCCAACGGCACCTTAATCACCAAAGAAACAGCCAAAAAGATGAAAGATTCTGGTATCAAACGGATCAGTGTCAGCCTTGACGGTTCAACTCCTGAAACCCATGATACGTTCAGAGGGCTTGAAAATGCCTTTGAAAGCTCTATTCGTGGGATCAAAATCGCCAAAGAGGCTGGTATTGAATTTCAAATCAACACCACCATCACAAAAACAAATCTTGATCAGATCCCAAAGATACTGGATCTTGCTCAAGATTTGGGGGCTGTAGCCCATCACATATTTCTCCTGGTTCCAACCGGACGAGGCAAATATATTGTTGACACTGAAATCAATGCCAAAGAGTATGAACAAACTTTAAACTGGTTTTATGATCAAAGAGAAAAAGTCAATCTTCAACTCAAGGCAACCTGTGCGCCCCACTATTACAGGATATTACGGCAGCGGTCCAAAAAAGACGGTAAAAGCGTAACCTTTGAAACCCACGGCCTTGATGCGGTCACAAGAGGATGTCTTGCCGGGACTGGATTTTGTTTTATTTCCCATGTGGGACGAGTCCAAACCTGTGGTTTTCTTGATGTGGAATGTGGTGACATTACCAAACAAACATTCAAAGACGTCTGGGAAAATTCTCGGGTGTTTAACGAGCTGAGAAATTTTAATAATCTTGAGGGCAAGTGCGGGCTGTGTGAATTCAAACGAGTGTGTGGCGGATGCCGGGCCCGGGCCTATGAAGCAACCGGAAGTTATCTTGCCGAGGAACCTTTGTGTTCATATCAACCTGGAAAAACCAAATAGAACCAATTCAAATCAATTCAACAGGTTTAATCCAGCTGATTTAATCCAACCAAGTTAATTTTTTAAAAAAGAGGCTGAAAAAATACTTTCAGCCTCTTTTTGATATATTCAATTTATACCATATTCAATTTTTATATCATGGCTAAATGGAATTGAGCCTTAACATAATGGGGCTGTCATCTTCCGTATTTCCCGTAAACCTAACCGGTCCTGGACGCCTGTACCGGTCCTGGTTGGACTCTGCAGCCTGCCATTCATCTCTTAAAGTTTTAAAAACCCTGAAAGCATTGGAATTCAAATCTACCAGGCTTTTTTCAATCACAAGTTCAAGCTTTCCATTTCTTTCTTCAAGATGCATCAGTTTTGCGATTGGAATACCTATTGGCTCCCACTTATCAAACTTTTTTTCAAGATTTCTGATGGCCGCCATTTGTCCCGTAGCCCCGTTTGCAATCAGATGAAACGCCGTCATGCCAAGATTATAGGTATAATTACAGTCAAAATGGGTAGGATCAGCCCCCCGTCCATCATATCCGTAAAAATGGGTTTGTGTCTTGAATTTGGGATCTGATTTTTTAAATATTTGAATAATGGACTGTGGAACGGCATCATCAGAACCGATCAACTCACTGTTGACCAAAGCCTGTTTCAAAGTTTTTAATGAAATAATAGATTCTTTGATAATAAGATATTCAGCCTTTGGATCTTTAAAAATGGCTGTTGCAAATTTATCCGGTATGATATTGGCCAATTGCATTGTTGATTTAAAATAAGAGTGTTCGATTCCAACCTTGTATTTGCCCTGTTCTTTTAATATGGTTAAATATTCCTTGACCATATCCATGATAATATTTTCGGTTTTCACCTGTGAAAATTGAAAATTACCATGTGTATCTCGTTCAACCAACAGTCCTTCCTGAAAAAATGAGGGCAATTGATCAAACAGATCATCATCCCTTAAGTTCCATATTGGAAATTTATCTTTATCTCCCATGCCCCTTGTCAGGCGTCTTAAATATTCAAGTTTGTCATTTAATGTTGGAAACGAGGTATGAAAATTAATGTCATGTGTATGATTATACTCGGCAATAATTTTATTCAATTTAATAATAAACACCTGAATTTCATTGATAAATTCAAGAACACCTTCCGGTATGATCATTACACCGAAATTTTTCCCACTGGCAGCTCTTCTCACAATGGTATCACATATCACCCGGGACAAATGGCGCAAGGTCATGCCATATGCCGTATAATCCACCGTGCCATTTTCCCGTGCCTTTTCAATTCGCTGCTGGTCCGTATAATCAGCCAGTTCCTCACCAATCAAGGTCAAGTTTGCATGGGTCTGAAAAGCACATTCCAAGGCCAAGTGACTGGCAACCCTTCCCATTACCTTGCAAATATGCCAGTATTTTATGGCTGAGCCTGCATCGGTTGTCAAATTACTGATATTTTGTGAAAAAGACATTGCCGCAGAATGAAAACCAAAGGATATGGCACACAGTATCCGGCTGTCATCTGTTTTTACCTGTATATCGCCGTCAATTGTTTTGGGAACACCAATCACCTTTATCCCGGAACCAACAAACTGCTGGGCAAGAAAGGCGGCATTTGTATTTGAATCATCCCCGCCTATCACCACCAATGCATCCAGTTCAAGCTCCATGCAGGTTTTTAAAGCCAATTCCATTTTGTTTTTGGAATCAATTTTGGTTCTCCCGGTCTTGATCATGGAAAACCCGCCCATATTACGGTATGTGTCCACAAGACTTTGGGTAATTTCAATATATTTTGATTCCAGTATACCGTCAGGCCCTGAAAGGAATCCAAAAATTCTGGATTCAGGATTATATTTTTTAGCCTCGTCATAAAGCCCTGCTATTACATTATGTCCGCCCGGTGCAGGTCCCCCGGAAAAAACCAAACCTATATTCCGGCGTATTGCAAAAGCCCGTTTGGCACTTTCACTCTTTTCATCTCCTGGAATAAGCCGTTGAACATTATTCTTTATAATATCAGGCAGCAGTTTTTCCGCTTCCGGGTCATGTTTAAATTGATATTCATGACAATCCTCAATAATTGAATACTTTGATGAAAAAATCTTAATTTTCTTTGGAGAAAATGACCGCCTTTCAATGGTTTCCGTATTTACATCAGATGTAACACGACCTGTTTTCGGATGATTCAATAAAAATTCAAGTGATTTAAAATTCTGATTTTCCATATTGGCTCCTGTTATCCATTCAGATCAATTGACTACAACCCGGTTCCTTCCTTGTTCTTTTGCCTGGTAAACAGCCATATCCGCACGTTCAAAAATCTGATGATGACTTTTGTCCCCTTCTCTTGATTGCGATACACCAATGCTGACAGTTACGGTTACTTTATCTTTTTTATAAATAAATTCTATATTTTCAATAGTATGCCTGATTTTTTCAGCTGCTGTTTTTGCGCCCTTGGCGTCAGTCTCCGGCATAATTACCAGAAACTCTTCTCCACCATATCTGGCCAGCATATCGGTTTTACGCAATAACGGAATGGTTCTGTTTATAATTTCTTTAAGGCATCTGTCACCAATGGCATGACCATAATTATCATTGATCAATTTAAACTTATCAGCGTCAATCAATAACATTGAAAAACAAGTTCCATACCGTAAAAACCTTGCCATTTCCTCTTCAACTCTTTTATCATATGCCCGCCTGTTAAACGCTCCTGTTAACTGATCCAGGTTCAGTTTCTTTTCAAGTTCTTCCGAATATTTTGTCGCTTCCTCAAGTTCTTCTTGCAATTTTACAAACCCGGATTTAAAGGCATTTTTGTTTTCTTCAACAGCCTCCCTGATGAACCTGTCATCTGCCTGTTTTTTATCTAATGTGGTCTCAATATAAGCCAGTCTTTCAGCCACTTTGATTTTCAAGACATCAATGCTCGAAGCGACATCGGTTGCTTGTTTAAGCTCAATTAATTCAGAACTCAATACAGACTCAAATCCCTGGTTGGACTGAAACATGGAATCTGTCTGCTGATAGGTTGTCGCAAGTTTGGATTCAATATCAAGGATTTTACCCACAATCTCCCGGATAAAGGCATTAACTTTTCCACGATCCTGATTTGTATCGGAAATATAAACAAAAACCAGGCTGAATACTCTTTCACGAATTTCACTGATATCATTTGTATCACTTGCCGCATTTATTCTCTTTGTAATATTATCAAGCTTGCCCGCATATTTTTGATCCAGAGTGGACCGAAGAGTATTGACCACTTCATGATAGCTTTGTTTATATTCATCAACAAATGAGTCTGAACCACCTTTTATTAACGAGGCAAACAGGCCTTTTTTCTTACGGCCAAAGACAGCAGGAGTGATATCCTCTTTGAGTATAGCACTTTTTAATTGTTGAAAAAGATATTCGATCTTGCCTTGGGATTCACCTTTTTTAAGTGCCGTGCTTAAATCTTTGCAGACCTTTGAAAACAAATTGTCGCCTTTTGCAACAGAGTCAATAATCAACGGAAAATATTTGCGATACAATTGATTTGTTCTTTCAGATTGCTCTTCAAGCGTATTAAGTTCCTTTAATAATGTGTCTTTCTGGGATTGAAGTTTTTCCACTTGATTCTGTAATATGATTAATTTTTCTTCTTGAGCAGAATCCATCGGTATTATATCCTTTTAGAAATTAATAACTGCCACGGGCAAGCATAGTCTTTCATCCGGTTTTGCCCACAATAAATAATAAAAATCTCTGTATAAATTTTTGAAGACTTTCTTATAAAAAAATTAATATAATTACTGTAGTTTTAACCACAGACTGATGGAAAGTAAAGTCTCATTAATGATTTTTTACCATAAGACGACGGTTCATCTTCACACTCAAATACCCATCAATCATCAAATGAACAATATGATGACTGACACACACCAGCAAGGCAATTCCAAATTCATTAAAATAGGTCACCTGAATCATTACCGATAAGGCTAAGGTCTTTTGAGATCCCATAAAAATAATACTTTCACAACGGCCTTTTTCAACCCGGAAAATCTTTACAAGCAAAAAAGATACTCCCAAAAGCATCAAGTGAAAAACACTTACCACAATCAATATAGAAAAAAAAGCCGGACCTTTGCCTAAAAGCACATGCTTTGCCCCTGCAAGGGAAATAAAAACAATACCGATAATCATCCACTGGTTGATGACCTGCAGCTTGAATTTATCCAATGTTTCCGGATTAAACACCTTGGACCTTAACACTATACCTATCATCAGGGGAAAAAGAACCAGCAGTATCAATTTGGTTATGATGGCTCCCTGATCAATCACAAGTTCCTTTTCCTGGTGAAGAAATGACAAAAGAATGGACAGGATAATGGGAATGGAAAAAATACCGATAAAATTAGATAGAATCGTAACAAAAAGGGCGTGGGCCATGTTGCCTCCTGCAGCACCTGTCATTACAATCCCGGAAGACAAGGTTGTGGGCATTACCGCTACAATGAAAAGCCCGACGGCCACACCGGTATCAATGGGGAAAAGGCAAAGCAACCCGGCAGCCATGGGAGCAACAAGGATTATGACTGTCAAAGCCAAAACAGTAGATTTGATATCTTTAATGCCAGCTTTTATCTGATCACTTTCTATCAAAAGACCTGAAATGATAAAAATTAAAAATATCATGCCTTCAGGGCAGTTATTGTCCTTTAAAAATATCCCTATTTTTACCAGGCTGTCTGATTGATCAAAAATAACGGCAACAAAAACAAGAACCAGACTGAGTAAAAACCATTGTTTTTTAATTGTCTGCATCATAAAAAATTTTCTTTTCTGTAACTCAACTTTTGGCCTAAGCCAACCTAAATGTATCAACTCCAAAAGTTGAACGGTTAAAATAGATAGGGATACCTATGATAAATTTGGATTTGAGTCAATATTTGCTTTAAGTTTTCTCAGGGACAATCCTTGATTCTGATTCAATAAAAATGGTAAAGAGCATACAAACAAAATCAAATTTAAGGAGCAACAAAATTGGTGGAGAATAAAAAAGAGGGAAAAGGTTTTTTTTCAAAACTGAAAACCGGACTGGCAAAGACAAGGAAGGTTCTGACCACTGACATAAATGAATTATTTGGTCCTGGCAAGGCCATTGATGAAGTGCTGTTTGAAGAATTAGAAGAGCTGTTGATCACATCTGATCTTGGGATTGATATTACCATGGAAATGATGGAAAGAATAAAGAAAAAGTCCAAAAAACTTTCCTCTGCTGAAGAACTCAAACAGGTTTTAAAAGAAGAATTGATTGACCTGTTCCCAAATACGTCAACAGATACTTCAACAGGCACGTCAGATACAGCAAAAGAAAAACCAGTCACAAAACCCCATGTCATAATGGTTGTAGGCGTTAATGGAACCGGCAAAACAACGACCTTGGGAAAGCTTGCAATGAAGTTCACATCCCAGGGAAAAAAAGTCCTCATTGCAGCAGCAGACACCTTCAGGGCCGCTGCAATCGAACAAGTGGAAATCTGGGCAGACCGGTCCAATTCCTCCATTGTCAGACATAAGGCAGGAGCTGATCCGGCAGCCGTTGCCTATGATGCGGTTGAAGCATCCATTGCCAGGGATATTGATATTGTCTTGATTGATACGGCCGGCAGACTTCATACACAAAAGAACCTGATGGAAGAACTTAAAAAGATAAAGCGCTCCGTTAATAAAAAAATGCCGGGGGCTCCCCATGAGGTATTAATGGTTCTTGATGCGACCACCGGTCAAAATGCCATTTCCCAGGCAACCTTGTTCAACCAGGCTGTTGAACTCACCCAGATTGCCCTGACAAAACTTGACGGCACTGCCAAAGGCGGTATTGTCGCGGCTATTTCAAGCACCATGAAACTGCCGATAACCTATATTGGTGTGGGAGAGAAGATAGAAGATCTTCAGGAATTTGATGCAAGTCGCTTTGTTACTGCGTTATTTGATTAACATTGTTTGATTAAAATCTTTTATACCGCTTTGGCAACCCCAAATCTTTTTAAAAACTGACACAGGCATACCTGGTATTTCTCCTTGGTTTGACCACAATAAAAATTGAAAGCAAATACTGGATTTACAAAGGTTTTCATATAATATCTTGACAAAAAACCCAGTATTTCAGACAGTAAGAGTGGGCAAGGTGGCTTCACAGCATAACAAATGAAGCATACGGCATATTGACTGTTAATGGATCAAAGACTCCACCGATTAATAAAGTATGCCACAGACTTAACCAACGGGGTTATAGGTGAAAAAATGAAACTGACACGCAATGAAATCAAACAGCTGTTACGAGGATGGAACCATGCCTGGGCAAGACATGACCTTGATATGGTCATGACATTTTTTCATGATGACATTTTTTTTGAAAACTGGACAGGTGCCTGTATAAAAGGCGTCAAAGCACTCAGGAAAGCCTGGGAACCATGGTTTATCAACCATGGTAACTTCAGGTTTCTTGAACAGGAAACATTCATTGACGAACAGCACCAGAAAGTTCTCTATCGATGGGTTCTTGAATGGCCCTCAACCGAACCTGGGTTTGAAGACAAGCAGGAAATAAGGAAAGGGGTTGATGTGATTCATTTTCAGGACGGAAAAATCATCAATAAGCTGACATATACAAAAACAACCATTGAAATTGATGATAAAAGACTGCCCCTGCATTTATAAGCAGTCTTTGAGCAAGGCAACAAAACCGTTCTCATCCAGTATTGCAACGCCCAATTTTTGAGCTTTTTCAAGCTTGCTGCCTGCTTTTTCACCTGCAATTAAAAAATCGGTTTTTGAACTGATACTTGATATAACGCCTGCGCCCAGTTTTTCAAGCTGTTTTTTGGCTTCACTGCGTGTCATGGTCTGTAATGTGCCGGTCAGTACAATTCGTTTATTGTTAAACGGGTTATCCTTTAATCCCGACTGTGAGGATTGATCATTGGTGATCATGACACCTAAACGTAAAATCTGTTCGAGAATAGCCCTGTTTTCAAGGTTTGAAAAAAATTTATGCACGGCAAGAGCTGTTTCAGGACCGATTCCGTGTATGCGTTCCAAGTCTCTTTCAGACGCTGCCATGATATCATCAAGGGTGGAAAATTGTTCTGAAATCAGTTTTGCTGCATTTTCTCCTGTATGATCAATTCCCAGGGCATAAACAAACCGCCTTAAAGAGATCATTTTTGATTTTTCTATTGATACAACCAGATTGGTTGCCGATTTTTCAGCCATACGGTCAAGATCCGCAAGTTTATCCGCTTTAAGCAAAAAAACATCTGCAAAAGATCTGATCATATCTTGATCCACCAATTGGTCAACACTTTTTTTTCCAAAACCTTCGATATCAAAGGCCTTTTTGGAAACAAAATGTTTGATCCTCTCTTTTAACTGGGCCTGGCAGGATGCATTGACGCACTTGTTAATACAGGATTTATCCAGTTTAAATTTTTCAATTTTACTGTGGCAGACCGGACAGTGATCCGGCATTTCAAAGGGAACTTCATTTCCTGTTCTTTCAGATTCAATAATTTTTACCACCTTGGGAATTACGTCCCCTGCCCTCATCACAAGAGCTTTATCTCCAATCCTGATATCTTTTCTTTTTATTTCATCTTCATTGTGCAAGGTTGCCCTTGAGACCATTGCTCCGCCTATATTGACACTTTCCAATATTGCGACAGGAGTCAGAGTCCCGGTTCTGCCTACCTGAACAATAATGTCCTTTATGGTAGTGGTTTTTTGCATGGCAGGAAATTTATAGGCAATGGCCCATCTCGGGCTTTTAATTTTTTCGCCCAATTGCCGTTGTGATAAGATATCATCCACCTTGATCACCATACCGTCAATTTCATAGGCAAGACCGTCTCTCAACTCTTCCAGTTTTTTATAAAATTTTAACACCCCGTCCAGGGTGATCCCGGTTTTAATATGGGGGTTGACCGGAAACCCAAAGCCTTTGAGTACCTCCAGCATTTGAGACTGGCGTTGAAACGACAGCCCCTGCACAAGGCCTGTTCCGTACACGAAAATATCCAGAGGCCTTTGGGCGGTTATTTTTGAATCCAATTGCCGCAAAGCCCCTGCTGCTGCATTTCTCGGGTTGGCAAAAACCTGTTCTTGATTTTCCAGACGAAGTTTATTTAATCGCTCAAAATCAGACTTTCTGATGATCACCTCACCCCTGACTTCAAGCAGGGAGGGCAGTTCGCTGTTTTCCCCATGCAATTTTAACGGAACAGACCTGATGGTCCTGACGTTTTGTGTGATAACTTCACCAATGATACCATCGCCCCTGGTAGTGGCCTGAACCAGTATCCCGTTTTCATATGTCAATTCCACGGCAACGCCATCCAACTTGGGCTCGGCAATGTAGAAAATGTCTTCCCTGTTTAGATTTTTGACAATTCTGTTGTGAAACTCCGCAACATCCTGATTATTGAATGCATTGTCCAGACTCAACATGGGAATGGAATGGGGGGCCTGTTCAAATGAAGCCAGAGGCGGCGCCCCTATCCTTTTGGTCGGTGAATCCGGAACAGACAACTCAGGAAATTCATCTTCAATTTCAATGAGCCGTTTGAGCATCATATCATATTCAAAATCTGAAATAATCGGATTATTCAGGACATGATACCGATGGCTGTGATCGGTTAATTGTTTTTGCAGTTGTCGGGCTTCTTTTTTTATGGTTTCATTCATTTTCACACAAGGCCTTTGCAAAGGTCATAACGGATTTACAGGCGTTCTGCCTTGCCCGTTTAAATTGTTTTTTCCTGAATCCTGGGTCCCAGTCTTTTGACGCAACACTGTCTGACACAACAAGGAGTCCGGCAATGCCGACCTTTCGATACTCTGCAACAGAAAACAGGGCGGAACATTCCATTTCAACAGCCCTTGCCCCCAGTTGTCTGAAATACGCCACTTTGTTGTGCGTTTCCCTGTAAATGGCATCCGTGGTCCATATGGTTGCCCTTTTAAAATCAATCCCTTCAGCAGTCAGTTGATCTGCCAATTGATCAGTCAAAGCCACATCAGGAATTGAATGAGGCATATTTTTATCCAGAACCTTGTAATTGGCAGAGGTTCCCTCATCCACAATGGCCATAGAAGGCAGGATGATATCTCCCACGTCAAACTGATCTGTCACAGCCCCGCACCATCCAACGACAACAATCTTATCCGCACCTTTGGCAATTAAGGATTCCAGCAGCATTGCAGCATAAGGCGCACCAATAAAAGGCCCGGTAATGCAAGCACCCTTATGAGATCCGTTAAGGGTCATAAGGGTACTTGTAAAAAAAGGAACCGCCTTTGCAATTGCAACATTTGATTTAATGAAACGAAGATCCGGCTCACAACTGATCATCACCGCTACAGAACCTATATCATGAGATCTGTATGACCCCAGAGGCGGAACTATGGATTCATTATTCAGGTCCGACCAGGTCGGATAATTCATCCTTTACCTCATCAATAATATCATACACCCACATAATGTCTTCAATGGAAAGCCGACCCGCCTTTGAAGGTGCCCTGTCAGATCCGTCTTTTTTTTTCAGAATTCTGGGGCCCAGCTGGACTTTTGGTTCTCCTTCTCCATACTGATGGATCGAAATGAGAAGTCCTGTTTCTTCATTTTTCCACTCTTTTAATTTTTTATCCTTTTCAGGATCATATCCTGCCATAACTCTTTCCTCCACTGCTTTCAAGTTTCAAATCACTGCTTTAAGATATTAAATCGTTGCAGTTAATATTAAATCACTGCTGTTAATATTAAATCATGGAAAAATCCGCAATATTTTCAAACAAGCCGGACACTGATGACAATAATGCTATCCTGTTCTGTCTTAATTTTGTATCTTCTGCCATGACCATTACATCATCAAAAAAAGAATCCACCTTGGGTCTCAAAGTGGCAATATGCGAGAGTGCTGTATCATAATTTCCCTCTTGAATCAAATCATTGACAAGCTGACGCACTTCATTTGTGGCACTGAACAACGCACTTTCCGAAGGATCTTCAAAAAGATTCTGATCCACGGACAAATCCTCTGTTCCTGCAGTTTTTTTAAGAATATTTCCAACCCTTTTAAAGGTAATGGAAAGAGGTTCAAAGTCCGGCTCTTTTCTCAAAGAATCCAGTGCCCTGACCCTTAAAACAACATCAGGTATATTGTCAAAAGATGCCCAGAGTGCAGAATTCACAGCTTCTTTTGAAAAGCCCATATCAGTTAAAATATTGATCATTCTGTTTTTGAAAAAATCTTTGATTTTCAAAGCAGTCTCTTCTCTTTTAGCGGCATCATCCATATACGCTTCCAGCCCTTTATCAATCATGGCTGTCAAAGAGACGTCCAGATTTTCTTCCAGCATAATCTGGATGATACCAATTCCCTGGCGCCTCAATGCATAAGGGTCAGCTCCGCCGGTGGGGATCAGGCCCACTGAAAAACACCCGCAAATGGTATCGAGTTTATCTGAAATTGCCAAAAGACAGGCTGTCGGGTTTTCAGGCAGTTTTCCGCCGGAATAGACCGGTCTGTAGTGCTGCTCAATGGCAAGGGCAACATCTTGTTGTTCACCGGCTTTTTGTGCATAAGCCCTGCCGATAATTCCCTGGAGTTTTGTAAATTCAATCACCACCTGACTGACAAGGTCTGCCTTGCAGATCTGTGCCGCCCTTGCGACATTCTGCTTGAGCGTCTCTTTATCCTCATAAGATGAAACCATGGCAAGATATTCAACCAGAGTTCCGATCCGCAGCGTTTTTTCATACACTGTTCCCAGTTTTTCCTGAAAGGTTACGTTTTTAAGCTTTTGGGCAAATTCATCCAATGAAGACTTGCAATCCACTTCATAGAAAAATTTTGCATCGGACAGCCTTGCCCGCAATACTTTTTCATGACCTCTTGCCACAAGCTGCATATCGTTTGCTTTAGTATTGTTAACCGCAATAAACAAAGGTTTCAAATTGCCTTTTCCATCCACAAGAGCAAAATATTTCTGGTGTTCTCTCATGGCAGTAATCAATACCTCATCAGGTACTTCAAGAAATTGTTCATCAAAGCCACCAACAACAGGGAATGGATATTCCACAAGGTTTGTAACAATATCAATCAAGTCATCATCCTCAAGGATGTGGGAGTGATGCTCTTTTGCACAGGCTTCAATGGCATTTGTCAGCAGCTCTTTTCTCTTCTCAATATCAGGAACCACACCTGCTTTTTCAGCAACTGCTATATAATCATCTGCTGATTCAATTTTATGTTTACCCGGACACATGAATGGATGCCCGAAGATTCGAGGAGAGGATTTTATATTTCCCACTTTAAAATCAAGAATCTTATCCCCCAAAAGTCCGACCAGTGAAATTATGGGCCGGGCAAAACTGATGGAAAGGTCTCCCCATTTCATGCGTTTTGGAAAAGGAATGGATAAAATTTCATGTTCAAGTATAGATTCCAGGATAGAGACCGAAGATTCGCATTTTTCTTCTATAACTGCGGTCAGGTATCTTCCTTTTGGGGTTTCTTCCACTTTGATTTGATCCACTGCCACCCTGGCTTTGGATGCAAATTTTTCAGCAGCAAGAGTTGGATTGCCGTTTTCATCAAACCCGACTCTTTCGGGGGGACCTGTAATGGTTGATGTGCGTGCAGTCTGCATATCTGCCAGATCTTCAATTATTAATGCAAGACGCCTTGGGGTTCCCAGGGTATGGGCAATACCATGATCAATTCTTGATTTATCCAAAGCTGAAAGGATGTTTTCCTTAAAGGCATCCAATGCAGGGATAATATAACCGGCCGGGATCTCTTCACTGCCAATTTCAATTAAAAGTGTATTCATTTTAATTTTCCCCTCCCCTGTTCAATAGCGGATGTCCCATTTCTTCTCTTTGTATGATATATGCTTTGGAGCAAGCCCGTGCAATATCCCTGATCCGTTTAATGTACCCGGTTCTTTCCGTCACACTTATGGCCCCCCGTGCATCCAGGAGATTAAAAGTATGGGAACATTTCAGGCAATATTCATAGGCAGGCACAACCAGTCCATGTTTGATGATCTTATGAGCTTCGGCCTCATATTTTTTAAACAGATCAAACAAAAGATCCACATCCGCAATTTCAAAGTTATAGGTGGATTGTTCGACTTCCTGCCGGTGATATACATCCCTGTAGGTGATGTCATTGTTCCATTTGAGATCAAATACATTGTCCACACCCTGCAGGTACATGCAGATTCGCTCAAGGCCATAGGTCAGTTCAACAGACACGGGTTTGACTTCCACGCTTCCTGTCATCTGAAAATAGGTAAACTGGGTGACTTCCATGCCATCCAGCCAGACTTCCCATCCAAGGCCTGAAGCTCCAAGAGTAGGTGATTCCCAGTCATCTTCAACAAAACGGATATCATGTTCAAGAGGATCAACACCCAGAACTTTCATGGATTCCAGGTATAATTGCTGAACATCAGGAGGAGAAGGTTTTAATATAACCTGGTATTGGTAATAATGCTGAAGCCGGTTCGGGTTCTCTCCATAGCGCCCGTCTGTAGGACGTCTTGACGGCTGTACATAGGCCACTTTCCAGGGTTCCGGTCCCAGAGCCTTTAACAAAGTTGTGGGATGAAAGGTTCCCGCTCCCACTTCCATGTCATAGGATTGTATGAGAACACAACCCCGCTGAGCCCAGAAATTATTCAGGTTTAAAATTACATCTTGAAAATTCATTTTACTCCACTTTTTTTATAAAAATTTATGGTTTATGTATGATAATACCTTTGGTTTCAATTTTTGTGTCAAGAATTTTTGCAGCCTCAACCGGTTCAAGGATTTTCTGCCAGACAGATCTTAAATTTTTTATATCCCAAGCTTCGCCGACAGCCCAAAGGCACCCGCCGCCGCCAGCACCAGTAAACCTTGCACCACAGTCACAATTTACAGCTTTTTCAAACAATTTTTTCCCGGTATTGTCAAGCACATCAGGTGTCATTTCAAGTCTTAGTTTTGTCTCTTGATTCATAAACTCGGCTGCTGCCTTGAAATTTTTGTTCTTTACAGCCTTTGAAAAATTTTTTGTCAAATCTGCAATTTTTTCAAAAATCAATCTTGTTTCACCGCGAACAAAAGATTTAACCCATTGTTGATTAATATCTTTTGACACATGGGGAATTCCGCAATAAGCAATGAGTATATTCAAATTAAATTGTTCAATATCTTGGTTGGTTTCAAGGACAGGATTTTGTTCAAATTCAGGTGAACCCTTTCCCATTTTCCAGATCCATTGATTTACCCCTCCAAAGGCCGCTGCAAGCTGGTCCTGCATTCCACATGGAACCCCGGCCACACTGGCTTCCGTATAATGGGCAAGCCAGGCGATCTGTTTTGGGTCAATGGGGTTGGCAAGTGCTTTAAAAAATGCAGCTATAATTGCCACTGCAGCAGCAGATGATCCTCCCAGGGCACTTTTGGGAGGTGAAGCCGATTCAATATGGATATGAACCCCATGGGCGTCAAAATACTTTGCCACGGCAAACATAAGCCCCATAGGATGATTGAAAGGTGCTTCATCTTTTTTAAAAACCGCAGCTTCAAACCCCCTGGATGAGACCTTGACATATCCTTTTTGCCATGGGGAAAGACAAACAGCGGTTCTGAGATCAAGAGCTATATTAAAGGTTGACGGCAATCTGTGAATCATTGGCAGATAAAAGGTACTGATATCCAGCGTACCACCCAAATCCACCCTGCAGGGTACAGATGCATGTATTTTTTGATGCTCAAGTATTTTTTTAAAATTCATTGTCCTGTCTTAACCGCCTGAGAAATTGTAAACTTTTAAATTCCCTTCCAATATGAAAGGAAATAAAGGCTTCCAAAAGCATTTCACCCTCTTTTATGGCAAAGCTTGAAAACTTTATTCTGTCAGCCCTGTTAATATCATTGTTGTTTATCCAAAAAAGCTGTTTTAAGGTGCCTTTTGAAACCGTCATACCATATTTTGATCTTTTTTTAACACAATTTTGACAAATAATTCGACCCTCCTGAAAATCAAACCGAACATTTTTTTGTTCCATCCAATCAACCGGTGTTTTACACACAGCACAAATCTCAATATTGGGAGAAAACCCGGATATGCTCATAAATCTGATCTGGAAAAGAAGGCTTGCAACTTCTCCTGACAAGCTTCCGGTATTTAACGCATCAAGGGAAAAAAGCAGCAAGTCATATAAATTTCTTTGAACTTTGCCCTCCTCCAGCCATGACTGAATCAATTCAACCCAGAAACTTGCATAGGCTGTTTTAAATACATCATACCGGATATTTGCAAATGGATTCTCAAGATCAGTCTGAGACAATATGATCAGGGCATCTTTTTTTTTTTTAGGAAAGGTGCAGTGAATATGATTAACTGAAAAAAGATCCAATGCGCCTGAAAAACGTCTAATACTCTTTTTCGCATTTTTGGCAATAACCGATATTTTTCCTTTGGATTGGGTCAGGAAACTGATGATGAAATCATGGTCGCCATATTCAATTTTCCTGAGCAATATGGCATCTGTACTGAAACCCGGCATAGATGACAGCCCTAAAGATTCAGAAGATGACCGGCTATCGTGAAATAGCAATACACACTGACAATATCAATGGAAGTTGTGACAAAGGGTCCGGTTGCAACAGCAGGGTCAATATTGAGTCTCTCAAAAATAAGCGGAACCATTGAGCCCACAAGTGCTGCAATTGACATGGAAGATATTATGGCAAGCCCTACGGAAAATGCCAGGGGCAAAGAAAACGGCTCTGATGCAAAGGTTAATTTGGCGATAACCCCTATGAAAACCCCGTATATGACTCCGAGAATCACACCAACAGCCAGTTCTTTTGAAACAACTTTGAAAAAATCCTGGAGGTTGATTCTTCCGGTGGCAATACCCCTTACCACGATTGTGGAACTCTGAGTACCGATATTTCCACCCATTCCCATAATAACAGGAATAAAAGCGGCCAAACTTGTGAATTTTACAAGATTTTCCTCAAATCCTCCGATAATGAAAAATGCGGCAACTCCACCCAAAAAACTTGCAAACAACCAGGGCAGACGAATTCGTGTTCCCCTGAAAACAGTCTGGGTTTCAATATATTCCTCACCCACACCGGCCATTTTCAAGATGTCTTCGTCTGCGGCTTCATGGAGGATATCAATAACATCATCAACCGTTACAATTCCAACGATCCGATTATCATTATCCACAACAGGAACCGCCAGATAATCATACCGTGACACCAGGCGGGCAACTTCCTCCCTGTCCGTATAGGGTTTTACTGAAACCAGATCTTTTGCCATGAATTCTTTTAAAGGCAGTTGAGGGTGTACAACAACCAATTGTCGTAAAGAACTGACCCCGACAAGTTTTCCATATTCATCCACCACATAGATATAAAAGGGCATTTCAACATCCAGATACTTGTTCTGTAATGCTTCAATCACCTGTTTTGCCCCCATATCCTCTTCCAATGCGATAAAATCGGTAACCATAAGGCTGCCGGCAGTATCTTCACCATAGCTCATCAACTGCTCGACATTGTCTGATTCTTCTTTCTGCATTTTTGAAAGAATTTGATCGGAAAGCTCTTCATCCAGAAGGTTCAAAAGGGATGCCGCATCATCAGACGGCATGTGATCAAATATATCCACAAGCTTGCTGAGTTCTACATTTTTTACAAATTCCAAAAAAATATTTTCATCCAGCATGGAGAAAAGAAGACCTATCTGTTCCGGATCATTCATCAGCCTGAACAGCCTTTCCCGGTTATCTGCAGACAATTCTTTAAAGGCAGTGGAAAGATCAGCCATGTGGGTTTTTTTTAAAATATTCAGCAACTGTTTGGTTGCCCCACGCCGTAACAGTCTTTTTAAACTGGCTGTCAAAATTTTTATCTGTTCATTGTACATGGTCTTCCCCGTTTAACACTACAAACTTTTGATCAAAGCATAATTTTTATGTGAGCCTTTTTTTTTAAGGATTCGAGCCAGGTCTTGAATTGTTCCTCAACCTGTTCACGGTATAGGATTCCGCGAATCTCATCATGGGCTTGTTCATATGTTTTGCGACCCTCCAAAACAATGTCTTGGATATAAAAAATTTGGAATCCCTGGGCGGTTGAAATAACATCTGTATGCTCCCCTTTAGTCAACCTGGATATGCTCTCTTTGATCGTTTCAGAAAAATTATGGATGTCAAATATTCCAAGATCCCCGCCATCGGATGCATTAGGTGCAAATGAGTATTGTTTTGCAAGGGGGACAAATTCTTTATTTTCATCCAATTGTTTTTTAATTTTTTTAATTTCATCCTCATTATCCATAAGGATATTTCTCAAATGATATTTTTTTTTGCCTGAATATTTGTCCGCATCAATTTCATATCGTTTCTTTATATCAGATTCAGTTATCACAACCTTTGATTTTACAGCATAGTTTATTAACCTGGCTTGCAATATCTGCTTTTTAATGGTTTCACGATATTCAGTTAAAGTTAACCCCTCCTGACCCAAAGCGTTTTCTAATTCTTCCAGGGTCAGTGCTTTTTCTTTTTTTAAATTTTCCACTGCATTATCAATCTCATCATCAGATACCATGATTTGATATTTTTTGGCTTCCTGCTGGGTTAATGAGCTGTCAACCAACCTGTCAAGAATCTTTTTAGTGACATCTTGCATCATCTCTTGTTTCTTTTCATCCGAATACCCGGAAGATTCAATATTTTTTATATATGGCAAAGACTCTTTATTCAGCTGTACCAAGGTGACAATATCATTATTCACAATGGCAACAATCCTGTCGACAACATCTGCTGATACAGATCCACAAAAACTAAAACTTATTATAGCCAAAGAAAAAACAAACCTATTGATTATCTTTTTCATTTTTCTTTTCCTCGCTTTTTTCAATATCAATTAACAAAGTTTTCAGTTTGTCCTCATCGATTTTAACCGGATAGTCTTTTTCAAGCGCTTGTATCCATTCATCGTAATGGTCTTGGGTCTTTTGCATGCGAAGAAGGGATACCAGTTCTTTTTCATCCTCAATCTGATTTGAAACCAATGCATTTTCATCACTGTTCTGGATGTCGACAATATTATGCTTTTGATAAAACTCCACAATATCTTGGGATGTAATTTTAATTTTTTGTTTAAGATCCTGATCAATGAGTTTATCCATAATCATATTTTTTTTAAATCTTTTTTTCCAAAACAAATAAGATACAGCATTTTTTAACAAAAGCTGCTCAAAACTGTCACCGGGATAATCTTTTTTAAATTCAGCTTCGGCAGACTGAACCTCCTGGTCTGTAACAGTCACTTCTTTATCGGCAGCAGCACTGAGAAGAACAATCTCCTGAGAAAGCATTTTTACAAGATGAATCACCATCTCATTATATTCTGCAGGGTTATTATTAATATTGTATGGATAAGCTGCTCTTTTAAGATCAAGTTCTTCTGAAAAATCTCCAATCGTAAGTGTCATTGATGGTGTTTTGATTAAAAATTCCGGGGCTGCTTTTTTTTCCGGTTCACCGCAGCCGGTAAAGCATAAAGCCGCGCACACAAAAAACCAACAAATCTTTTTTTTTTTAAAAAAATCAGTCCATAAATCAGTCAAATTTTTTATCCCAGTCTCATTTTAAATTCAAAAACGACCCGTTTAACAAAGTTGACAAAAATAGCATTACAATTCAGTTTGTGCAAGGAAATTCAAGTCCTGAATCAGAGGAAGCGCATGAAAAGCAAACATCCTGGCCCTGAGGATGATCAGGTCATAGGGCCAAGGTTTCTACACCGGACTAAAATAGCACAGACCCTCAATCTTTTTTTTAAAAAAAGGATGAAACTTATCTTTTCTTTCCGGATAAAACCCAGACAATTGACCAGCAAAGAAAGACAGGAAGAATTCCATAGGAAATATAGACAATAAAATTGTCATTCCATGGTTTTAGATAAAGGGCCATAACCACAGGGTAGATAATGGTGAGGATAATTGAGAACCGTGTTTTAGCCCCAAGCTTTGTTATTTTTTTTGAAGAAGCCACTTTTCTTGCAGGTTCACCCTTCAGCAGTCTTGGCAGAATCAAGATGCAGGTAATCAGCAGTACTAAAACAAGAATTTCACTTATCCCGGTCAAAAGTTGTTCCCTTAATATTCCGGCTATGATTTAAATTGTAGTTTTATTTCAAACATTGCCGGATTTGTCAAATGTGTGTTGTTTTTATTTGTTAATATCGAATGTCAAAATTTTCAAACTTCGACAAGTTATTTGTCTTTTCAACCTGGACATGTTCAACATTTGCTGCTGAAGGCCCTTGATGGCACCATTCGATCATCTGAGTGACTATTTTTTGATCTCCTTCAAACACGGCTTCTACGGATCCATTGGAAAGGTTTTTAACATATCCTTTGACGCCAAACCGGTCAGCGGTGTTTTTTGTTTCAGCCCGGTAATAAACACCTTGCACTCTGCCTTTGATATTCACCTTTACCTGGATTTTATTTTTCATGTGATTTTTTCTCCTGTGGCTTGATTGGCATAATTGGTTTAAAGATGCTTTTTTAACAATATGATTGCCAAATTTTTTTGATATTGAATCTACTGCCTTATCTACCGATTCCCATTGTATTTTTTGCCTGTCCTGAGTTTTTATCAACAGCATCTGAACCGGGGTATCTTTGTCTTTGAGTCCTGTAACACCAACACCGATAAGTCTTATTTTCTTTTTTAACCGGATTTTTTTATACAGGTCAAGTGCTTCTTTAAAAATGGCTGATGAAGAACAAATCAATGTATCAAGCTTCCTGCTCCTGGTGATCTGGGAAAAGTCGGAAAATTTCAGTTTAATAAATACATTTTCACATACCAGTTTCTTTTGTCTTAAGTCCTTGCCAACAGTCTGGCATCGGTCCAATATCTCATGTTTTACAGCTTCAAAATCAAAAATATCTTTCGAAAGAGTGATTTCGCTTGAGATAGACTTTCTGGTGCGATCTGTTTCAACCTTTGACGGATCAATGCCGTTTGCAAGTGCTAAAAGTCGGGGACCCATTTTTCCGAATTTTCGGGTCAATATGTCAAGATCATATTTTTTTATGTCCCCAAGGTTTTTGATCTGTAAATAGTCCATCTGTTTCATCGTGCTTTTTCCAATCCCCTGAACTTTTTGAATGGGCAGAGTACAAATAAAATCTTTTACCTGGTCTTTTGTAATTATTGTCAATCCATCGGGTTTGTTCATGTCAGATGCTATTTTAGCCAAAAATTTAATGGGAGCAATTCCCACGGAGCTGGTCAAGAACAGCTGTGTATAGATGCTTTTTTTTATGGCACAAGCAATCTCCTGTGGCGAGCCGAACAGCCTTTCACAACCGGTAATATCAACATATGCTTCATCAATGGAAACCGGTTCCACCAAAGGGGAAAAGCCAGAAAGAATTTCCATAATTTTTTTGGAATCAGCCTGATATTTTTTTATATTTGCCGGAATTATAATCAGGTGATCACATTTTTGCATAGCCTGGAATACCGGCATGGCGGATCGGATACCAAATTTTCGCGCTTCATAACTGGCCGTTGACACAACGCTTCTTTTCGATTTGCCGGACACAATGACAGGTTTGTTTTTAAGAGCCGGGTTATCTCTTTGCTCAACCGCTGCAAAAAATGCATCCATATCAATGTGCAAGATCATTTTTTTGCATCTCAAGAACGTATTTGTGGATCAGTTCATGCTGTTCCAGTGAGCAGTGTTCAAAAATACAGTGACAGATTTTTTTATTGTCAATTCTTAATACCCGCAATCCTGAATAGAAAGTCGAATTACCCTTAAAGTTTGGGATATCAAGCGTGAAGGTAATAAAATCAAAGTCAAACAGCTTAAAACCATTATTATTAAATGCTATTCCACCTGCACTTATATTAAGAACCCACACTTTTTTTTCTTTGAACGTAATTTGAAACCCTTGACCCTGTTTGAAATTGTATCTATAGGATTGTCTCTGGTCTTCTGACTCATGAATGATGACGTCAGCTTCTGGGTTCTTTTTTTTCCAGAACAAATTCGACCCTCCTGTTTTGCGCTCTGTTCTCTTCAGAAGTGTTTGGCACCAAAGGCATGACGTCTCCATATCCAGTGGCAGTCAGCCGCTGGGGGCGGATTCCTTGCAATACAAGATATTGTAAGACAGTGGTGGCCCGAATAGCAGACAGTTCCCAGTTAGAAGGAAAAATGGGTGTGGAAATTGGGATGTTGTCCGTATGACCCTTGATGTTAATGTTATATTCAGGATAATCATAAAGAATTTGAACGATTTCATCAAAAATAAGAATAGAAGCATTGTTCAAAGAGGCTGATCCAGAATTGAACAATGCTTTTCCTTTAATGGTCACAATAATTTTACCATCCAGAATTCTGGATGAAATGTTTTGTTTTTGTTCGCTGGATTGTACAAATTTAGTAATGTTGTTGAATAATGATTTTTCCCTTGAATGGAGACCTGTAATATCCTCAATAGTGATTTGTGTATCAGCGGTTTCCGGTATTTCCATCAATTCCATCAAACCGATCAGGTTCTCATTTTCTTCCACCTGTACTTTGATTGTTTCAACAGCCTTTCTGTATTGTTCCTTTTCAAAAAATGAAAGGGTATACAGCAGGACAAAAAAGACCAGAAGGATGGTCACAAGATCGGCATAGGTCACAAGCCATGTTGCATCATCATCATCGGCAGGAAATATGCTGTCATATGTGTCATGTCTCATTCTTTTGTTTTAAATTTGCTTTCTTTATGGGTTTTCGTAATCTTGAAGAGATAAAACTGGAAAGTTTTTCATAAATAATAACCGGATTGTTGTTTTTAATAATTGAAATAGAGCCTTCCAGTTTGATTTCAAGATTAATGATTTCAATCACGGTTCTTGATCGCAGTTTTCCTGCAATGGGAAGGAAAAACAAAGTGGACAATAAAGAACCGTAAAACGTCGTCAGCAAAGCCACAGCCATTGCCGGACCTATTTTTGAGGGGTCCTGGAGACGGCTTAGCATTTGTACAAGACCGATTAATGTTCCCAGCATGCCAAAGGCCGGGGCATATAGCCCCATTTTTTTAAACACGTCTTGAACAATGAAATGCCGCAATTGAAGGGATTTAATTTCAGTGGTCAGTGCCGCCCGGATCACTTCCTCGGAGGAGCCGTCTGCCAGAAGCCCACAGGCCTTTTTTAAAAAAAGAGAGTCGGTTTTAACTTTACCAAGTTCAAGAAGCCCCTGGCGCCTGCTGATATGACTGAGCTTTATCATTGTTTCAACAGCTTCATTGGGATCTTCCTTGTCTTTGGAAAAAACAAAATAAGCAGCCTTAAAGGCAGCCATCACATCCTTGAATTGAAAAGTGATCAATGTGGTGGCAATGGTTCCCCCAAAGACAATCATCAATCCCTGGATATTTACAAAATTGTGAAGGTCCCCGCCTATATAGATGGCACTGATGATTAACGAAAGGCCGGAAACAATACCAGTAAAAGATGCCATATCCATATTAAATTATTTTATCCTCACAAAATTATCCATGTCCTTTAAATATAATCATCATGGCGATTTATGCCCATGCTATATGATAAAATTTCCATGGTCAAGATTTACTTGTACTCAGAGATTACCGACCGGTTGGTTCTCTTATTTAAACTGAAGATTGAACAAAAAAGAAACATTGATTGTCAATGCTTTAATTTGATATGATCCCCTATCAAACAAGCAAAAAAAGATCTGAACTTTCAACTTGGAATACCGGAGAAACAATGAAATTTAAGCTGATTATGGGTATCGTGCTGATGGTGTTTTGCTTCCTGACGGGTTGCCGGAATAATAATGATATAAAAAAAAATGAAAGCCAAGACCCGCCCGTATTAGACCCTCCAGGATTAGAAAATAAGATCACTTTCAGGGAAAAAAATACTTATGCGGTTTTACCGAATACGATTCACTGGCTGACCAATGATTCAGATCCGGTTTTTTCGTCTAATAAGGCACAAAAAGGCGGAATATTTCATACCGCCATCACCAGTTTCCCCATGACCTTCCGGGTGGTAGGGCCGGATTCAAACGGCTCGTTTCGAAGTGCGATCCTGGATAATCAGTTATTTTTGATCAGTATCCATCCCAATACAGGCCGTATCCTTCCGGAGTTGGCTACCCACTGGGCCTTTGGGGAGGATAAAAAAACCATGTACTTCAAGCTGGACAAAGATGCCAGGTGGTCTGACGGCAAGCCTGTTACTGCCTGGGATTATGCTTATACCCTTGAATTTATGCGTTCTGAGCATATTATTGCACCCTGGTATAATGATTATTACACAAAAGAGATAGAAGCTGTAATAATTTATGATGAATATACTATTGGTGTAAAAAGCACTAAAGCCGTGCCTGAGCTTTACTTGAAATTAGGGATTGCCCCCACACCGGAACACTATTTTGTAAACCTTAATGACACATTTGTTCAACGCTATAATTGGGCGATTGTTCCCAATACCGGTGCCTATCAGATCAGCGAATTTAAAAAAGGAAAATTTATTAAATTTAAAAGGAAAAAAGACTGGTGGGCCAAGGATAAGAAATATTTTAAAAACCGATTTAATGTTGATTATGTTGTGTTTGACGTGATCCGGGATTCCAACCTTCAATGGCAGTATTTTAAAAAAGGCAAACTTGATACATTTGGTTTGACGATTCCCAAATACTGGCACGAAAAATCAAACATTTCCTTGTTTCAAAAAGGATATATCCATAAGATCTGGTTTTTTAATGACCATGAGAGATCTGCCATGGGGATGTGGTTGAACCAGGATAAGGAGATATTCAAAGACCGTAGGCTGTGTCATGCATTTGCACATGCAATGAACATTGAAAAAGTTATCAACAACGTATTAAGAGGTGATTATTTCAGGCTTTCCCAGGCATTTGCCGGTTACGGGGAATATACCGATGACGACATAAAACCAAGACAATATGATATTGCAAAAGTGGAAACATTAATGCGATTTACAGGATGGCAAAGAGGAAATGATGGTATCTGGCAAAAGGGTGAAACAAGGTTTTCCGTCAAGGTTACGTATGATCATGAGGACTATACTCCAAGGCTTGTGGTGCTTAAAGAAGATGCATTGAAGGCAGGAATTGAACTTTTGCTGGAAAGACTTGATTCCACGGCCATGTTTAAAAAATTTTTAGAAAAAAAACATGACGTCGCATGGATGGGATGGAGTACAAATATCAGACCCGCTTACTGGCAGGGGTGGCATTCCGACAATGCCCATAAACCACAGACAAACAATATCACCAATACGGATGATCCTTTACTGGATGAGCTGATTGATAAATACCGGGCAACCTTGAACCAAGAAGAAAGAATAACTCTTTCATTAAACATACAGAAGGTCATTCATGAAATCGGGGCCTTTGTGCCCACTTTTATGGTTCCCTATGTAAGACAGGCGTATTGGAGATGGCTTGAACTGCCTGAATTTCATGGAACCAAGCGATCCGACAGTCTTTTTGATCCTTTTTCAGTTACAACAGGGGGACTTTTCTGGATGAATACCGATAAAAAAGATCAAACCCTGAAAGCCATGAAAAACGACATACAATTTGAACCGGTTGTTATCCTGGACGAACAATTCAAGAAGGAGTAAAGACACAAAGTGCCTGACAAAAAAGAGACTGAACCAAAAAAGACTGAGAAGGAAGTGACTGACCAAATAATATTGGATGTCAGGAATCTTAGAGTAGAGTTTCATACCGAACAGGGAATCGCCCGGGCAGTTGATCAAGTTGATTTTAAACTCAAAAAAGGGAGAATTCTCGGCATTGCCGGGGAATCAGGATGTGGTAAAAGCGTTACTGCGCTAAGTATCATGAGGCTGTTGCCAAAACCTGTTTCAAGAATTGTTCAAGGCAAGGCAATGTTTAACGGAGTAGATATTTTTAATCTTTCGATAAATGATATGCATCATATAAGGGGTAAAAAAATTGCCATGATTTTTCAAGAACCCATGACAGCCCTTAATCCGGTTCATGGAATCGGCAAACAGATTATTGAGATTTATAAACTTCATTTTTCTGAATTCTCCTCTTACGAAATGACAACGGCTGCCGTTACCATGCTGGAAAAAGTCGGCATTCCTGATCCTGACAAGGTGATGAAAAAATATCCCCACCAGCTTTCCGGGGGAATGCGCCAGCGGGTAATGATTGCCATGGCATTGGCCTGTGAACCTCAAATTCTTATTGCGGATGAACCTACAACTGCTCTTGATGTCACTGTTCAGGCCCAGATTCTTGATTTAATTAAAGAATTTCAAAAAAAATCAGGAATGTCTGTGATATTGATTACCCATGATTTAGGTGTGATTGCGGAAAATTGTGATGATGTTGTTGTAATGTATGCTGGAAGAATTGCAGAAAAAGCAACGGTTACAACACTTTTTAAACGTCCCGTACACCCTTATACAAAAGGATTGTTAACATCAATTCCGTCTCTTTCTCGGAAAGCCAAAACCATCCTTCCGACAATAAAGGGAAATGTGCAGTCAGTATTAAATTTGCCGGAAGGTTGCAGATTTGCACCCCGCTGTCCGTTAGCTGCGGATATCTGTAGAAAAATGATACCCCGGGAACGAAGGATGGATAAGAATCACACGGCAGCCTGCCATTTAGCTGATATATGAACATATAAAAAAACAATTCTATTTAAAATAATCCTTGATTTTTTAACTCAAAGTGAATATGACAAAAAAAAAGCCTCTTGGAGAAAGGCCTCGCAAGTTTCGTTCTAAAGGGAAAACCCATCTGTTAGAATGGCAAGACCTGAAGTTTGAAACTACAATTTTATTCATTTTAAGTAAGGAGAAAGTCATAATGGCAAATGGGATAGTAAAATGGTTTAATGATTCTAAAGGATACGGTTTTATTGAGCAGGAAAATGGACCGGATGTATTTGTTCATCATTCCGGTATCGAAGGAACAGGTTTTAAATCGCTGAATGAGGGCGATAAAGTAACTTTTGATGTGGAAGAAGGACAAAAAGGCCCGGCTGCAGTTCATGTGGTCGTTCAATAAGATTTTAAAAGGGTTTTTCTTCAGAAGAAAAACCCTTTTTTTGCGTCTTTTTTTTGACAACCGGTTTAATCTTTATAAACTCTATACAGGCCTTTTTCAGAAGAGTCCTCCCTTTTTTGTTTTAAGAAAACCAACATGACGATTCTCGAAGTAAAAAATCTTAAAAAATATTTTCCTGTGAGCGGCGGTGTGTTTTTAAGGCGTACCGGTTGGGTTTATGCACTGGATGGCGTCTCTTTTGCTGTAAACAAAGGAGAAACTCTGGGTATTGTGGGCGAATCAGGATGCGGTAAAACGACTTTGGGAAGATGCATTATGGGTATTTATGAACCATCTGACGGAGAAGTTGTTATAAATGGTCAGAGTGTTTTCAAACTCAATTCGCAGCAGAGAAAAAAACTTGCTTTAAACTTACAGACGATTTTTCAGGATCCTTTTGAATCATTGGATCCCAGACAGACCGTCAAAGAAATTTTAGAAGAAAAATATATTATCCATGGCAAAAAAAGAGAGAACTTAGAGACGGAAATCAACAGATTGATTGAAACGGTAGGTCTGTTGCCTGATACCCTGTCTAAATTCCCCCATGAGTTTTCAGGCGGCCAGCGCCAGAGAATTGGTATAGCCAGAGCAATCAGTCTTGAACCGGAAATCATTATTTGTGATGAACCAGTGTCTGCTTTGGATGTTTCCGTTCAATCCAAAATCCTGAACCTTTTACTTAAACTCCAGCAGACAATGGGGCTGACCTATGTTTTTATTTCCCATGATTTGTCTGTTGTAAAACATGTCTCCGACAGGATTGCGGTCATGTATCTGGGGAAAATTGTTGAGATGGCAGATGCGAACGAAATATATGAGAATGGCCGGCATCCTTACACCAATGCATTGTTGTCTTCCATTCCCATGCCTGATCCAGAATCGAACCGGAATCGTATAATCTTAAAAGGAGAGGTGCCTTCCGTGGAGAACCCTCCTGCCGGATGCCGGTTTAATACGCGATGTGAATATGTTCAAAATATCTGTCGTGACAAGGAGCCTGAACTGCTGAAAAACGAAAAAGATCCAAGTCATTTGACTGCATGTCATTTTTTCTTTTGATTTGCGTCTTTTATTCTGGTCTCATTTGAGTTCACAATAACGACCATGGCAAACTGATCTGCCACAACAAGAACTGAAAGAGATTTGATTACAACAGGTTAGAAGTTCTTTCATATAACTGCCACGGGCAGACTTGGTCTTTCATCCATGCTTGCCCACAACAAAGATTTAAAGTCTCTGTATGAATTTCTTAAGACTTTCATATAAAAGTGCGGGAGTTTTATTAAACCAATAAGTCAAAATTTTTTATACAATTTCTTCAAAATGGAACATCAGGACTTGCAATCTTAGGGTTAATTTATATTTTTAAGTTTAGCTGTTTTCTCATTATCACTTGTTTATATTTATAAATTCGACAGATACATTTTTTATCTTAGTTTCCTTTTCAATATTTACAGCAATCTCAAAGGCTCCCGTGCGGTAATGATTTATAGGTAAATTTTTATTTACCGAAGTTTCTACAAATCCCATATCAATATTGTCGACATCTTGAAACCTTACAATAATATATCCTTGAATAGGATAAAATGAAGTATTTCTTATTTTTCCTGAAACATAAAGAAGGCTATTGTCAGAAAATGTATCCGCAGCTAAATCAATCACTTCATATTGAACCGTTTGAATAGATTTTTGGTTATCAATTCTATTGCTGTTAGCTGATGCTGTGCAATGGTATAAAAGCGTACACATACTGAATAAAACCAAAAAAAAATTACGCATAGAATATTCCTTACATGTTCATTATTTTTTTTAATTTTATATCATGATATTTTTCTATTGAAAAGCCTTTGAAAAGGATAATTATATTTGCTCTGCACATTGAATCAAGTCAAATATAATTTGATTGTCTCACAACCCATATTATCTAAAGCAAACATTATTCACATGTATAGCGCAATAAAAATTATTTTTCTTTAATAATTTCAATTTCAACGCGCCTGTTCATTATTCTCCCTTGTGCGGTATCGTTACTTTCAATAGGATTTTGACTTCCTAAACCCCTGATCTGTATCTGCTCTAATTTAATTCCTCTGCCAAGAAAAAAACTCCTGATAATATTGGCTCTGAACTCGGAAAGTTTCTGATTATAACTTTGATATCCTTCTGAATCCGTATATCCTGAAATTAAAATTTTAGTCTCAGGATATAAGAACAAGGCATCTGAAAATTTGACCAGTTGCTTAAAACCTTCTTCTGTAAAATCATTGGTATTATGCTTAAACCTGATAACTATTTTTTCATTGGGCAATGGAAAAGTTTTTTTATTAACATCACTATCTATGGAATTGTCTGAAGATTCAGGATATTTATTTCCCCGAACATATAAACTATTATTAATTTCTTTCGTATGCTGGCGGTTTTCAAGGCTATTTTCTCTGGTAATTGTTTTTAATTCAAGCGCATTCTGTGGTTGAATCATATGTCTTATGACCTGATTTTTTTTTATTTCTCCTTTGTTTTCAGCCAGCTGATCTGTAAAGGCAGGATATGATTCCGAATCAATTCTAAAAATCTTATCTTTTAAAGTCAGCACACTTTTGTTTATATTTTCCATGGAATCACTGCAATACTTTGGAAGCAGGTAAAACCCGACAAGAAAAATCAATAAAAGACCAACGATTCCACTCAAAAAAGACCGAAAGACTCTTTTTCTTCTCTTGATTCCAATCTTCCTCAGTTGAGATGTATATGCCTTGTGCGTTGCAACAGGCAGCTTCCTTTTATTTTGGCTTGCAAAACCATTCAGATCCCGATTTTTGATATGTGCCGGGATTTTGAGTTCTCTTGCACATTCTTTTACAATGGCTTCATTTATTATTTTTTGTTCTTTGACGTATCCGGATAAAAGGCAATGATCACAAATCACATTAATTCTTCTCGGAAACCCACCGGAATACATAAAAACCTCCTGTATTGCGAGTACATCGAAAATAGGAGCAGTACCCCCTGCAACACTTAATCGATGTTTTATATATTCACCTGTCTCGTCCGAAGTTAGTGGATCAATATTGTAATTTAAGGTTAATCTTTGCCTTACCGCTCTGTTTTGTTCTCTGTTGAGAATTTCGTTAAATTCATTCTGACCTATAAAAAAAATATTAATAAGCTTGGCATCTGTTTTTTCGATATTTGATAATAGACGAATCTCTTCAAGCATTTCTTGTGTTAAAAGCTGAGCTTCATCAATGATGAGCAGTACTTTTTTGTTGTCGTCACTGGCCTTGATTAAAAAATTTTTAAAATGTGCGAGAAAAACACCTTTTGTGGAAAATTCCCGATTGATTCCAAATGCGGCAGCAATATAATTGAAAAATTCCAATTTTTCAAGACCCGGGTCCGGAACAGCCGCACAAATAACATCATCACCCAGGCTTTGAATGAGCGCATTGATCAACGTCGTCTTTCCGGTTCCAACATCACCTGTCAACAAAAGGAATCCCTTATTGTCCAGAATACCATATTTGAGAGTAGCCAAGGCTTCTCTGTGCTTTTCTCCAAACCACATAAAAGCAGGGTCAGAGCTTATCTGAAATGGTTTTGTGTTTAAATTATAGAATGACTTATACATATTGTATTCTTTATAATTTATGAATAAACTCAATATCTTTTGTTTGAGTCTTCTTGGTTCCAACAACTAAAACTTCAGTGATATTATTTTCATTTTTTTTAAAATACAATCTCCCATTATAGGAAAATAAAACTTCAAAGCAGGCGGTTCTATGTTTTTTACCGGAAAAAACCTTTCTCTTTATAATAATTTTATCTGGATTACGGTCCAGCAAGTGTATGATCTCCTCTGCTTTTATCTGCAGTTCATCACTAAGGTTCAAAAATCCTGACAATGCTTTTCTATTCATTTTTATATTTTTATAAAGGGCAGAAAATCGTTTTTCAATAAACTCAAGTTCATTATGTCTGAGTTTAAAGTTTTTCTTTTTACCATGCTTTTGAATCTTAGATTTAAGTTCAGAAATTTCCATTTCCTTTTTTTGCTTAAGCTCAATAAATGAATTTAATTTTTCTTCTAAGGAAATTATTTCCTCAAACATTTCTTCCTCGTTTATTTTCGCTTTTGTTTTATCCTTTTGATATTTTTTATTGAGTACTTTGATATTTTCGAACAACTCGTGTCGTTCTTTTTGGAAATTTTTAAGCATTTGTTTATGAACTTGTTCTTCTCTCTTTAAATCATTTATCAATTGTGCTTTTGTTTCTCCTTCCACAATAGATTTAGCACTGGCGATTTTATAAAAAATAAAAAAAATAAAAAATGAGACCCCAAAATATAATACCAAAACAATATTACCGATTCTTGACCCATGACTTAAATTGGTTTCAATTTTAACAACCAAACCGCTATTTAAAATCTCAAAATTATTTTTTGCTATATTTTCCGAATCAAAGTCACTGTTAATATCTTTTGCCAAGGAATCGACATCAAGAAAAATCGGATAAATTATTTTTTTATGAATTGTTGTGACAAGAATATTGATATCAAGCTTAGCTTTTTGAATCAGCCAATCCGCTTTACAAAAATCGTGTATATTATTTGCAATCTGTTCTTCCAAACGAACTGAACCATCCAACAGATGTATTGAATCACCGATGAGTATATTTTCAATTTGACAAGAATAATTCTTATTTAAATATTTTTCGCATAATTCAAGTGTAACAATATAAAAAACCGGGGTTATCAGCAGACAAATTATGGCGATCTTTATGGGAAAGAACTTCATATTTATACCGTTTTGCATCAATTAATAATAGTTATGAGAAAAAATAATATCGGATAAAATATAAGTAATCAAATTATTCGATAAATTTGCAAAAAGCTTTATTCTTTTGACGAAATTATCATATCACAGTAAGGATTATTCCCGGAAATCATTTGATAAGTAATTTTACTTTTGCTTATCTCCATACAATGCCTCAATCATATCATTTTCAAACTTTATGATTTTTGAGTTTAATTTTTCCGGGATGGTCATAATATTTTCGTCATTTTTATCCAAAGAACCTATTGTTATACTTCCTTGCTGTTCTTTGATCCAGACACCGCATTTTAAAAGCGAATCCTTTTTGACCTTTTTCATAATTTCTCCAGAAATTTTTGAAAACCACAAATAAGCTTTAGATTTTTTCTATCTTTTAAAATTACCTGCTAATATAAAAAATCACAAGGTAATTTATTCGGCAAGATACATTTCAACATATTAATTTTAAATTTTCAAGGCGATCTTACCTGCTTCCGATTATTTGTTCATATTTAACTTCCAGGACATATCAAGCCCTTTTTGTCAATATCGCAGTTGACTGTTAATTAGACCGGCAAAGACAAAACAATCCATCCGTTTGTATAGGAAACCTATTGGTATCGTTACAAAAAAAATATTAACTTGAGTTGATAAAACAATTAATGTATTATTAATTAATATTTCGCCGAAATGATCATAATTTAAAATAATGCTATCAATATTGAGCAAACTAACGATAAATAATAAAGATATATTTAAAAATTATACCTTAAAAATCTTTGTCTTTCTATTTGACAAATGATTAGCACATGATACATGGACATACAAGTATTTGAATATGAATTCTGGGGAGGATGAATGAATTTTTCTTTGAGAATTATTTGCATTATCTTTATTACTCTTATATTAACAGGATGCAAGTCAGATATTGAAAAAAAAGAATCTTTCTTTGATAAAAGCCTGGATTATTTTCAAAATAAAGAATACAAAAAAGCTCAAATTGAACTTAAAAACGCTTTAAAAATAGATCCAAATTATGTGGACGCTTATCTTCTCCTGGCCAGAAGCATGTTAAAGCTTGGAAATGTAAAGGATGCTTACACTGCCTATAATAGAATTATTCAAATAGATAAAAATAATGTGGAGGCTAATTTAAAACTCGCTGAATTTTTATTTTTGGGCAAAAAAATAGAACCGGCCATGGAAAAAATTATTTTTGTTCTTGAAAAAGACCCGAAAAATATTGAAGCTCTGCTTGTTAAAGCCCAGATATTCATGCAAAAAAAGCTTTTAAAAAAAGCTTTTACCGTTTACGAAACAGTTCTTAACATTGATTCAAAAAATATCCCCGCGCTTCAAAATATGGCCAAGATACATGCCATGGAAAAAAGAATTGGTATGGCTGAAGAGCTGCTTTTAAAAACAATAGAAATCGATAATAAAAACCTGCGGGTCAGAATGGTTTTGATAGCATTTTATGCTCGACTAAAAAATATTGAAAAAGCAGAATATCAGTTGCGACAGGCCATTAAAATAAACCCTGAAAATAATGATGCCCATATTTTATTGGGCAATTTATATTTTAGCCAAAAAAAATTAGACATGGCTGAAAAGGCTTATCTTAATTCAACACAAAAAGCGCCTTCATCATCAAAGCCGTATATGATTACCGCTGCATTTTATGAAAAAATTAATAATAAAGATAAGTCCCTGGAAATGTATAACAAAGCATTGTCTTTGGAACCTGAGAACATGGCTGTTAAAAATACCATTGCCCGATTTCATTATAAACACAAGGATATAAAATCATCAGACCAAATAATATCGGAAATTCTATCAAAAAGGCCCGAATATTACCCGGCAAGAATGCTGAAAAGTGAAATCTTAGTTTACAAAAAAAAATTTACAGATGCCTTGCGGCTTCTGAATGAACTTGAAAATGAAGAACCAAAGGCACCTCGCCCCCTCTACTTCAAAGGCGTGTGCTTTATCGCCACTGGAAAATATGATCAGGCGAAATCATCTGTCGCCAAAGCAATCAAATTAAATCCCAACTATTTTAAAGCCCGCATGCTGCTTGCAGATATTTATCTGAACGAAAGGTCCTATGAGTTGGCACAAAAAGAAGCGACTTTCGCCCTGAAATTAAATCCAGATGATTATCGAACCAGGATCATCCGGGCAAGTTCATTAATCGGTCTAAAAAGATTAGACGAGGCTGAAAAAGACTACTTAAAACTGATTGAAATATCACCAGATAACCCGACAGCATATTATCAAATGGGTGTGCTGAAATCTGCATTAAAAAATTATGAGGAAGCAATCAAATATTTAAATTTTGCTCATAAAAAAAATAATAAATCACTTGATGTGTTTGTCCAAATCATTAAAATTCATGTTGTCAAACAAGAATTTATAACTGCACACAAATTATGTAAAAATCAAATCAAGCTTTATATGGATCAAAAACCGCTAATTGCAGTTGTTCATAATATTGAGGCGGGAATTTATTTAGCTCAGAACAAAATTAAAGAAGCAAAAAACTCATTAAACAAATCGATATCCATATATCCTGATTATCTAAAACCATATGAAACCCTGGCAAAACTTTCACTGGCAGAAAAAAACAAAAATAAAGCCATCCAACAATATCAGACGATTATTGATAAAAACCCAAACCTGCCATTTCCCCATATGATCTTAGGAACGATTTACGACAGCAATAAAGAATTCGAAAAGGCATCGAGACACTATAAAAAAGCACTTGAAATCAATCCTCAATTTGCTCCGGCAGCAAATAATCTGGCGTACTATCTTGTACGAAAAACCGACCGGATTGATGAAGCATTTAGGCTCGCAAGGATTGCAAAGGAAAAACTTCCCGAAGACCCCGGCGTGATGGATACACTTGGAATGATCTATTATAAGAAAGGCTTGTATGGAAATGCTATAAATGAATTTCTGGACAGCTTAAAGAAAAGTCCGGATCATCCTGTTGTAAACTATCACCTGGGGTTAGCCTACCATAAGAAAGAAAAGAACAAACTTGCAATAATCGCGTTACAAAGGGCACTTCAACTGAGTGATAACTTTGAAGATGCAGACCATGCAAAACAACTGCTTACCGAACTTGAAAATTAACCTTATTTTTTGCCATGTGCCTGACTTGTATAAAAAAAGCAGATTATGTATAATAATACATTAAATCATATTCAGTCTCTGAAGATTGCTTTTGGTCTTTAAGAACTGCTTATATTATTTTTTTTCAAACCTTTATCTTTTTATCTGTCAGCCTGGGAGGTGGCGATATGAGTGATTTTTTAAAAAATCTTAGAAGCTCTCATAAAAAAGACCGGTCGAATCCGAAAAGGAATCTTGATGGTTATTTTTATCCGGAAAACGACCGTCGAAAAAATCGGGACAGGCGATCTCATTATTCTGAAAACCTTGAGTCTCTCCTGGTAAGTTTACGGAACATATTACCGCAAATTGTTGATAATGCATATAGCGTAACAGACCATTTTGAAAAAATAAGCTCACAAAACGGTCAGTTGGTTGAGGCCAAAATTCATCAATACAATGCCATTTCATTTTTTTTTAACAATCTGAACAAAATTTTTACTGAAGATCTTTTTGTCCACTCCCCGGGCAAAAATTCAAAAACCACTGCAAGCTATACATCAGGAACACATTATACCAAGGATGATATTCTCACAATCATCAGAACCATGAGAAAAGAAGGGGCAACATTTGCAATAATTGCTGATTATTTAAAGGATAAAGAGATCCCAACCTTTTCGGGAAAAGGCAAATGGCATGCTCAAACAATTCACAGGCTGTGCAAATAGGTTTATTTTTTCTTCAATCCTTTGCCGATTATCTTAAATGCAGTTTTTAGTGTCGATTTAACGAAATCTTTCTGATTATTTAAAAGCCTTTTGGAATCGACCCATAAAACTATACCTGAATAGGATGCCCATATAATATCGGCAAGTGCCACAGGATGCTCATCTATAAAAGCTCCCTGTTCAATACCCTGTTTTACAACATCAATAATGGCCCCATGAGCCATAGCAGAGTAAGTTTTAATCTGCTGCAAAACTTCATCTGAAAGATTTTGAAGAGTTTCCCCTGACTGGAGATGAAATAAATTAATTAAAATATTGGGATCATAATTATATACATCAATAAATACATCATAAAAGCTTTCTATCTTCTCTTCCACTGAAATATTCTTATTTACAACCGTTTGAATCTCATCAGCCAAATGCTTGAGTATCTCAATAGAAAGGGATGTATGCAATTCTTCCTTGTTTTTAAAATACAGGTACAGGGTTCCCGGACTCAATTCTGCTTGTGAAGCGATCTCTTCCATTGTAGCAGAGTTGAATCCTTTATTGGAAAAAACGGTTCGGGCAGCATTGATGATTTCTATTTTTCTTTGCTCTTTTTCTCTTTGTTTACGTTCATATATACCCATATTTTCCTCATTATTTTTTGAATATGATTCATAAACTAATAACGGAAAGATAAATACATGAAACAATCATAAATCGCAAGGATAAAGATTTGAACCACTAAAAATACAATCAAATTTATGACTTGATATTTCAGATCTCACGGATATTTCATTTAACCAATTCAATATTTATCATAAAAATCAAAACTTTTAATAATCTTAAAATCATTTTCGTGTTAGTATGCTATCATGTTTTTTAACAGATAATGGAGATACAAGTTATGCAGAAAACAAGTTATTGGGCTGACAGTTATGTCCAAAAACTAACCAGCGCAAAAAAGGCATTACAACACATACAACCCGGCCAAAGGGTATTTATAGGCTCTTCATGCGGAGAGCCACAACATCTGGTTTCTGAACTGTCAGAGACTTGCTCCAGATTTACGGATCTTGAGATTGTCAGGTTATTAAGCATTGAAAGCGGCCCCTTGACACTGGTTGCCAACCGATCCCATTCTCAACAGTTTAATATCCGGTCCTTTTACCTGGGTTCAGCCTCCCCCACAAAAATACACCGCAACAAAAGATTTATTACCCCCATCAACCTTTCACAGATTCCCCATTTATTCAAATCAAGAATGATGCCGCTCAATGCAGCATTGATACAGGCGTCACCGCCTGATGATTTCGGATGGATGAGTTTGGGGGTTTCCGTGGATATAACTCTTGCTGCCTGTGAATCCGCAGATATTGTGATTTGTCAGACAAATCCTAATATGCCACGGGTCCTGGGCAGAAGCTTTATCCACGTCAATGATGTTGATTATATTGTTGAACATGAGGAAGAGCTTTTAACCATTCAACCGCTTCCGGAACTTGAAACCGCCAATACCATTGCCAGGCATATTTCGAGACTGATTGATGACGGCTCCACCCTTCAGACCAATTTAGGCGTCACAAATGAAGCCACCATGATCTGCCTGTCTGAAAAAAACGATATTGGCGTCCATTCTCAATATTTATCAGACAGCCTCATGCGACTTTTTTCCATGGGGGTTATCACCAACAAAAAAAAAGGGTTTAATGATGGTAAGCTTGTGGCGGGAAGTGCGGTGGGATCTAATCTTCTTTATGAATTTATTGATGATAATCCATCCATTGAATTTCACCCTTCAGATTATATCAATAATCCTTCCATCATTGCCCGGCACAATGCCATGGTTACGCTTAACACGGCAATGGCCATAGATTTGACAGGACAGGTTGCAGCAGACGCACTGCCTTTTAATAATTATACCGGCATTAACGGCCTGCTTGACTTTACAAGGGGGGCTGCCATGTCAAAGGGCGGCAAATCAATTCTGATTATGACCTCTACATCAAATCACGGCCGGGAAAGCCGGATAATTCCCAGTTTATCAGAAATTGCCGTGGTGGTTCCAAGAGGAGACGTTCAATATGTGGCAACAGAATATGGTGTTGTTAACCTTTTCGGAAAAACCCTCCAGGAAAGAGCCATGGCACTGATCAGCATTGCCCACCCCGATTTCAGAGACGAGCTGTTTTCAAAAGCAAAAGAGCTTGAATTAATTGATATAGGCAGAAAATTCAAACAGGCAATTAAAGGCGTTTATCCCTTAAAATATGAAGAAACCGTTATCATTAATGAAATCCCCGTCATGTTCAGGCCTGCAAAACCCATTGACGAAAGAAGCATACAAGAACACTATTATACAATGAACCGAGGAGATATCGTCTCCCGGTTTTTTCATGAAAAAAAGAGTTTTGTCCATGATCAGATTGATACGACATTTGAAATTGATTATATCAATGACCTTACCATTGTTGCCACAATTGGAGAACTGGGGTTTGAAAAAATAATAGCTGTTGGCGAATATTTTAGAAATTCCATCATCAATATGGCTGAAATTGCATTTTCCGTATCAAAAGAATACCAGCACATGGGAATTGCACAGATTCTTCAAAAAATGCTGGCAAGGGCAGCAATGGATAATGGAATCAAAGGGCTTGTGGCATATACCTCTCCTGAAAACAAAGGAATGAAAAAATTATTTTATAAGCTTCCATATAAAGTCAGATCAGAAAAAGATGAGGATATGATTATTCTAAGCTGCCTGTTCTCTGAACCTAAAAACAATCAAGAAAAACAAGACTATCAAGAAGAATAGACCCACTAACCCGGCCCTTTTCCCGGGCCGGGACACTTGCAAAATTTATTTTTTCAAAAGCAATGCAACAGATTCAATATGATAGGTATGGGGAAACATATCAACCGGTTGTATCTCTTTAATATCATATTCCGGGGCCAGCATTTCAAGATCCCTGGCAAGGGTTGCAGGATTGCATGAGACATAAACAATTTTTTCAGGGCTGATGTAAAGCACCTGTTGAACAACATCCTTGTGCATGCCAACCCTTGGAGGATCAATAATCATCACATCGGGTTTTTGTTTCAAACCTGGCAGGACATCTTTGATATCCCCTTCAAAAAATTCACAGTTTTCAATTCCATTCAATTGGGCATTGAGCTTTGCATCAACCACAGCACTTTTTACGATCTCTATGCCATACACCATTTTTGCCTGATCAGACAGCCAGATGGGAATTGTGCCGGTTCCGGAATAAAGATCAATCACAGTTTCTTTGCCAGTCAAAGCCGCATACTCCGATACTTTGGCGTATAAATTTTCACAAGACCTTGTATTGGTCTGAAAAAATGAATTGGGTGAAATTTTAAACACAAATTTTCCCAGCCTTTCTTTTATATGATCTTTACCATAAAGACAGATCTCTTCTTTGCCAATGGAAACACCGGATTTGGCATCAGTAATATTGTTCATAACAGATTTAATCTGCGGATGATTTTGAGTCAGAACAGATGCAAGATCCCGGACCACATCCATTTGTTTAAAGGTGGTCACAATATTAACCATCCATGTATCAAATGCTACCGAATGCCTTAGCATTAAAAACCGCCAGAACCCCTCGTGAGTCCTTAAATTATAAGCTGGCAGATCTGATTCTTTTATGAAATTTCTAACATCGTCCAATATTTGGTTACCCAGATCCGGCATAATTTCACAGCGCTTAATATCAATGACCTTATCAAAGGTGCCAGGCACATGAAGTCCAATGCCGAAATCTTTTTTAATCTCCTCATTTTCAAGCTCCCACGGCAGCAACCATCTTTTCGAAGAACAGGAAAATTCCATTTTATTACGATACTCATAAATATTGTCCGACGGGATAACATCTTTTACCAGGACATCTTTTAACCCGCCAATATGCTGCATGGATTCCGTGACATGTCTTTTTTTATACTCAAGCTGAAGATCATAACCAATCTGCTGCCATTTGCATCCCCCGCAAAAATTGCAATATTGACATTTTCCCTCTTTTCTAAGGGAAGATTCCTGTAAAATTTTTATCAGCTTTCCTTCTGCCCAGGATTTTTTCTTTTTTGTTATTTTTGCAAATACCACATCTCCTGGAATACACCGGTCAATAAAAACCGGAAACCCATCAGGCTTTGCAAGTCCCCTGCCCCCAAAGGCCAGATCCGTGATTTCCAGTTCATAGGCCTTTCTTTTCTTAATGCTCATAATTTTTGTTTCTTTTTAAATATTCTTTTTAAGTATTTAAGTTTCATCCCAAATTTTCAGAACTTGATATTATAAAGGTTTAATGGCATAAAGACAAGTTATGGAAACTACCACTCATAAAATTGAATTTATTTCCCAGGGATTTTTGCTCAAAGGGGTTTTGCACCTGCCGCAAGCTGGCCAACCACCATTAGTTGTAGGCTCCCATGGCCTTGAAGGCTCAAAAGAATCTGCAAAGCAAAAAGTTTTATCCACTCTGCTTGTAAAAAACAATATTGCCTTTTTCCGATTTGATCACAGGGGATGCGGAAAAAGCCAGGGTGACTTTATCACGGACACCTCCCTTGAAAAAAGAACAGCTGATTTCATCAATGCTGTACAGCATGTTCTGGGTCTTGGAAAAACCAGCCGCAACCTGGCTGTTTTCGGTTCCAGCCTGGGCGGTTCCACCTGCATCAATGCCTGGAACACCCTGTCAACAATGGATGTCCGTCTTTGCGGGGCTGTGCTGTGTTCTGCACCTGCAAAAAGCCGCACCGTTGAAAAAATTCCAACAGGTGCAAATAATGGCCGGCCTGCCCTGCCTTTAAGCTTTTTCAAAGAAAACCTTCTCTTTAACATAACAAAAAAAGCCGGGAGCCTTTCCAATGTACTGATTTTTCATGGAGATGCAGATGAAGTTGTTCCGGTTTCAAATGCCCATGACATCTACACTCTGGCCAAGGAGCCCAAACGATTAATCATCCATGAAAACGGAGACCACCAGATGACATCCAAAAAAGATCAGGCCGAATTTGAAAAAGAAGCCGCAGCCTGGTTTTTACGCTGTTTTAGCCAAGGAAACCAGATGCCGTCTTAAGCGTTCCAATGCGGTCATGGCAAACATCTGTTTATTCTTAAACCTGTCCTCAAAAGAAAATCGATAGGTTTTAGCCTTTGCAAAAGATGGCCCGGCAAGCCCTATGCACACCATGCCCACAGGCTTGTCATCGGTACCTCCGCCAGGCCCGGCAATTCCGGTGGTTGATATGGCAAAATCAGCACCTGCTTTCAATCTCGCACCTTGAGCCATTTCAAGAGCAGTCTTTTCATGCACTGCTCCATGTTCAAGAATGGTTTTCTTCTGGACATTCAAAACGTTCATTTTGGCTTCATTGGAATAGGTAACAGCGGAAAACAAAAAATAGTCCGAGCTTCCTGCAACATCGGTCACCATGTTTGAAATAAGGCCACCCGTACAAGACTCTGCAATGGCAAGCGTTTTCTTTTGTTGAGTCAACAGGCGGCCAACCTCCTGGGCAAGGGTCAAGCCCTGGTCGGACACTACTTTGTTTTCAAGCTGCGCCACCACCCATTTTTTTGCCACTGCCATATCTGAGTCGGCTTTGTATCTGTTTTGAAAGGTAACAGATAAAATTATTTTAACCTCAATCACTGGAAAATCAGCCTTAAAGCCCAGGCGCATGCCAAAAAAATTCATGTCAAACCCGTTTAACAATGAGCCAACCTTTGATTCGGGCAGACCAAACACGGTGAGCCTTTCAATCAAAATATCCTCATTCAGATCAAATTCAGTGACCAGCACTTTTTTGATCTCTTGTTCAAACATCAGTTTCATTTCAGATGGAACACCCGGCATAAAGAAAAACAGGCACTGGTTAATTTTCATATAAAACCCGGGTGCCGTGCCATTATGATTTACCAGCATTTTTGAAGTCAACGGCAGCATAGCCTGTTTTTCGTTATCTTTGGTGAATTTAAAACCTCTCTTCTCAAAATAGGATTGCATGGATGCCAAAGCAGTCACATTCAATTCAAGAGCTTGACCTGAAGCTTTGCTGCAGGCAACAGAAGTCAAATCATCCCGGGTTGGCCCCAGCCCCCCGGTAACAAAGCAGAGATCTGTCTGCAAGGAAATATCAACAATATTTGAGGCAAGAGTGTCAAGTTCATCACCTACAGCTGTGATCTTTTGAACTTTAATGCCCAACTCTTTGAGTGCAGTGCAAAGAAAGGCTGAATTTGTATCAATAATATCCCCTAAAAGAACTTCATCTCCAGTTGAAAGAATGTGAGCCATCATGATGCATACCCCTTAAATTTTAAAAAATGCTGCATGGTTGGATGAAAAAAACGCTGGATTTTTACGAATACCTGACCCGACAACAACCTGTTTTTTAAATGTTTTATCCAAAAATTGTTTGACTTTGCGCCTGTCCCATCCATATGGATGTGTAAAATTTAAATATAAGGAAAGATCGCCATGGTAGAACTCCTGGGTATCCATATTTTTGGCATCTTCACTGAATTTAGGAAGGTTGAATACTGCCAGATTTAAATAATTAATATAGGCTTTATGTGCTTTAACGTATTCAAGGGTTTTAAATGCCGCAGCCTTGTCTTCAAAGCTGGTTCCAAAAAGAAGGTAAACAAAAGTTAAAATTCCTGCATGATGCAGATTTTTTAACATGGTTGACACAAGATTCAGATCCGTGCCTTTATTCATCTGATCCAGCACATCCTGGTCTCCTGATTCAAGCCCGAGCTTGAGCATGTCACACCCCGACGCTTTCAGGCCAAGACAAAAATCCAGGTCCAGAAACTCTTTTTCAAATCTTACAAACCCATACCATTTAAATCCAAATTCATTGACGGACAAAGCTTTTAAGAAAGCCGGAGTAACTGCATTATCAAGAAAATGCACATAATCAGGCTTATATATCTGATCAATGGTTTTTAAATCCTGCAACACCTTTGATGCCCGCTGAGAGCTATAAGGACGGGTTTCAGCCTTTTCCGGGCAAAAATTGCATTTACTCCAGTAGCATCCAATGGATGCCCTGAAAGGCAGAACTTTTCCAGGTGCAAGATACAGATCTTCTTTGACAAAATCATAATCAGGAACATAATGCCGTTTTTCAACATTTTTTTTGCCGAGAAATTCCAGCAGCGGCTGTTCCCCCTCCCCCCTTATGGTCACGTCAATCAAGCCCTTAAACGGATCATTGTAATCAGGCCGGCTCATCCAGGAGGATATCAGGCCGCCGCCCATGATAATTTGTTTGTCTTTAAAATTATCTTTTATCCATCCTGCCAGGGCAAAACTGGTCAGGGCCTGGTTCAGGTAACAAAGGGAAATTCCAATAAATTTTGAATCTGAGTTTAAAACCTGTGGCCGGACTTTCTCTTCAAAAAAACGGTAAAATGGATTCTCTTGATATTCGTTTGCGCTTTTGAGCAAATCCTTGCTGTTAACACTTGAAAGTTTGGAATCGGAATAATCGCTCAAGGTAATCTTGAACCTTTTATTGTCCACACTGATGGACAAAAGCTTGTTCAAGTCATAAACCCTTTGGTGATACCGGTCCATATTCTCATACAAAGAGGAGTTTTTCAGATCCGACAAAATCTGTTCCCTGTTCTTTAATGCTCGTTTTGACCATGAGTCAACAGGAACAAGATCCGAATTAATCAGGTATAAAAGCCCTTCAATATTTGCATCAAACACATGGCAGTCAAATCCATGTTCTTTTAAGGCGGAAGACAACAAAGCCACCCCGGCGGGCGGTTCACACGGCTTGGCTACGGGCGGAAAAATCAACAACATGGTTAAGCATCCTAAAGCAAAGAAAATTAAAATCATCATTTTTATCATATTTGTATCAAATGCTCACCTGATAATTTTTTAATCTGTTATTTGTGCTGTTTTTACAGTTGTTGCCATGCCTCTTTAAACAGGATCAATTCAATTTATCTTCTGGTAATTCAACTGTATTTATTATAAAAAAAGTTCAGTTGATCAAAGAAATATTTTAAAAAGAGGATTGGTTTTGGCAAAATCAAAAACAGACCAAAAAAAGCAGAAGCGAAAAGCAAAAAAAAAACAGGTTAAAACATCCAAATCTCAACAAACGGCCAGGGAAAAAGGCTGGGTTCATTATGAAGATGCCCGATATTATTTTCATATCAACAATATAGACAAAGCTCTTAAATTCCTTAACAAAGCAGTCAAAGCCCTGCCCAACGAGGAAGATATTTTTCAATTAATGGGACATATTGCGTCAAGCACAGGCAATGAGCTTTTAGAGCTGGATGCCATGAGTAACCTGGAACGGATAGGCAAGCTGCCCGATGATATGAAAATCGAAATGGTGTATAAGCTTTTGAAATTTAAAAAACATAAAGAATGCAAAAAAAAAGCCGGTGATGTGCTTGAAAATTTCACCAAGCTTAAAATCAAAGATAAAAAAAGAATAAAGGAACAAATAAAGAGTATTCAAGAGTATTGCCTGTCAATGATTCGCAGGGAGGAATATGAAAAAAATCTAAATGCCATGATTTGTCGATCAAACCAGCCTAAGCAGCAATCAAAACCGAAACCTGAACCCAAACCTTCTACAAAGGATCAAACACAAAAAAAAGCACTCAAACCCATATCTCAACCGCCACTTTCTCCCAAGGTGCCTGATATTCCAATAACCTATAAAATTAATGAAGACACTTTTTTCAATACCTTGCTAAACCCTGAACCTGTAGGCCCCGAAGCTTATGAACTGGCTTTGATGAGCCATGAAATCAGGTTTGCAGAATCCTTTGAAAACCTTATCTGTCTTCCTTCGCTGATAAGGGTAAAATCCTTCTGGTATCAGGAAGAGACCGCCAAAAAAGTATTAAAGCGATTCAGGGGAAGAGCCCTTTTGTCTGATGAAGTCGGCCTTGGCAAGACCATTGAAGCCTTGATAATACTTACGGAATATATCAAACGGGGCATGGTAAAAACCGCCCTGATCCTGACTCCCACGCCCCTTGTAAGCCAGTGGAAGGATGAGATGAAATCAAAGTTTAACATGGATATCCCGTCAACTGATGACCCTGGCTTTAAATCAGCTTCCAGAACATTCTGGAACGAGCCTTTTGTCATTGCATCCATTAACCAGGCAAAATCAAAAAAAAATTATGACATGATCACCAGTCGAGAATATGACATGATCATTGTTGATGAGGCCCACCACCTGAAAAACCGCACGACCTTGAACTGGAAGCTGGTCAATTCTCTGAAAAAAAGATTCATCCTCCTTCTTACGGCAACCCCCGTGGAAAACAACCTGATGGAGCTTTACAACCTGATTACCCTGCTCAAACCCGGACAGCTTGAAACCGCCACCTCATTCCGGGAAAAATTCATGAAAAGCGGAGACCCCACAGATCCACAAAACCGGACTCTTCTCAAAGATCTGTTAGGCCAGGTCATGATCCGAAATACCAGGGCCTTGGCAGGCATCAACATTCCGCCCAGATTTGCACAGACCATACGCATTGAGCCTACAAAAGCAGAAAAAGAGTTTTATGAACGGTTGGAAGCGTTAATCACATCCTTGAATGCCAAAAAAAAGGGCCGGGCAAAAATGGTTATCAAAAATCTTCTGGCTCAGGCAGGATCGTCGCCTAAAGCAGTTGAATCGACCCTGACCAGGATGCTGGAAAAAGAGGATTACCTCCTGGACTATGAAAAAGAGATCAGGGCTGTGAGGAATCTATGCCGAACAACTTTAGACACACCCAAGAACATGAATCTGCTGAAAATTATTAGGGCCACAGGCGAGAAGATCATTGTGTTTGTTAAATACAAAGGAACAATTGAACATCTTGCTGAATTTCTGGAGTGGAATGAAATCTCATTTTCTCTTTTTCACGGTGCAATGAACAATCATCAAAAAGATGAGGCCATTGAAGCGTTCAAAGATCAAAACCAGATACTGGTCACAACGGAAATCGGCGGAGAGGGTCGAAACCTCCAGTTTTGTTCAAGAATGATCAACTACGACCTGCCGTGGAATCCCATGAAAATCGAACAACGGATCGGTCGTATTCACAGGATTGGCCAGGAAAATGAAGTGCAGATTTTTAATTTCTGTGCAACTGGCTCAATTGAGGATTATATCCTTGATATTCTTGACAAAAAAATCAATATGTTTGAAATGGTCATCGGTGAAATCGACATGATCCTGGGCAGGATCAGAGGGGAAAAGGAGTTCAGCGACATAGTTTATGACATCTGGGTGAACTCGGAAAACAAAAAAGATCGCAAAGATTCCTTTGCCAATCTGGGGACAAGGATAAAAAGAGCCAAGACTGGGTATGATAAAACCCGTGAACTGGATGATAAACTTTTTGGAGATACTTATGAACTCTGATGCTCCCATTGCCGGAAAAGACCTGGACCTTATACAATTTGCCTGCCGGTTTCTCAAGGACAGGGGTGCTGTTTTAGAACCCAGAGGAGAAATAATAGATGCGCTTTTGCCACAAGAGCTTTCTGCTGCACTGGATGTGGAAGAATATATTTCACTGGCACCGGACACAAAAAACGTAACAGCCCCTGAAGACAAGAAACTTTATACCATACAATTTCAAAGTCCCCTTCTTGACAAAATTGCATCCCTGGCAGGTTCGAAACCGCCTTTCCTCAAGCTATCCTTGTCGTTTAATTATATTAAGACACAAGGATTTAACAACCTGATCATGGAACAATTTGAATTTTTCAAAAGCAAACCGAAAATCACAGGCACAGGAGAAATAAAAACAAGGTATATTCTCCTGACATGCAGGTTTCTTGCACAAAGCGACGAACAAAAAGAAGGGCTGCTGGATTTTTCATTTAATATTGATACCGGCGCTTTAGCACCTGGAATGATTGATATGATCCCCAGTATCGAAAAAGAATACCAGGTCAAAAACGGTCATGGATATACAAAAAAAGAAATCCAGCACATCCATGAGTTGATCAATTTATACGGCCCTGATGCAATTGAGCATGAACTTATAGAATTCAAGCAGAGCATGAACCGCAGATTTAAAAGAGACTCTTTAAGTCTTGATGAATACTACAGCGCCCTGGAAAAAGAAATGAAGGAAAGCCTTTTAAGGACAGGCATATCAGACAAGCTCACCCAGGAAAGAGAGGCAAAAATAGACATGATTCCAGATGAGCTTTCCGCAAAAAAAAAGGATCTGTTAAACAAGTACAGCATCAAAATCGACATCACGCCTGTTGCAGCCCTGGCAGTGACCACACCCTGTGTAAAAGTCTTTGTTACTCTTATTTGCGGGCACCAGAAAAAGGATGTTTTCATGATATACAATCCGGTTACAAAACAGATTGACCCCATGGTCTGTCAATCGTGCGGTACAAGCATGTACTCGTTGGGATTATGTAAAAACATGCATTTAAATTGCGCCAAATGCCTTGACCAGGGCTGCAATATGTGCTGATTATGATGTGCGCTTTGACAACGGAGAAATTTTAATTTTGTTTCTATTTATAGAAACATTTTTCTTGACACTAAATCAAATCTTAGGTATTTTACCCAAAATAAAAAGAAAATTAAAATTATGAAAAAAAACATCTTACATATTCGCAACACACTTACCTGGTGGTGGCAAAGCTGGATATGGCTCTTGCTGCCGTCAGACTAACCGTTCAATAAAATACAAAGAACCAAAGGCTGCGGCAGCAAAACAATTAAAATAATGTCGCAGCCTTTGTATTTTAAAAGGCTGCATCTTGATAAACAATTGCACGCCTTTTTTAATTTTAAGGAAAATAAATGATTTTAAAGCAATTTCCTGAAAAGCAAGATTTTTTAACACTTGCCAAAACCTGCAATGTCATACCGGTCTGCACCCGGATTCTTGCAGACACGGAAACACCAGTTTCAATTTTACAAAAATTTTTCAGCAAAGAAAAAGAGAGCTTTTTGCTGGAAAGTGTTGAGGGTGGTGAAAGATGGGGAAGATACAGTTTCATGGGTATATCTGCATTTGGTAATATCAAAATATTTTCTCATGATGTTGAGATACAAACAAAAAATGAAACAAAAAAAATACCCCATCACAATGAGCCGTTAGATATTATCCGAAGCTTTTCCAAAGGGTTTATACCGGCTCAAATTTCTGAACTGCCAAGGTTCTGGAGTGGATTTACCGGATACTTTACCTATGAGATGGTTTCATTTTTTGAAAAAATCCCGGTTTGTCTGCCCCATGATATGCCCTATGCCCATTTTATCATTCCCGATGAAATGATTATTTTCGATAATATCAAACAAACATTAACCTGCCTGAAAATATGTTACACAGATGGTTGCAATGATCATGAAGCCTTGTTTGAAAATGCGCAACAAGATCTTAACCAGATGCTTGAAACCATAAACACACCTTTTATGCCCCAAAAAAGTGTGCAGTCCCAGGATGTTAGTTTGGAACCGGAAACCCCGGCCCAGGAATATATGGCAGGCGTTGAAAAAATTAAAGAACATATTGTTGAAGGAGATGTTTTTCAGGCGGTTTATTCCCAGCCGTTTTCATGCAATGCCTATGTTGATCCCATCCTGATCTACCGCGCCCAGCGGTATATCAATCCTTCACCCTACATGTTTTTCATGAATTTTAAAGACATCATTGTTGCAGGCTCATCACCGGAAACCATGGTAAGGCTTGAAAATAATATTGCCACATTAAGGCCCATTGCAGGTACAAGGCCCAGAGGCAAGACAGAGCAGGAAGACCGAAAACTTGCAGATGAGCTGTTGAATGATGAAAAAGAACGGGCCGAGCATGTGATGCTCATTGATCTGGGCAGAAATGATCTGGGCCGTGTGGCAGAAGCCGGAACCGTCCAGGTGACGGACACCATGGTGATTGAACGCTATTCCCATGTCATGCACCTGGTATCCAATATCACCTGTGACATGAAAAAAGACGTGGATGCCTATGATCTGTTCAAGGCTACTTTTCCGGCCGGCACCTTGTCAGGAGCCCCGAAAATCCGTGCCATGGAAATTATTGCCAAACTTGAGAATACTCCCAGAAGGGTTTATGGTGGGGCTGCAGGGTATATTTCCTTTACCGGAAACATGGATTTTGCCATCACTATCAGGACGGCTGTCATGGAAAATGATAAACTGACGGTTCAGGCCGGGGCCGGTATTGTATATGACTCTGACCCCCAAAAAGAATTGCTGGAATGCCAGAACAAGGCAAAAAGTGTGGAAATGGCATTAAAACTTGCCCTTTCAAATAACAATGGAGGCAGATAAATGTTAGTTGCAGTGATAGATAATTACGATTCATTCACCTTCAACCTGGTTCATTACATACTTCAAACCGGGGTGGATGTAAAAGTATTCAGAAATGATAAAATATCCATTGATGAACTTAAAGCGTTGAACTTAGGTGCCATTGTTATTTCCCCCGGACCAGGACGCCCCGAAGATGCCGGGATTTCCCTGGAGGTGGTCCGGCAGTTTTCCGGCACAGTTCCAATTCTGGGTGTCTGCCTTGGCCACCAGGTGATTGCCCAGAGCTTTGGCGGAAAAATCATCCATGCCAAACAGATCATGCATGGGAAGACATCTGTTGTAACTGCTGACGGAGAGCATATTTATTCAGGCATCAAAAAACCATTTACCGTCATGAGATACCATTCCCTGGCGGTTTGTGAAAAAAATCTTCCTGACTGCCTGATGGTGACCGCAACAACTGAAGATGGAGAAATAATGGGCATTCGCCATAAAGAACATCCCACACAGGGGCTTCAGTTTCATCCGGAATCCTTCATGACCACAATGGGAAAAAGACTGATCAGAAATTTTATCAAAGGAGCAGCATAAGACCATGACCTTTATAGAGAATTTAAAAAAAATCATTGCAGGACAGGATCTTGACCAGGACAGCAGCGCTTCCATGCTCATGGATATTTTTTCAGGAAATATCACAGAAGCCCAGATCGGGGCATTTATGGCGGCTCTTGCCACCAAAGGAGAAACCTTTGAAGAGCTTGCCGGTGCTGCAAGAGCCATGAGACGCAAGGCCATAAAAATCCAGACCCTGTCCAAAAATGTCATTGATATTGTCGGCACAGGCGGAGATGAATCAGGATCATTCAACATTTCCACCACCACGGCTTTTGTAGTGGCAGGTGCCGGTGTGACCGTTGCCAAACACGGCAACAGAAGTATCTCAAGCCAATGCGGCAGTGCCGATGTTTTGGAAGAATTAGGGGTAAATCTGAATACAGACCCTGAAATTGTTGAAGAAGCCATTAATGAAATCGGTATCGGATTCATGTTTGCACCCATGTACCACGGTTCCATGAAGTATGCAGGCAAAGCCAGACAAGAATGCTGCATCAGAAGTATTTTTAACATGCTGGGTCCCTTGACCAACCCGGCTGCGGCCAGTTGCCAGCTTTTGGGCGTGTATGCCCCGCAGTTGACAGAGATGTTTGCCCAGGCTCTGAAACTTCTGGGTGTCAGCAAAGCATTTGTCGTACACGGCCACGACGGCATGGATGAGATAACGACCACGGCACCTACAAGAATATCAGAGCTGAATAACGGCACTATCCGATCCTATGACCTGGACCCGCTGGATTTCTTTGAAGACTATGCAGCCCCTGAAGATCTTAAAGGCGGTGATGTTAAATTGAATGCAGCCATTACACTGGCCATCCTCAACGGTGAAAAAGGACCCAAAAGAGATATTGTACTTTTAAATTCCGGTGCGGCCCTGGTTGCGGCGCAAATAACAGACACAATCAAAAATGGAATTGCTTTGGCTGAAAAATCCATTGATTCGGGCAAAGCCCTTGAAAAACTTAAACTGCTTGTGGATTATACCGGGGAGGCTGCATAATATGGGTATTGACGGATTTTTAAAACAGGTGCTGGAGATAAAATCCCTGGAAGTATCAAAAGCCAAATCCAATATCCCTTTGAACACAATTCGAAGGGAAGCCGAAAACACAAAACCTGCGGCAAGCTTTTTAACAGCCCTTCAAAAGAGCAGTCCCGATGATATCGGCATTATTGCAGAAGTTAAAAAAGCCTCTCCATCCAAAGGGGATATCCGCCCTGACCTTGATCCGGTATTGTATGCCCAAACCTATACTATGGCAGGTGCCCGTGCGATTTCCGTTCTAACGGAATCCCAATATTTTAAAGGCAGTTTAAAAGACCTGGAAGCGGTCTGTGCCAATACTGAACTTCCGGTATTAAGAAAAGATTTCACCATTGGTTCCTACCAGATTTATGAAGCAAAAAAAGCAGGTGCATCTTCGATTCTTCTGATCACCACAATTTTGTCCAAAGATCAGCTCACAGATTACATTCATCTTGCAAGGGAACTTGGCATGGAGCCGCTGGTTGAAATCACCTCGGAAAAAGAATTTGAAATTGCCTATGACTGTGATGCAAAAGTTGTGGATATGAATAATCGGAACCTTCAAACCCTTGAAACCGACTTGAATGTCTCAAAACGAATTGCCGCAATTATTCCAGAAGATATCATCCCGGTGGAGGCCAGTGGTATTTCTTGTTTTGCAGATATTGACAACGGCCTTTCATCCAATATATTCAACTTTCTTGTTGGAGAAAGCATTGTAAAGGCCAAAGATCCTGAACTGCTTATAAAAGAACTGAGAAATATCAAGTGAGCATGTCATGATAAAAAAAGAGACAAAAAAAACAGGCAAAACGCTAACTGAAAAATTATCAAAAAAAATACCCTGGATCAAAATATGCGGACTGACTGATATTGAAAATGCCCTTGGATGTGCAAACCTGGGAGCAGATGCCATAGGTCTTGTGTTTTTTGAAAAAAGCCCCAGAAATGTATCTGTAAAAAGAGCAGCCCAAATTTCAAATGCTCTGCCGGATCATATCCTTACCATTGGGGTGTTTGTGAATGAATCCTATGAAGGTATCATGGAGAAAGTCAATGCATGCGGTTTAAATGGAGTTCAACTGCATGGCAATGAACCCCCGGAGCTTATTGATGACCTGTTAAAAGAGAATCTTGTGGTCATTAAAGCTCTTTTTGCAACAAGAGAACCCTTTATAACCCAGGCCCCTTTATACCAAAAGGCCTCTTTTCTACTGGTTGAATATGGAAAAGGAACCCTGCCCGGCGGAAATGCGGAATCCTGGAATTATGAACTGTCCCTTCAATTGGAGACAAACAGATCGGTGGAGACAAGCAGGTCAATGAAAACAAGAACACCTTTAGTTCTTGCCGGAGGACTTCATCCGGATAACATCTGCCTGGCAATAAAAACTGCTAAACCAGCAGCGGTAGATGTCTCTTCAGGTGTTGAAAAAACTTATGGGATAAAAGATTTAAATAAGGTCAACGCTTTTATAACAAGGGTAACGGCCATGAAGGATTGACCGATACCCTTTTCCGATTTTTAATCTTAAATTTCGTCCTGATATTTAAACGCCAATCTCAGATTTGCTTTTTCTGCGTCAAGCAATCCAAGGTTCTTTATTTTCACTGCTATACTTAAATGACAAACGCATATTGGCCCTGAATTGCGTAGGCTTGCCCCCTTCTATTTTAATATCAAGTTTCTGAACTTCTGCAATCCTTAAATCCTTTAATGAGGCACTTGCCTTTTCAATGGCTTTAGTGGCTGCATCTTCCCAAGATGTGGGGCTTGAACCGACAAGATCAATAAGTTTGTAAACACTGTTGTCACCCATAATTACCTCCTGTAATAAACAAAAAAAATTAATAAAAAAAGAGGAGCATGGAAATCAGATCTTTTAAACGCTGGCCAAATTTAAGACATGGAATATTGTTGATTATATAAAACTATAGAAAATTGTCAAACCTATTTTAACCCATACTCTGAGTTAAGGCCTCTAAATTCAAAACTATCGGATAATAATATTATTTCCCGGATAGATTTTAGCATTGTCGGACATATTATTCAATTTTCGTAAGGTGTCAACACTGGTATTATACTTTTTGCTTATACTGTAAAGAGTTTCGCCCTTTTGAACTGCATGAGAAACCGAAGCCTTTTTCTCTTTTTTCACGGCCTTTTTTACCGGTATTAAAGGTTTGAGTTCAACTTTTGGCGGTACTGCTTTTATCGGCAACGCTTTGGACGGTATTACTGCACCCGGCCCGGCTTTAATCTGAGAAATGCTTGTTTCAATTTTCCCCATTCTTTCTGTTAAAGAGTCAAATTTAACTAAAAATGCAGTTTCAAGTCTTGTCACCCTCTCTTTTATGGGATCAATATCCTTTACGCCGTATGTCGATTGATCATTTGTTGATCCAAAAGAATTTTCCCCGGCTTGAAGTGCTTGTTCCAAATTTTCAATTCTCTTTTCAAGATCAGTAAAGGATGAGCTTGATGTGTTTTTTTCAACCGTTTCAGTTTTCGTATCCTGTTTACTCTCTGATTTAATATCCGATTTAATATCCGGGGATCTAAAAAAAAGAAAAAATACGATAAGAGTCAACAGTAATGCCCCGAAAATGATCATCGCAAATTCATTTTTTTTTAACAGCGCGGTATTAAACTTTTCACCAGTACCCGTAACATGAGTTGCATTTTTCTTATTGGGTGTGATTTTTGTTGTTGATATCTTTGCTTCAGGTTTATCTTTGTGGTCCATCTCAAAGCTCCTGCATTAATTTTTATTTTGAATAACCATTTAATACCATTTTAAGCTGATTTTTCAAGCTAATAAACCTCAAATGCAGATTAATTTTCATTATTGAACAATCAATCAATTGTATGATAGGGTTCTTAAGTAACAGTTATATGAAAGTCTTAAAAAATTCACACAAAGACTTTCAATCTTTGTTGTGGGCAAATCCGAATAAAACAGCTAATTTGCCCATGACTATTGTTTTGATTATATAGCAGGATACTTTCATGAAACATGACTTTAAATTTGTTACAACCTCTTTTTTCATCTTCTTTTTTACCCTTTTTATACTTCTTGCCCTTTTTCATCAACCTGTTTTTGCTCAGAGTAAAACTTATACCAATAAACTTGGGATGCGGTTTGTTCTCATTTCCAAGGGAAGTTTTTTAATGGGAAGCCCTGTATTCGAACCGGGTCGCCAGTGGAATGAGAAGCGCCACAAGGTTTTGATTTCAAAAGATTTTTATATGGGCGAAACAGAAGTAACCCAGGGACAGTGGGAAAAACTGGTTGGATTTAACCCGTCCTCGTTTTCAAAACTTGGAAAATCCTTTCCAATCGATACTGTTTCATGGAACGACTGCATGGAATTTATACGAGTGTTAAATAAGTGGGAAGCAACGGACAAGTATAGACTCCCCACTGAAGCTGAATGGGAATACGCCTGCCGGGCCGGTTCCACATCAGCTTTTTCAAACGGTCCCATCACAACCTTTTCCTGTAATGAACCCGAGCCTGCCATTGTCAATATGGCCTGGTATTGCTACAACTCAGGACTGGCAAGCCCTGCAAGGGATTTCAAGCCCCACCCCGTTAAAACCAAAGCCCCTAATAAATGGGGGCTTTACGACATGCATGGTAATGTCCAGGAATGGGTCCTTGATTCATGCAAATGGCGCGACATATTAAGAGCCAGAGTAGGAGCAGTAACAACAACCTATAAGGACAACATTGTCGACCCTCTGAATGAAACGGGAAAACATAAAATAATTCGGGGAGGGGGCTGGTATCAGACAGGCAAATATCAACGGTCTGCTTACAGAAGCTATTATAAACCAAAGACAAGAAGAAACAGTTTGGGATTTCGCATTGTCAGGATGCGCTGATTTTTTTCCACAAATGAATTCCGGCTCCCAACAAAAAAACATCCCTTACCAGCAATGAAATATTGGATGCGGTATTGCTTTGACCTGAGAATGAAAAACAGCCGCAATCAAATTGATGCCCGCGCAACAGATTAAATCCAATGATAAAAATAAACCCTGAAAGCAATATATTCATAATCAAAAGTGCGGATCTTGGATATACCCCCAGGATCAGACTGAACCCGGCAACTAACTCTAAAAATGGTATGGCTATGGCCAGAAGATTGATAATGCCCCCCGGAAAAACAGCATATCCATATATTATCCCGGCAAATCCGGCAGGGTCTTCTATCTTGTGGTAACTTGCAACAATAAACGTAATACCCAGAACAAGCTTGATGACAAAAGCAAATACTTCTGTGTAACTATTTTTCATTTTTTTCTATTTCATACCCCTTTTCCTGCCATAGCCGAAATCCGCCCGAAAACACCTTGACATCAGTATATCCCATATTTTTCAAACGGTCTGCAAACTCATGGCTGTCAGTACAGGCAACGCTTGAACAATAGACCATGACAGGCGACGACCTGTTGATCAAATTTAATAATTCAGGGAAATCATCGTCAAACGTCATTAACGGGAAAGACAAGGCATGGGGCAGATGCCCTTGATTATAGATTTCATGTGGTCTTACATCCAGAACGACCCTTTCCTTTTTTTGAACCATCTGCCAGATGATGTCAGAGCTGGTTATCTCAATTGAATTATTAACGGAACCGGTTTTTGAAGCAGCAGAGACAACCCCTTTTGATGTCTCCCATTGGCCAAACAAAGCAATTCCGGAAGGGGAAAAATAATTATAGGAAAAAGCAGTCACCAAAGCCCCTAAAACAATGATTAAAGCTCCTGTCAAATCTTTTCGGATCATCGCTGCAAGAGCCTTGATTTTACTTTTTTAAATTTATCAAACCGATGTTTTAAAACCATCAAAGTCAACCATTTTTCACAAAGCCGGGATATGTTTTCTTCAGGATAAGCGCCTTGGACTTCATGACCTTTTTTTTTGATCTTTTTTTCCATACGCTTTAAACCTGCTGAAATCTCATTAAAAGATTCCTGGTTATCCGTTTTTTGCATACATAAGAACGAATAAATTTCAAAGGCATCTTCATAATATCCCTGGCGTTCATAAATCCTTGCCAACTCAAGCGTTTGCATACTCTTACTCATGGTCTATTATCCCTTTTATCACCTGATTTATCTTTAAAAATAAGTTCGTCTTCTTCAGCCATATCATGCTCATGCTTTGCCACATGTTTGATATAATCCATATCGGTTTTTAAACTTTGAATTTCATTTTCAAGTTTATGATTTACAACCTCGACAGCCCGTATCTGATCCTGAATAACGGCTTCTTTTTCTTTGAGTACCTTATAATCCAAAACACCGTTTTTTGAAAAGACAATGATGCATAAAAGCGCCAGAAAAATAAATATGGCGGCAAAAAGGCCTGTTTTTTCTATAATAGTCATGAATTACTATTTAGTCATTCCTTTTTTCAACATTTTAAGTTCAGGGGTTGAAATAAAAACATTTACACTAAAGTAAAATATCATTCCAAAACATATACATCCCATCACTCCTGTTCCAAACCAAAACCTATTCCATTCTTCTTTCAGTATAAAATCCGATGCCTGTCTGACAAGAAAAAACATTATAACAGACAGGAAAACAGATCTGCAAGCAGAAACAATGATCCCGTATTTATCAACATTCACGGCTCCCGGCATATTGATCAACAAAAATACAAACCCTGCCATGCCGGATATTGAAACGGATAATGCAAGCCCTTTAAGCCCAAGACTGTCAACAAACAGGAAACAAAATATCAGATTCAACACTATGGCAAGGATTCCCGAATAAAAAGGGATACGGATACTGGACAGTGCATAATGCAATGTGACAAACAACCTTATACCTGTAAATGCCCACAAGCCTGAAACCAGAAAAAACAGGCAGTCCGCTGTCTGTTGAATGGCAATGCCTTTGAAAGCCCCGTGCCCAAACAATAATGCAACAATTTTTTCATCCAGGGCCATCAATCCTGCCATTGCAGGGATGGTGATAAACAGCACAAGTTTGACCCCGTTTGAAAACAGGTCTGCTATTTCATCCAAATGCCCCAAAACAGCTTTTTTTGATAATTCCGGCAGAAAAACCATAGAAAACGAGACGGCAAAAAGTGCCAATGGAAACTGTACCAGCCGGTCTGCATAATAGACAAAAGACACACTGCCTTCTTCAAGTTTTGAAGTAAAAAATGAAGCCACCATGATATTGATCTGATACGAGGCAGCACCAACCATACAGGGAACCATTATTTTCATGACTTTTAATAGTCCTGGATGAAAAAAACAAACCGATAACAGACGGTAAAATTGAAATAAAGGAATTTTAAACATCCCAAGACGGATCATAAATGGAATCTGTATGGCAAGCTGAACAGCGCCACCAATGGTAACACCGGCAGCCAAGCCTATTACGGGGATTTTAAAATAATTAGTAAAAAAAATGGCAAACACGATTAAAACAAGATTAAACACAACAGGGGCAACGGCTGGCGCACCAAAATGCCCCAAAGAATTTAACACACCCATGCAAAGGGCGGTAATGAGAACCAGCCAGAAATAGGGCAGCATAATTTTAAACAATATCATTGTCAGTCCGGACGTGTATGAATCACCAATAAATCCGGGGGCAATCACCTTAATGATCAAAGGGGCACAAAATATCCCGGTCAGTACAATAAAAATACCGGCCAGGGAAATAAAACAAAAAAAAGAAAAAACCATTATAACTGCCTTTGAAAGCCCTTCATTTTCAAGGGTTTTAAAGAAGACCGGTACAAAGGAAACACTCAAAATCCCTTCGGAAAACAGTTTGCGTAAAAGATCAAAGGGCCGGAAGGCAATAAAAAAGGCATCACTTTGATAAGATGTACCAAAACACATGGCAATGATGGCATCCCTAATAACTCCGAGCATACGACTGCTAAATGTTAAACTGCTTATCATTGCTGTCTTTTTTAGTATTTTTCTCACAAGTTTTCCTTGACAAAAATCAACAAACCCTATAGTATTCTTAATTTGAAATATGGAAAAATTTTTAAATTAAATACACTTAAATAAGGAGCTATACCAAGTTGGCTAACCATAAATCTGCAAAAAAAAGGGCTAAACAGAGTCAGGTAAGACGGCTTAGAAACAGATCTGTAAAAACCACACTCAAGAACATGGAAAAAAAGGTTCGTGCTGCAAAAGAAGCCGGGGATGACAACAGGGATGAAATCCTGAGAAAAACTCAATCTGCGATCCACAAAGCCGCTAAAAAGGGTGTTCTCCATAAAAAGACTGCTTCCAGAAAAATCTCAAGACTATTCAAGTTTATGAACACATAGTATTTATATTTTTTACTTTTGTTGATAACGACTTAATTTATAACAAGACAGGATTTGACTATTAATTTAATACTGCAGATCCTGTCTTTATTATTTTCAAGCTGACGTTCAAGCTAAAAATTATTCAGCATTCTGCTGATTACTTTTTCAGCACTTCTTGTGGCTATTTTCTCCACAGCATCCCTTATATTGTTTTCATCTTCGATATTATCTTCAGATACGGTATATTCCTCATCAGTCGCAAAATCCTTGACAGACCATATCATTTCGCCATCCTTGTTCACCAGCCTCAAATCAAGGACAGCACAAACCCTCCTTTCTATAACGGATTCCGTAGTTGAACGGGATAAGGTAGAAAAGGTGATCGCATTAATGGTTCCTTTGATAACAGCTGTTGCATGGGATTCATCAACAACAGCCGTATCGGTTTTTTCAATGATCTCCCTGATCAAGGCATTGGTAAATACAACACCTGCTTCTGTTTGCAAACTATTATTATCCAGAATATTTACAGCAACTCGAGTCACATCTTTGTTAATATATCCGCCGCCTTCAAACTGGTAACCACAGGATGCAAAAACTGCAAACAAAAAACCACATAAGATCCAATTAAATTTTTTCATATCAAATAACAATATTAACAAGTGTTTGTTTTTTCTTGATCACAATAATCTTTTTGGGCTGTTTATCACCCATATATTTTTTAATCTTTTCATCAGCCAACGCCGTTTCTTTGACAACAGCATCTTCAGTGTCCGAACCAATTTTAAACTTGGATCGAAGCTTCCCGTTTACCTGCACAATAACAAGAACCTCATCTGTTTCAAGAGAGTCTTTTCTATATTCAGGCCAGGGCTGCTCAAGAATCGACCCGGTCTTGCCCAGCTTTTCATAAAGTTCTTCACAAAAATGCGGAATAATGGGGGACAACAGCAAAAGGATATTTTCAATACTGAACAGAATCACTTTTTTCACTTCATCGTCTACACAATCAGGATCAATAGCATACAGGTCATTTACAAGCTCCATGACAGCAGAAATGGCTGTATTAAAATGAAAGCTCTTATCAATATCTTCCGTCACTTTTTTAATAGTCTGATTTGCCTTGATATAGAGATCTTTTGCCTGTTTTGATGCAAGATCACAAGCTGAACCGTTAAAGGGTTCAATTCCATCAATTTTTTCCAACCATTCCAGAACAAACCGCCACACCCTGTTTACAAACCTGTTGCTGCCCTCAACACCATCCTCATTCCACTCAAGATCTCTTTCAGGAGGAGCGGCAAACAAAGAGAACAACCGAGTCACATCAGCCCCGTATTTTTCAAGCAGTTCGTTGGGGTCCACAACATTTTTCTTGGATTTGGACATTTTAATAACACGCCCCACCTCAACATCACTGTTGCATCGTGTACACACAAGTTTCCCGTCATCGTTTTTCACTGCTTCTTCCGGAAAAAGAAATCCATGATCAGGACAGGTCATGGTCTCTTTGCACACCATGCCCTGGGTGAGAAGCCGGGTAAACGGTTCTTTAAAATCAATCATGCCAAGGGTATGCAATACCCTCATAAAATACCGGGAATACAGCAAATGAAGCACTGCGTGTTCTACGCCACCAATGTACTGGTCCACGGGAGCCCAGTATTTTACAGCTTCAGGATCAAACATGCCCTTCTCATATCGAGGGGAACAATACCTTAAATAATACCAGGAAGACTCAACAAAAGTATCCATGGTATCAGTATCTCTTTTCGCGTCCTGCCTGCCGCACGCAGGACAGGTGGCCTTGGCAAAAAAATCAAGGGTCGGCAAGGGAGATCCACCTTTTTCGAGAAGGTTGGCATCTTCAGGCAGGCGTATGGGAAGATCCGCCTCAGGAACCGGAACAACACCGCAATCCGGGCAATGAATCACCGGAATCGGTGCCCCCCAGAATCGCTGTCGTGAAATTCCCCAGTCTCTTAATCTGTAGGAAACAGTTTTCTTTCCCCTGCCCTTTTCTTCCAGCCAGTCGGTCATCACATCCATGGCTTTTGTACTGTCCAGCCCGTTAAATTCTCCGGAATTCACCATAACACCTGAACCTGTAAAGGCTTCCGGCATTGTATTGCCGTCAAGTTCTTCACCTTCCGGCTGAACCACAACCCTGATTTCAAGCCCATACTTCCGGGCAAAATCAAAATCCCTCTGGTCACCTGCAGGAACAGACATGATGGCACCGGTTCCATATTCCATTAAAACAAAATTGGCTGTATAAATGGGAATTTTCTCAAGAGTTGCGGGATTAATGCAATACGCACCCGTGAAGACCCCCTCTTTTTCATATTTTTCTATACCTTCGGCAGATCGTTCCTGGCTTGATACTTTTTTAACAAAAGCCGCCACTTCATCTTGCGTTTTTGTCCCTTTAGAAAGGCTTTCAACCAGAGGATGTTCCGGAGCAAGACACATGAAGGTTGCACCAAAAACCGTATCCGGCCTTGTGGTAAACACCACAAGATCTTCATCCCTGCCATGGATTTTAAATTTCAATTCAGACCCGACGCTCCTGCCGATCCAGTTTTTCTGCATCACAGTTACTTTATCGGGCCATCCCGGCAACTGATCACAATGGACAAGCAAATCCTGAGCATAATCCGTAATTTTGAAAAACCATTGCCACAACTTTTTTTGCTGAACCGGTCGGGAGCATCTCCAGCATTTATCCTGTTCAACCTGCTCATTGGCAAGAACTGTCTGGCATTTTTCACACCAGTTTACATAAGATTCTTTCCGATAGGCCATACCTTTTTCAAGCATTTTAAGGAAAAGCCATTGCTCCCATTTATAATATTCCGGACGACAGGTTGCTATTTCACGGTCCCAGTCATATGAGAACCCCATCTTCTTGAGCTGCGCACGCATGGCACTGATATTGCTATAAGTCCAGGCTGCAGGGTGTGTGTTATTATCAATGGCTGCATTTTCAGCGGGCATGCCAAATGCATCCCACCCCATGGGATGAAGAACATTAAAGCCTTTCATCCTTTTGTACCTGACAACCACATCACCAATGGTATAATTACGCACATGGCCTATATGGATTTTACCGGAAGGATAAGGAAACATTTCCAATAGATAATATTTTTCTTTTGAAGGGTCTTCAGTGACTTTAAAAAGTTGATTTTCCTTCCAGTATGCCTGCCATTTTGGTTCTACCAATTCCGGATTATACCGCTCCTCCATTACCTTACTCCTTGTGAAAGCTTCTTCTACAGTGAAATACAATTTCTTTAATTTTGAGTTTTAATAGATGCCATAATCAACGGCAAATAGCAAGAAAATCAAGAGAATTCTGTGTTTGGATTTTTCTTTTCTTGAGGGACATCCAAGCGTTGGATGAGATCGGACCTAAAGTTCGGAAGTTGACAGGCAGTGAAAAATACTATGCTATCTATATGTTTAAACGCTTCTTTAATTCGGCATTAAACAAAGAGATGTCTTTTCCAAGCAATAACCGGATATTTGCTTTCAAGTTTGCCGATTCAACAAATTCTCCAGCAATTTTAAAACCAGGAATATCTTGAGCCATTTTTTGAGCATCCTTGTAATAACCAGGGGCATAATAAATTCTTGTAGACGGATGATTAAAATGGTTTGCATTTAAAGGAACTCCAACATTAAATCCTTTTTGTTCAAAATAAATACTTACTCTTTTAGCCATACGATAAATTCCGTTGCCGTTTAACACTTCAATATTCAAACGACCATGATTTAAACGACCATGATTTAAACTGTCACGATTCAAATGTTCATTTTCTGTATAAAAGACATCTATGGGATAAGTTTCAATAACGGTTAATGAAGGTTTGCCAACTTTATCTAAATTTTGAGATGCCACCACCTCAGCTTCCGCCCTGGTTTGATATTTTCCAAACCGCACCCGATAATAGGGTTTGTTTTTTTCTATTTTTGTTATATACGGCCGATCATATCCTTTTTTTATGGCTTTTTTCAAAACCTTGATGGCGGCATTAACATCATAATAGACACCAAGCTGTACTGCGTAATAATTGGTTTCAATTTTTATTTCAACAGGCTTTTCAAAAGGTGAGGTTTCCAATTGTCTGTCACCCAACCTATCCGTTATTTCGGTTGTTTTTTTCCGGGTAACTTGCTTTGTATCGAGAGTAGAAGTTAATATATCCTGCTTTTCAGGTGTGTAAGAATCTGCTGTAAAAGAATAATCTTGTCCTAATTTTGCCTGGGCCAGAGCCAGATTATTTTGATAAATCTTATTTTCCGAATTGATTGCGATGGCCTTTTCAAAGGCTTTTAATGCTGCCTTAAAATTTTGTTTCAGTAAATTTGAATAACCGATGTTGTTATACACATAATCCAGTTCTGGATTTATTTTCAGGGCGTTATGATACGCCTCAATTGCCGAATCATGTTGTTTTAAAAAATCATAGGAAACCCCGAGGGCATTATAAGCATTATAAAATTCAGGATCTGTTTTTAATACTTTTATAAACTCTTCAACAGCAATTTCATGCTGATTTTGTTTTTGGAAATGCCTTGCCAGTTTGTACTGATTTTCCGCATAATCTGTAACAGGTTTCACAGTGGATATAAATTGTTTAAAATCTTTTTCATCTAATTGATCAACGGTTTTAAACATGTTTGAATCAGTGACAAATGAGAACCAGTTCTTCATGGCAGCACAGCCTGAAAGACTAAAAAAACAGCAAAAAAACAACAAACATCCCATGAATAATTTTGACATTTGATTTCGAATTACCATTTTTTGTTCTCCCGTATTTAAATTTATCATCATCATTTTGAATTGATTATTGCTGTTTTAACCTGCATTTTTTAAGATTCTCATTGGCTAACACATAAAATCTGGGACTCAGTTCAATTGCTTTTTCAAAACATTCTGCTGCTTTGGTTGTATTACCGTTTTTTAAATACCCCACCCCTATATTATTGTAGGCCGAAGCTTTGGTTCCCCCTTTTTCAAATGCTTCAAGGGCGTTATCATAAAGTTCCAATGCCACAAATGCCCGTCCCAGATTATTGTAAACCTTTTTACTGTTATAATTTGATCTCAAGGCCTGATAAAATGAATCCACAGCGTTTTTATACCTGCCGGACATATAAAGAGAAGCACCCATATTATTATGGATATACCCGGCATCAGGCTTAATGGTCAAAGCAGTCTTATATTCTTTTACAGCCAGGTCATAGTCTTTTTTAAAATCATATAAATTGCCCAGATATGCATATGAACGCCATAAAAGAGGATTCAAATCAACGGCTTTCTCAAAATTCAATTTCGCAATATGATATGATTTGTTTTTAAAATTAACCCGTCCCATGCCTTCGTGGGCAAGCGCAAAGTCAGGTTGTTTCTGCAAAATCAATTTAAATATTTTTTGGGCTTCCTCATTTCTGCCTCCGCCAAGAAGAGCTGCTCCTTTTTTATATTCAACTCTTATATTATCCTTGTTTTTTTTCAAAGAATTTTCATACTGCATATACGCCATAAAATACTTGCCCTTTGAAAGAAGGGCGTCCCCTAATTTTTCATATTCATCTGCATTAATTTCAGGCAGTTGTTTGTTTTCAATGGACTCTGAAAGAGCTTTGTATCGAACCTGTGGGATATCCCTTATGTGATCCTGAGAAGGGTTACCATAGGTTACACGGGGTTCAACCATAACCGTTTTTGAGCCACAGCCGGTCAAAAAGAAACAAATTAAGAGAACGATAATAATTGCAGATCGTTTTATCATTTTTAAAATCATAAGCCTCCTGGTTTTTAATAAAGGTCATGGCAAATTGACCTACCACAACAAAAAATGAAAGAAATCTTATTCCAACAAGTCAGAAGTTCTTTCATATAAAAAACTCATCATTATTTTAAGATAATATTATTATAAATTGTAATTGCAGCAGGTCCCAATATTACGACAAACAAAGACGGAAAAATAAATAAAATCAAAGGAAACAATATGTTTACAGGCAACTTTGCGGCAATTTCTTCTGCTTTTTGAAATCTTTTTGTTCTGAATGAATCAGAAAACACTTTAAGGGCTGAACCCACACTTGTACCGAATTTATCTGTTTGAATCAATAAGGTAACAAGACTTGCCATCTCGTCAATGCCGGTTCGACGGGCAAGATTCCTGAGTGCGTCCTGCCTCATTTTCCCTGCTCTCATTTCAAGGTTCATAAGAGAAAATTCCCGGCTGAGATCAGGATACGTTAATCTTAATTCCTGCCCCACCCGATTCATTGCACTGTCAAGCCCCATACCGGCTTCTACACATACCAGCAGGAGATCTAAAGCATCCGGCAACCCTTTAAAGAGAATCTCCTTTCTTTTATCTGTTTTTTGTTTCAGCCATATTTCAGGCAGATAGAATCCAAACAAACCTAGTAGTACGGTAATGCTGACTGTCATGGGGTCGGCCATCACCTTAAAAATAAAAATTCTTGAAAGAATAAAACATCCTACAAAGAATAAAGGCAAACATAATTTTGCACCCCAGAATGCTGATTCAGCATTTTCCCATTGAAGACCTGCCCTTAAAAACTTGATTTTCATTTCACCCGGATCTGAAAGATCTTTATTACTGCTTTTTTTGGAAAAAAGACTGAAAAATGCAGCAAAAGGATTGATTGACTTTTTAGACGAAGCAGAGGAATTTTTGTCATAATTCACAGCACCATCATCAAAACCGCCTCTTTTAATCTTATTGATCATTTCCTTGTTTTTTTTTCGAACATTTGAATATTGTATTATCCCCATGCATAAAAGGAAAAAGGCGACAAAAAAAAGAGGAAAAATCATCATGGAAAAATTCTGATCTAATGAAAGCATTATTTAACCCCCTGTTAAACTTTAATCTGCTAAACTTCAATTTTAACAATTTTTTTAATTACAAACATCCCGACAATCATCATGACTCCGGCAACTCCCAACAATATCCTGCCAATAGGTTCGGTAAAAAGAGGTTTCATAAAACCTGGTGAAGATATCTGCAGCCACAAACCGATGAGAAATGGAATCAGGCACAGTACCACTCCGGACAACCTGCCTTCAGCACTCAAAATTCTTACTTTTCCTTCAAACTTGAAAGTTTCACGGACAATATGGGCAAGGCTTTCTATCAATTCAGCCAGATTACCCCCTGTATCTCTTTGAATAATAACCGCCACCACAAAATAATTTATCTCCTTGCAGTCAACGCGCTGGGAAAGATTCCTGAGTGCTACAGGTACACTGACACCAAAATTAATTTCATCCAGGGTTTCTTCAAATTCAATTCCCAACGGGTCTCCAAATTCATCCGCAGCAAGTTTCATGCTGCTGGTAAAAGAATGACCTGCACGCAAAGCCCTTGCTATCAAATCAAGAGCTTCGTGCAATTGTTGTTTAAATTTTTGAATTCTTTTATCTTTTAAATATTTAAGATACAGGCAGGGTGAGTACATTAACAACAGCCCCCCACCCAATGCAAGCAATATATTATTAAGAAAATAAAGAAAGCCTAAAGCACCTAAAGCACCCAGCAAAAAAGACATCAAAATATAAAACCCTACGGGATATTTTGCATTAGCCTGCATGACAAGATTGTCCCAGGATTTCACAAAAGGAAGTGACAATAGAATATTGTTTAAAAAAGGGATATCGCTAAGATCCCTTTTCTTTAATATCCCCCCAAAATCATCTTCCACAAAGGTATACTTTCTCAGCCGTTTTTTTATTTTTGCATTACGATTGCTCAATGAGTGGCGATAAGCATAAAGGCACAATTCAATAATAAGTAAAGACACAATAAAGATAATAACACTTAAGATCATGAAATCCATGGCATGCTCCTTTCTAATTAAACTTCAATTTGAAAAGAAGGATCAAATATATTACTTTTGACATTTATTCCCGTTATCCTGAATTTATCAAGAAATTTCGGCCTGATCCCGTTAAACCGGAAAAATCCCTTAACATCTCCTTTTTCATCAACCCTTGTCTGTTTAAATGAAAATATTTCCTGCATGGTAATCATGTTGCCTTCCATTCCGGTAATTTCCTGCAGACTTACAACCTTTCTTTTACCGTCTGAAAGCCTTGAGACCTGGATTACGATGTGTATTGCAGAACTTATAAACCGCCTTATGAATTCACTGGGTATATCAAAATTTGCCATGGCCACCATTGTCTCAAGTCTCATCAATGCATCCCTTGCACTGTTGGCATGAATCGTGGTCAAAGACCCGTCATGCCCCGTATTCATGGCCTGCAGCATATCAAATGATTCAGACCCTCTTACCTCTCCTACAATAATCCTGTCCGGTCTCATTCTAAGGCTGTTTTTAAGCAGATCCCGCTGAATTATCTCTCCTTTGCCCTCTATATTTGCCGGCCTTGTTTCCATTCTGACAAGATGCTCCTGTTTGAGCTGAAGTTCAGCCGCATCTTCAATGGTTACAATCCTCTCAGTTTCAGGAATAAACCGGGAAAGAACGTTAAGCAGCGTTGTTTTTCCGCTGCCGGTTCCCCCTGAAATAAGAATATTTAATCTTGATTGTACCAATCCCTCTAAAATACTCCTGAATTCAGGTACAAGAGTTTGATTTTTAATGAGATCATCAAGTTCCAGCGGCACAACTGAAAATCTTCTAATGGATACCATGGGGCCGTCAAGGGCAAGGGGAGGTATGATAACATTAACCCTGGAACCGTCGGCAAGCCTTGCATCCACCATTGGATTTGATTCATCAATCCGTCTTCCGATTGAAGAAACTATTTTATCAATGATTTTCATCAAATGTTCATCATTTCTGAATCTTGCATTGGTTGACTCAATTTTTCCAAACCGTTCCACATAAATCTTTTTGTAAGAATTAACCATAATATCTGAGATGGTCGGATCTTTTAAAAACGGTTCCAAAGGTCCAAGCCCCAGGACTTCATCAATCAATTCCGTTAAAATTTTCTCTCGTTCGGAAAAATTTAACGGCATCTCATCGGATTCTTCTCGTAAAATTTTTTCCGTAACATGCTTGATTTGTTTGACCAGTGTTTCCTTGTCCATGGTATCAATGATGGACAGATCAATAATATCAAGAAGACGTTCATGAATCATGGCCTTGAATTCAAAATATTCATCAGGGATATATTTGTTTAAGCCGGACTTCGGAGCTATAGTCATTGAATACTCCTTGTATTTTTATTGTTTTTACCGGAAACTGCCTTAAAAGAACCACATTTTTTTTCTCTTTATATTTTCAACCCCCAGGAGTTTTTCAACATAATCATTAAAACTTTTAACAATCCTCGACTTTTGTGCAACCTGGTAAAGAGGTTTGCCCGAATTGATTGCCGACATGGTTGTAGAATAATCGTTTGGAATAACCCAGGACAATTTTTTTCCTACTCCTTCCTCAGCACTGCTCAGGGAAACCATGCCTTTCTTAAGATATCTGTTTAATACTATTTTTACATTTTCTTTATCAATATAACCATACTCAACAATTGAATTAACAAGCCTGTTTGTATTAGACAGACAAGGAAGGCTTTGAATGGCAATGACATGGACAAGATCAGACATTTGAACAATTCTCAAAGCAGTTTCATTCATAGACTGACCAAGATCAATAATGATATAATCATATTTGTTTTTCATCAGATCCAGAAGTGTTTCCATAATGGTAGGTGTGGGTGACGGATGGTTGTTTAAATACCTGGGTGACGGTAAAACATGTACGCCTGTGGCGTGTTCGGTTAAAATATTTGCTAAAAAAAACTCATCCAGACGTTCTATGTTTTGAGTGATGTCACCCCAGTTATGTTTGGGGGAAATGTCCAGTAATATGGGCACGTCTCCAAATATTATATTCATATCAAGCAGTGCAACTGAGGGGTTTTCTTGATTTACGGCTATACTTACCGCAAGATTGACTGCAACGGTTGTGGTTCCAACCCCTCCTTTACTGCCGAGAATACTGTAAATTTTTCCTGAAGAGCCGGATGTCGTATGCTGAAGCTTTTCATATCTTTTTTTAAATCGATTTAATGCATCCTTAATAAGTTCAGGCTTCAAAGGAACTGGGAAAAACTCCTTAATACCGATTCTCAATGCCTGGATTAAAATTTCAGGATCTGACCGTTTGGATACCAGGAATATTTCTGTTGTATCAGCCTTGTCCAAAAACAACTGAAGATTATTCAACTCTTCTTCATAATTTTCGCCCAATTCGCATATCAGCAAATCCGGTTCTTGCTTTTCTTCCTGAGAGATGACTTTAAATACTCCGGTTTCATTAATCGCCGTTTTAAATTCAGTATTGAGTTCTTGATTTTTGACAGATAGATTAACAAAAAATTTAATTCCTGGCATCAGCTCTTTCTCCTATTCCACAACTTATTGAACTAAATTGGGAATATTCCCTTTAATATTAGTACCAGTACCGCCACCACCACGCCCGTCAGCAACAATTGTTCCGCAGTCGATACAAACTTCAATATTATTATCAGGCGGTCCATTGGGCATTCTAACTTTGATAGTCGCAACTTTTATTATTTTTTGAGTTTGGTTTGGGTTCTCACAGGGTAATGATTCTTCATAAACAGGAACTGTAGATGTCCATATAAGATCTGCATCCACACAATCCCCACAAAAAAAGGTTTGAGTTGACGCACATCCCCATTCAGAATTGATATCTTCATCATTATCACGGAACCTAAAAAAATCAAACAAAGTATAAAAAGGAATGGGCCCAGGCAACTTCCCATCCTTATCCAATTTCTTCGATGCAGTAGTTTGGTCAGGGATACCGTCGGCATTATATGTTCCATAATAAGTCCCAGTAAACAAGGACGCAATGGTTCCACCTTGAAACTCAAAATCTGTAGGGAGATTATATTCGGGCATTGTTGCTACCACAACATCCTTATTAAATGAAAAATAAGTATTTAACCAATCTTTACCTTCTGTTTTTGAATCACCTTCATAGGCTTCAATAAACCCAAAAAATCTATCGGCAAGGACACTTGCATTAATTGGATCTTTAAAATTATGCCATCCGGCACAACTGGTATTTGTTGGAGAAAAGTCTATGATTTCCTTACAAAAGTCTTCATCCTCCAGCATCCAAATATCTGAAATCCCAATTGGCATAACCAGCTCTCCCTCTCCTATCACTGAGGGTCCAGATAAAGCGGCTGTAGCAATAGTGAAAGATTCAAATGTATCATGGCTTGCACCAAAAAGTGAAAACATCTTTCCAAAAAATGTTGCAACAGGACTGTTGATAACAGAATCTCTTCTTGCTCTGACACGAACCGCATCAGACCCAACTAATGTTGGTGTTAAAGCATTCATAAGATTTGTTTCATCCCAATCCCAGGTTCCAATAACAATATCATCACTTGCAATATCAATGGGTATTTTAGCTGCTTCATTTTCCTTTGCGATATTTATGGCAGCATTTTTGATTACAGTTTGTTGATCAATTGAAAAATTATAATTAGTATGAGATGCTTGAGGCAGGGTCAAATAAATTCTTCCCAGTTCACTTGTTGCGGCAAGAGCGGCAGCATCAGCTACATCCTGTAGTTCATTACGCGTAGCATACATATACCCGACATCAACAGCTAAAGCCGTAAAACAAAAAAGCATAGCTAAAACAATTGCAACGATAATTGCGGAAACACCATTTTGATTATTTAGAATGAGGTTGGGCTTTATTCTTTTAAAAGAAAATTTTTTGTTAAATAAATTATAAATCATTTTTTTTACTCCATTTTCATATTTGAATTGCCTTGTATATCAATTGATCCAACTATGGGAAAAAGAAATAAAAAACTATACTCATAGTTCACTTGAACCTGAAGATTGCTTCCTTGCAAAAACGGGTCTGATTCTCTGGTGATAGGTATATCAGTAGAATCTTTTTCCAGTTCATCACTGCCAAATGTAATAAGGTGTTGTTTTGCAAATTGGATAACTCTGTCTCGTATTTCAAGATCTTCTGCATCAACATCCCTTGACGATAATTCCCTCATAATAACTCCTCGCCTAGCACCTTCTCTAGCCGCATTTGTAATCACCTGAGTATTAAACAAAAACAGACCAAATTCAATTACACCGAAAATTAATGTCAGAAGCAAAGGAAAAACAATAGCAAACTCGACCAAAGCAGCACCATCCTGACTTTTGATTGTTTTTTTGTGAGGATACATTATCCTTTCTCCTTTATTAGATCCAATACTCATGAATCATCCCATTCCTGCCTCATAACAGTCTTACCCGTTAAAGTTGTTTTGCTGATTCCAATAATAGAACTAAAAAGATGATCGTAATCATAGGTAACTGTTGCGATTATAAAATTTCCGGCATCCACAATAGTTGGATCATTTTTCAAATTATTATCGCCACCAAGATTAACCAGGTGATTTAAACAATAAAATTTTATAATATTTACAGGTTCAGTTGCATTACCTGTTGGGAAACCATTAGAATCTTTAGAATCCCAATTATTTGCTATAATTGCCGCCCGTGCCCCCTCCCTGCTGGCATTGGTAAGAACCTGTTTGTTATAAAAAAGCAATGCAAAATCAATGGTACCAAACAAAATTAAAGCCAGTAAAGGCAAAACAATTGCAAACTCCACTGCTGCACCGCCTCGCTGATTTTTAAGCATGCTTATCCCCTTTCCAATTTTGTACTGCGTTCTAATCACCACTCAAATCATTACCTAAATTTATATTAAAAATCTGAGAAGGTGATTTTTGTTTTTTAAAATCGTCTTGATATTGATCGTAGTTATACTTACCTGCCACTCCATCCATGCTTTGATCTTCCACCATGCCCTCACCTGCATCAGGATTTATAATCTGGCTGAACCGGGCGGTTTCATGAGATCTTCCCCAATTTTTTTCAACCATTAATTCTCTTTGACTCATATGGCCGCAGCCGGACAAAACCGAAAATATAATTGTTATTGCAATAATGATGATTATTTTTTGCACGATATTTTCCTCCATGGCATCTGTTTAGCACCTTGTTATTCCTCAAATGAATGACCAAACTGTCCATCCATATTTACTTTAACATTGGTGTTTTCTGATATTTTTTGAGCAGATTTATCAACATTAAAGTAAAACTCGGGATCATCGGGTTCCCCATAATAATCAGTGGGAACAGGTTGTGCTTCTTTATTAATGGGGTTAACAAACCGTGGCGTAACGAGAATCACCAACTCTGTTTCATTTTTCAAGAATGACGAACTTCTAAAAAGCGTTCCCAGCAATGGTATATCACCCAAAAAAGGAAATTTTTTCACATCCTCACGAATGGATTCAGACAAAAGCCCGGCAATGACAAAGCTTTGTCCATCAGCAAGTTCAACTGTTGTTGCTGCTCTTCTAATACTGACTCCCGGAACAATATACCCTGAGAATTGAACGGCAGTTGTGAAATCAAGTTCTGAAACACTGGACTGAACTTTAATGTTGATTTTTTCCTGACTAAGCACATTGGGAGTAAATGAAAGGCCCACACCAAAATCCTTATAATCAATTGTAATTCCATTCTCATCCGGGACAGGGATGGGATATTCGCCCCCGGCCAGAAAACTTGCAGTCTGGCCACTTAAAGCAATCAAATTAGGTTCCGCTAAAATTTTAATCAAGGAATTTTCTTTTAATGCTTTAATCATCGCATTCCATGTTAAATCTCCCTGAGAGTACTGAAAGAAGCCTTCAAGTCCGGATGTCGCTTCTGTAGCTCTCCCGAGAGTCAAGAGCGGTTGTACAAGCAAATTATCACTTACAGAAATATTCCCAAGATTAATCCCCAAATCTCTGCCTACGGAACGGGATATCTCCGCGACTTTCACCTCCAGCATCACCTGGTGGGTACCGCCTACTTTAACCAGGTTGTTTATTTTTCCCTCCGGCGCATAAGCACCGGCAATTGCCATGGCCCGGGATAGATTTGCCGCATTGGATATTTTTCCTAAAAGCGTTATGGAGTTATTCGTGGCCGTTACCATAAGATCTTTTTCGTCCGGAAACACCTGATATAATTTTTCTTTCAATCGTGATACATCAAATTTTACTTCAATATCATATATGGCAATCAGATCGCCTTCCTGCCACAATATCAGATTTGTAACCCCGGCTGTTTTACCTTTAATATAAATTTCATTGGAAGAAAGAACAAGACAATCCGCTATTTCTTCCGATCCAATTGAAATTCTCATTTTTTTCTTTACCGGAGCCGGCAGTTTCATCACAAGGGATTTCCCCAATATGATTTCAATTTTATTCGGCTCAATTGGTTTTGGAATAAGAACATTTTGAGCATTAGAATTAATAAAAACAACAAAAGAAAAGAGAAAAACAAGACCTATTATCTTTGCAAATCTAAGTGATTGTAACATTTATAACAGTCTCCTAAACAATAGTTAATATATCAAAGTGTAATTTCCTTCCTGGTAAGACTTAATCCCTTAATAATTTCAATGGTTGCTTTGTTGCTTTTCTTTGGTGCTATATATTTTATTTTCCGATAATTTCTTTTTGTTGAAGATCCAACAGATGAAACAGCCGGTTTGCCGGGATTAGCGTCAACAATAAGTAAAGATTTAAGCATCTCAGGGACAGTTACCCCTTTGGTAAGAACAATATCGGAATCAGTCGCACCTCTGAGGGCGAATTGAAGACGGCCTTTAGTGGCAGCTAAAGTTAATCGTTCCCCCTGATCAGGCGTGACCTCGAGTGTATACACATCAACAGGTGCTGCTTCCCCTTTACCGTTTTCCTGGATTTGCCTCCCGGATGCCAGCACCAGAATGTTTTCAAGTACGATTTTTGTGACATCCATCTCCTTGTCAGGGTCTTCAATGGTAACCAGGACATCCACCCGGTTTCCCGGATTTATAAATCCGGCAATACCAAGAACATTATTACCTTTAACTGAAACAGCACGTTTTCCCGACTCTAATATGGCGGAAACCCCGCCTGTTTTCATGCTGACTGGAGCAAGCCTGTACTCTAAAACAGGCTCTCCTTCCCCTATCTGAGCAATGACGATTCTGTCGACGATATCTTCAGATTTGGAAAAGCAACCTTTGGGAAGACTTTCCTCTAAGTAAGGAGTTGTTGTCAACATTTCCGGGGTGAGTTTTACCCCCCATGGGATGCCGGCTTTTGCAACAACAACCGGAATAGCCTTGCTTTCCGTTACCGTCACTACTTTGTCAGGCGAAGTTTTTTGTTTTACCCATTGATATAAATAGTAACTGCCGGCCAATGCAATCAATATTGAGAGCAAAATTGGAACAAAAGTCCGTATGTTTCCCATTAGTTTCCTCCTTTATTCAAGGTAAAAATTTATATCCAAAAATATGTAACCCCATATATGTAAATGTTCCCAGGGCAATGGCAATACCATAACAAAGCCTTGGTTTTTTTTTGTTTTCTGTTAAAGGAGCAGGTGAATATTTTCTTGTTAAAAGAAAATTTAATATCGAATGAAACAACTGCCTGAAATAACCCTGAAATATTTTCCTGAATACTAAAATAATTATTAAAGCATAAACACCGCCAAACAAGGCAGTGAATAAAAATGAAATAAAGACGCCTTTAGCCCCAAGGAATGAACCGACAGCCCCCATCAGCTTTACATCTCCTGCACCCATGCCTCCCATGGCATAAGGAATGATAAGAACAACAATGCCGATAAAAACACCGAAAAAACTAAAAAGGAATCCTTGAAAGCCGCCGGAGTACAAATGATAACTTATCGCGACGAAAACACTTGTAAGCGTAAGAATATTGGGTATCTTTTGCGTGCAAAAATCGGTAAATGAAGCGATAAGCAAAATTATGGTTAAACAGATAAGTGGAAAATACTGAATAATAACATTGTGGTTTAATTGTAATGTCATAGTTTCCATATCGCCCCGGTTCTAATCTGTTAACAAAATCAAAACACCAGTAAACTTTTTAAAGAGATGGTTTAAATCGTCTGATCTATTATTACATAAATCAGACGATTTAAGTTGCATTAATTAGTTAGTTAAGAAAGGATCTGAATACTAATCAACGCATTACTACTGCAATGCCGTTTCTACCACTCCAAACTTGGTGTTTAGATTCGTACCAATAGAAGTCACCACCGTAACAATCACAGCAGCTATAAGCGCCACCATAATCCCATACTCTACAGCAGTTGCACCCTCTTCATCCTTGAAAAAACTAAAAATTTTCTGCATGATTTTCTCCTTATTTAATGATTAATATGTGAATCACACTAAGTCAGACTTGACTTTTAATAAGGAGCTGATGCAAATTGCAGACCATTTTAATAATAATTTTCCAATGAGCTTTAAATATGAAATTGATTTAGCCTTGATCCTTGATAATAACTATATACATAGATTGATCTACTGGTGCAGTCAATAATTAAATTCATTTTTCATTTAACTTCCGATAAAGTCAAATGCATTAAATAACGATTAATCACAATGAATCAAGACAGTTAAACCACAAAAACCTTGTTATCTTATAATATAAAAATATCGTTAAACACGAAACATGATTCAATTCTCAGATACTTTCAAATCATCACAATCAGAGAAATGATGGCAAAAAGGTTATAAATTATGGAAAAAAGGTTATAAATTATGGAAAAAAAAGTTACATTTAATAAAAAATAACAGCTAATTTTCATAAGAGTCGTCATCAGGATAAATTTTTCGCAGCTAAATTGTGATTGATGAGTAGATTATTTCAGGGGGGTATGCTTTATAATTAACTTATAACCTGGTGACTGACAAACAGATCAAATACATACTTGTTTATGCTTTTTTAGAACAAATTGTTTTTTTATTCAAATTTAATTCTAAAACTTATCATGAATTGTACACAAGTTGCATACAATTCAAGTAATCATAGTTTGATACGTTTCAAATGATAATAAAGAAAGGAGAGTATTATGCAAAAAATTATTAGTTTTCTATTTAACGAAGAAGGATCGACTGCAGTAGAATATGCAATTTTGGCATCAGCCATAGCTGCTGTAATTGTTTTGGCTGTTACTGCAATTGGTGTTAATACAGATAACTTGTTTAACAAGGTAAAAAATAACTGGTAACACCCTACTTTTTGTAATTATTCTCAACAACCAATACGTCAGGAGAAATAGTATGCACAGCTTAATGGGAAAACGACTAATCCAAAAAAAAGAACTGACTCATGAACAATTGCAACAGGCTTTGGAATATCAAAGGCTTAATGGTGGAAGGCTGGGAAACAGTATTGTCACCCTTGGATTTCTCACTGAAGAGGAAGTTCTTGAGTTTTTCAAATCTGTCCCAAAAGTACCGGATACCCTGGAAAAAATTGATCTGCCCTACTCTTCCATAGAAGATCTGGTTATTAAACATGCATTGAATTTAAGGGTATTCAACATACACGACATGTGTAACAGCACAAAGCTACCCATGTTTATCATCAGTGAAACCATTGATATATTGCGTCAAAATCATTTCCTCCAGGTAAAAGGTTCAGGAGGACAGCTGTCCAGACTTTCATACACGTTTGATCTTACAGAAGCCGGTGTCAAAAAGGCAAAGGAATTGCTTGGCATCACAAGATATACAGGACCGGCTCCTGTTTCCTTTCGTGATTATCGCAACCAGGTGGAGGCCCAAACCATTAAAAGCATTTTTGTTGATGAAGACAAGATCAGAAATGCGTTTTCCGAAATAGTCATTTCCGAATCCCTTATTCAGCAGTTTGGGCCTGCAATCAGTTCGGGCAAATCAATATTTCTTTACGGACCTCCGGGCAATGGGAAGACAACCGTTGCTGAAATCGTCGGAAGAGTCATGCCTGATGAGGTTTATGTCCCCTATGCCGTCCAGATTGAAGGTGAAATTATTACGGTTTATGACAATGCGAGCCATGTCAAGGTTGATTCTGATGACGCAAAAGAATCCCGGGATCAAAGATGGGTAAAGGTAAAAAGGCCGGTAATGATGACGGGCGGGGAAATGACATTAAAAGGACTGGATCTTGATTTTAACGCCATTTCAAAATTCTATGAGGCACCCTTGCAGATGAAGGCGAACAACGGCATTTTCATTGTCGATGATTTTGGACGCCAGCGGGTGGATTCCCAGGCGCTTTTAAACCGGTGGATAGTTCCCCTGGAGCGCAGAACGGATTTTTTAACCTTGCATACCGGGATGAAAATAGAAATTCCATTTGATCAGCTGGTGATTTTCTCCACAAACCTTGAGCCTGAAAAACTTGTTGATGCCGCTTTTTTAAGGCGAATTCGCTATAAAATAAAGATTGGATATCCCAACCTTTCAGAATACAAACAAATTTTTAAAAGAATTTGTGACTCCAATGGTATTACTTTTGATGGAGCTGTCTTCAATTTTCTGATTAATAACCTGTATAAAAGAACCAGGACCAATCTGTCTGCCTGCCATTGCAGGGATCTTCTTGACTGGATTATAGACAATGCCCATTACAGGGACGAAAAACCTGAACTGACGGAAGAGACAATTTCTGCTGCCTGGAAAAGCTATTTTGTGGAGATGTAGCCTGTTTAATTATTGCAGGATCTGATTAATTTTATATCGTCACCCACCACCTGGAACAGTTCAAGAAATTTGACAGGTTCTCCTGTCATATCAAACGATGTCGGGCAGGTTACGCCCTTTTTAAACATGTTTGACTGAAGATATGTTATCACATCTTGTCTTGACCTGACCCTTGGAGAAGACAAGGCGTCCATAAACATCATGGCAGTATCATAGGCAATTGATTCGGTATAACCTGGAAAATTGCCCGTGACTTCAAAATAGGATGAAACAAAGCTTGTCACCCTTTTTGATTCGGAACCCAAATAAAACCCATCCGGAAAAACAGCTGCCTGGACATAATCTTTTGTCTTGAGCAGTTTTTTTGAATTCCAGAGATTGGTTCCCATTAGCGCTACGTCAATCCCGTGATATTTGAGTTGGGGTGCAATCATGCTGATCTTGGCTGCCGTATCAGGAATAAACAATACGTCAAAATCAATCTTGGCCCTGTATATCCTGTTTTTTTCTTTTGTTTCATCATCGTTCATATCAACATATTCACCGTTTTCATCAATCTTTTGATATCCTTTGATAAATTGATTAATCTGATGAAAAAAATCGGTTTGAGACGGCTCAAAAGAAACCATTGAAACCAATTTTGCATTATAATGCGAAACAATATCACTGAAACTGTCTTTAAACGAAATGCCGTATTTTTCATTGGGATATAAAATGGAGAACCTCGTAAATCCGTACTCTTCGACAAAATAAGAGATTCCTGCTCTTATCTGCATGGCCGGCGTCATAAAATTTCTTAAAACATACTTGCCTGCCTGTGTCACACCGGATTTCTGGGACATAATAATCATTGGAATGCCACGTTTGTTGGATTCAGCCGCAGCAGAACCAACATTTACCATCGGGCCGATAATGCAGGAAACCTTTTCTTTTTCCAGTTTTTTGACTGCCTTTACAGCCTTGGACGAATCAGCGGCAGTATCTTCAACGCAAAAATAAAATTCCTTTGATTTATGAGTGTCATTAAACTCTTTAAGTGCAAGTTTAAGGGCTTCCAATACACCATGGCCTATTATTTTATAATATCCGCTTAAAGGCAGCAAAACGCCTATTTTCGTTTTTTTAAAATCATTTTTTTCTTTTATTTGCTTTATCAGCGATTGAGCATGCTCCCTGTCTTTGTGCTGCGAAAATTTTTCAACAAACTCATTCAAAAGGAAAATCGCATCTGCTTCTTTGCCGGCCTCTATTTTTGCTAATCCTGACTGAAAAAGGAATAGTCCGGAAATATTTGGTTTGTTTGTCCGGGGTGTTAAAGATACAATCTTTTGAGTCCTCATATGAGAAGTAGCCTCAACCATTTTTTTTATCAGGGTTTGGGTCTTGGAGTCACTTATGTCATACTTCAGGACTTCTTCATAAAAATAAAATGCATTTATATGCTCTTTTCTCGCTTTAAAAACGTCACCGATCAACTCCACAGACGTTAAATAATTTCCAACAGAACAAGGGCTTTCAACAATTGTACCCGCTATTTTTAATGCTGCTTTGAATTTTCTTTTCGACAACAGCCTTCTTATCTCTTTTAGCTCATGATTTTGTTGGTTACAGACTTCAGGATTTGCCATACCAGGCGTTATCTCAGGAAGCGGAGGAAAATAAATGGCCTCCTGATGTTTTTTTTGAACACAAGAATAAAAAACAATAAAACAGAGGATAACCAGCACAATAAAAATTTTATGAACCAAGTTTAGTTTCACAATACCTCAAAAATCAGTATAGACCCAAAAAGCAATATAAACCCAAAAAAGCAGTATAAAATTGTGGAGTCCGCTACAGTATTGACAGTTGCAAAATTCCTTTGAATTATTGATATATGACATATGATGTTCGCTTATACAAGTACGAATATGCGATTTTCAAACAAAGGTTGACATTTTCCGGAATTTTAAACATACTGTTTTTATACATCATATAGCAGACAGGTATAAGTCCTTCCAAAAATATAATTGAGATCAATTATGAAAAGAAAACCATGCAGACATTGCGGATATAATGTTTCTATTGATGATTTAGAATGCCCCAAATGCAAAGGTAAAACTCCCTACGAAAAAAAGTCTTTCTCCATATCAATGTTGCTGTCTTTGTTTGTTCTATTTTTCCTGTTATTTTATCTTATTGATAATTTATTTTTAATGGGGAGCTTATTTTAATGATAGAATATGCCCTTGTGATTGGAAACAATTTTATAAAGACTTTTCTTGCTCACCTCCAGGTGGGAACCATGCCCGTAACACATTTTTTTGCCAGAATGGGCATATTTTTATCAAGTAAAGAAACCCTCCTTGTTATCCTTGCCGTGTTAGGCGTCTTGGTTGGAATGCTGTTTTTCCCCAAAAGGCACTAAAGTCTTCGCCGTAAAAGCCGGATTAAAATTAATATTGACCCCAAAAGGCTTTAATGATATTTATAATAGTTTTTTATACCGGATCTGATAACCAGATCCTTTTTTTGTATTAATCCTTGCTCTGATAAATTATCAGGGCTTTATATCCGTAAGGAGAAAAAATGAGGAAGTATGAAACTATTTTTATTTCTGACCCTGACCTTCAGGATCAAACCCGTAAGGAATTGTTTGATAAAATCAGAAATATTATTACCAAAGAAAATGGTATCCTTTTAAATTTTGATGAATGGGGCAACAAAAAGCTTGCCTATGAAATCAAGAAAAAATTACGTGGCCATTATGTTTGCATCACTTACGGCGGAACAGGCGATCTTGTAAAAGAGCTTGAGAGAAATATGCGGTTAAGCGATGCTGTATTAAAATTTATGACAATCCTTCTTTCTGATGATGTGACAAGAGAACAACTTGAAAAAGAGGTGCGCGAAGCACAGGAAGCAGAAGAGCAATCCAAACAGGCAGAGACGGCAAAAGCGGAAACTGCAGAAGAAGCTGTGGAAGCGCCTGTAGAAGAAGAAGCTTCCAATGAAGATGAAAAAGTTGAGGAAACCGAATAAAAAACGGAATAATTAAGAATGGAGGATAATAATAATGTACGACCGTAAAAACAAAAGAGGCGGTGGTAAAAACAAATTTTATCAACGTCGTAAAATATGCAGATTCTGTGTGGACAATGACCTTGAAATAGACTACAAAACTCCGAAAGCACTCAGGCAATTCATTACGGAACGCGGAAAAATAATCCCCAGAAGAATCACTGGAACCTGTGCCAAACACCAGCGTCAGCTTACCGTAGCTGTCAAGCAGGCTCGCCAGATAGCATTGCTGCCGTTTGTCGGCAGACCAATGTATTAAAATCGATTTTCAGGAGTACTACAGGTGACAGGCACTCTCATACAAATTTCAGCAATCAGGGATATTCTAACCGGTATCCTCTTATGTATGCTGATCATTGCCATCATGCACATCATACCGTTGATCGGTATCTTTGCCTGGATGTTCCTTCCTTTGCCGGTTCTGTTTTACAGACTCAAGACAGGAAGAAACGGTGGCGGGATTATCATGATGGCCAGTTTGGCTGTGCTGATTGTATTTACCAGTAATGTTGCATTCAATACACTCTACTTTGGTTCATTATTGATGACAGGTTTTTTCCTTGGCGAATTCATAGAAAAGCACTTGAGTATTGAAAAAATAATACTATACACATGCCTTGCGGTTTTCGGGGCATGTGTGTCTGCCGTGCTTGTTTATTCTTCAACTCAAAGCCGGGGAATTGAACAATTAATTACAGATTATGTTTCCAGGTATCATGCCTTGTCATCCCAACTTTTTTCAGAATCTGCTCAGCTCTACCCGGACATGAAAGTTGACCGGCAAATGCTTGAACGAGCAAGTTCATTGTTTGTCAGTGCTTTTCCGGGAATCTTTATCAATTCATACCTGACAATGGTATGGCTGAACATTTTATTGATAAAAAAACTATTGTTGAAAAAAGGGATCACAGTTCAAAGTATTGAAAATTTAAATCAATGGAAAGCACCCGATTACCTGGTCTTTGGTGTAATTGGTTTATCTGTTGCAATATTTTTACCCTTGGGAGTGTTAAAACTGCTTGCGGTAAACTGCTTGATCATTTTAATGTTTGTATATTTTTTCCAGGGAATTGCAGTGGTATCATTTTTTTTTCAAACAAAAAGAGCCCCTTTTGCATTAAGATTTTTTTTTTACGTCTTGATTACAATTCAACCTCTTTTTATGTTCCTTGTAATCGGATTCGGATTATTTGATACCTGGTTCAATTTTAGAAAACTTGATACGGTTGTGTGATAAAAAATAAACTAAAAGTCAGCCGAATTAAAGAAAACAGAAGCTGAACTTTTTTGGAGGTTTAAATGAGAGTTATATTAAAAGAAACCATTGACACGCTGGGCATCGCCGGGACAGAATGTGATGTGGCGGCCGGTTATGGCCGCAACTATCTGCTGCCCCAGAGCAAGGCCATCCTTGCGACCCCCCAGAACAGAAAAGTCATGGAACAGGCAAAAGCAAAGCTTGAGCTTCAAATTGCCAAAGAACGCAAACTTGCCGAGGAAATGGCTGATAAAATCAAAACCGTGGTATGTACAATTAAAGCCAAAGTACATGAAGATGTCCGCCTTTATGGGTCTGTTACAACCCATGATATCAAAGAAGCCCTGAACAAACAGGACATCACGCTGGAACGCCGTGCCATCCTTCTTGCCGAGCCCATAAAAGAGATCGGTGAATATAAAGTTCCCATACGTCTTTACAAGGATGTTGAGCCTGAAATTACGGTAAATGTCATTGAAGAAGAAAAAGAAGAAAAATAAGAAGAATAAGGTTCAAAACGCATCCGGGAAGATTTATAAATTTTCCCGGATGCATATTTTGAAATCATAAATTGTGCCCATAAAAAATAAAATAGCCACAGACCCGCTTCTCAGCAGAACACCTCCCCATGACCTTGATGCGGAAGAATCCATATTAAGCGCCATATTTATCAATAACAACAGTCTTCATGATATTATTGATATTCTATCTCCGGAGGACTTTTACAAAGGCGCCCATAAAAAAATATTCAAGGTAATTATCGAGCTTGCCCTCAGGGAAGAACCTGCAGACCTTGTTACAGTTGCCAATCGGCTCAAGGAAAAAGATGAACTTGAAAGTATTGGTGGTGCCGCCTATCTTGCAGCCATTTCCGATGCAGCCCCAATTGCTGTAAATGCCGTCCATTATGCCAAAATCATTCATGGCAAGGCGTCTTTAAGACAAATGATCACGGCTGCTTCAGATATTATTGAAAGATGTCTGAAAGACAAAGGTGATGTGGAAGAAATTATTGATTTTGCTGAAAGCTCGATCTTTAATATAGCAGAAAAAAAATCAAAAAGTTCATTTCAAAGCCTGGGAGAGCTGATAAGTTTAAATATTGACAAACTTGAAGAGCAGCAGGGAAAAGACGGCGGATTATCAGGACTTTCCACAGGATATACAAAATTAAACAATATCACATCAGGACTGCAAAAATCCGATCTGATTATTCTGGCGGCAAGGCCCAGCATGGGAAAAACCGCTTTTGCCTTGAACATGGCCAGGAATGTTGCCGTTGAAGAACGCAAACCCGTTGCTGTTTTTTCTCTTGAAATGTCCAATGAGCAACTTTCCATGAGACTTTTGACATCCGAGGCCCGCATAGATTCAAACAGGCTTCGAACCGGTTTTATCAACCAGGAAGACTGGCAAAACGCAACAGATGCGGCAGGCGTTTTAAATGACTTGCCAATTTTCATAGATGATACGCCCAACATTACTGCAATGGAAATACGGGCAAAGGCAAGAAAGCTGTATCAAAAGCACAATGAAATCGGGCTGATTATTATAGATTACCTCCAGCTGATGAGGCCCCCGTTTAAAACAGATCGAAGAGACCTGGAAATTGCAGAAATTTCAAGATCTTTAAAAGCTCTTGCCAAAGAACTTGAGGTGCCTATCATTGCTTTGTCCCAGCTGAACCGTATGCTTGAACAACGCGCGGACAAACGTCCCATGCTGTCTGATCTTCGCGAGTCAGGCGCCCTTGAACAGGATGCGGATATTGTGGCTTTCATTTACAGAGATGAGGTCTATAATAAGGAAGCAGACAATCCTAAAAAAGGTACTGCGGAAATCATTGTTGCCAAAAACAGGAACGGTGCTACAGGCACAGCGTTCATGCATTTTATGGGTCAATACACCCGTTTTGAAGAACTTGCACCGGATTCATATCAGGAATTTCAATGAAGAAAAAACTGCACGGTAACACTTCAGGTCTGAGAAATACTCAGATCAAAAAAATAGAAACTCTTTATAACTACAGTACACCGCCCGAGTATCTTGCAGATCCTGAACTTGCACAATTTCTGGTTGATCTGTCCCATGATATCCGGCGTCAGATAGGTCTGCTCATCGACCGGAACGGAAAAATCATTTATGTCATTGTCGGGGAACCCCACAGAGTCGTCATCCCGATAACCTCCGGATATATGGCCATTCCCGGCAAGCTCAAGGGGCTTCGCCTGATCCACACCCATTTAAAAGACGAACCCCTGACCCGTGATGATTTAACAGACCTTGCTCTCTTGCGCCTGGACTATATCACGGCCATTTGCATCACACAAAACGGGAAACCCGGATCTGTGTATTCAGGACACATTCTCCCGGATGAGGACTCAGATCCTTACCAGGTTCTTGAACCCGCCACCATCAAAGACCTGAATAATGATTGCCTGGCTCAAATTATTGCGCTTGAATCGGAATTAACCAGGAAAAATTCTTTATACAGACCTGAAACAGGCCGGGAAAATGCATTTTTAATCAACGCAACCACTTTGGATACAAAAGAAGCCTATGCCTCTATTGAAGAACTCAAAGAGCTGTGCAAAACAAGTCATATAAATGTAATCGGCACAGCCGTTCAAAGAAGAAAAGCAATTGATCCAAAATTCGTGGTGGGCAAGGGAAAGCTCTCCAGCCTTATTATCAAGGCGATTCAAAACTATGCCACCCTGCTGGTGTTTGACCGGGAATTGTCAGCATCCCAGATTCGGTCTATTACTGATTTTGTTGAAATGAAAGTCATTGACCGCACTCAGCTGATCCTTGATATTTTTGCCAAACAGGCAAAATCAAGAGAAGGCAAGTTTCAGGTGGAACTGGCCCAGATGGAATATCTTCTGCCAAGGCTGATTAGCAAGAATACTGCCATGTCAAGGTTGACCGGTGGAATTGGCGGCAGGGGGCCGGGTGAAACAAAACTTGAACTCAACCGGCGGCGGGTCAGAGAAAAAATCAACCAGCTGAAAAAAGAGATCGCTAAAATCCGCAAACAGCGGCAGCAGCAAAAATCTCGGCGTAAAAGAAAAGAACTGCCCATTATTTCAATTGTAGGGTATACAAATGCCGGTAAGTCCACTTTACTGAACACATTGACACAAAGCAGGATTACGGCTGCCAACCGCCTTTTTGCCACACTTGATCCATCCAGCAGACGTCTGCGGTTTCCCAGAGATACGGAAGTCATTATCACCGATACGGTCGGTTTTATCCAGGATCTTCCCAAAGAGCTTATGGAAGCATTCCATGCCACTTTGGATGAACTGTCGGATGCCGATATTATCCTTCATGTAATAGATATCAGCAATCCGCGTTACCGGCAGCAAAAAGAATCAGTTGAAAAAATTCTTAAAAATTTAAAGTTGGAACACATTCCAACCCTTTATATTTTTAACAAAACAGATAAAATAAGTCTTGATGACTTTGATGATCAATGGTTGCTGAACCAGGGTTTTCCTGTTTGTGCAACTCAAAAGCAATCTTTAAAACTGTTGGTGGAAAAATTAGAATCAATGGTTAAAACCTAAAAAGTTATGGGTTGACCTATAAATTGTTTTACACTAAATAAGAATATAATAACTTATATATGGAATGACTATGGAAATAAAATCGATGAACCAAAGCATAACTAATGATACGCCCAGGAAGGACTCTGTCGATACACCGGATTGTTTTGGAGAATTTAATAAAAAGAATAAACTTTGCTCAACATACTGCTCAATATCGATAAAATGCTGTGTTCTGCATAGTAAAAGTCCCAAAATTGATGTTTTGGAAAAAATATTAATCCAAAACCATTATGCAATAAAGCCACATTGATTTTGAATATTGGGGTGTTGGAAATGGATTTTTGGTGCTGAGTGCAAGAACTTTAGCAAAAAATCTTGCCGGGGTTTAATATATTCTGAGGATCAAATACTTTTTTAATCCCTTTCATCAGTTCAATTTGTGTTGTACCTATTTCCATGGGCAGGTATTTAATTTTGGTTATACCGACACCATGTTCTCCGGTAATGGTGCCCCCCAGATTCAAAGTCGCTTCAAAAAGTTCATCAACTGCTTTTTGGGCTCTTTTTGACTCATCTTTATCTGCTTTATGATACATGATATTACAATGAATATTTCCATCCCCTGCATGACCGAAACTGACCACTTTTAAACCGAACTTTTTTTGTAAATCCTGAGTCACCTGAACCATTTCAGGAATTTTATCAATGGGAACAACAATATCTTCATTGATCTTGTTGGTTGCAATTTTATACAGCACCGGTGACAATGCTTTTCTGGCGTCCCAAAGTTTTTGCGCCTCTGTTTGATCTTTTGCGACCATCACCTCCATAGCACCATAGGATAAACATAATTCTTTAATCTTTTTGGCATCTTTTTCAACATCCGCCATATCTCCATCCAGTTCTATGATCAACAGAGCTTTAATCCCTCTGGGCAACTCAAAACTGAGGGACTCTTGTACAAGATGCAGACAGGCTTCATCCAGATATTCAACACATCTTGGGACTACGGCTTCTCTCATAATATTGGATACGGTTTTCGCAGCCATTTGCATGCTGTCAAAAAACACAGCCATTGTTTTAACGGCATCCGGCTTGGGCAACAGCTTTAAGGTAATTTCAGTGACCACAGCCAATGTTCCTTCAGATCCTACAATCAATCGGGTCAGATCGTATCCGGCCACCCCTTTTGCAGTGGATACGCCGGTTTGAATCACCTCACCGGAAGGCAATACCGCCCTCAACCCCAGGACATAATCCCGTGTCACTCCGTATTTTACGGCCTTTGGCCCACCTGCACATTCACCGATATTCCCTCCAATTGTACACACGGATGAACTTGACGGATCAGGAGGATAAAACAGACCTTTTTGCTCTGCGATTTTGTGGATATCCGCGACAATCACACCTGGTTGAACCCTCACGATAAGATTGTTTTCATCAACATCAAAAATCTTATTCATACGGGTTGTTACCAGCACCAGTCCGCCTTTAACCGGCACTGCCCCTCCGGTCATCCCGGAACCCGTGCCACGGGGAACCACAATCAATCTTTCTTTTGATGCAAATTTTAAAATCCGGGAAACTTCTTTCTCAGACCCTGGAAAGATAACAGCATCAGGCAGAAAACATGTCCCTGTGGAATCATATGCGTAACACAACAGGTCTTCTTTTTCTCTGGTGCAATTTTGTTTTCCTGATATCTTTTGAAGCTGTCTGTAAAGAGTACCGGAAAGTCCCATTTAGAGTTTTCCTGCTTCGATTTTCTTGGAAAGATAGTTCATTTGCTCAAACAGAACCCCTTTTTGCTTTAACTCTTTTTCAACTGCATTGATGGAATATATGGCAGTCGCATGATACCGGTTAAAACTTGTGCCGATTTTTTTTATTGGTTGGTCTGTATATTTTTTGGAAAGAAAAATTGCCATTTGCCGTGGTTTTACAATTCTTTTTTTCCTGGAAGGCGATACGATATCTTCTTCTGAAAGCGAAAATTCTTTGCAAACCAGCTTTTTAATGGATTCAATCGAAATTCTTTTCTTTACATTGGTAATATTGGCCAACACGCTTTTTGCAAGCTCAATATCAATATTATATCCCATCAGCTGACCTTTTGCCGCCACACCAAACAGACCGCTTTCCAACTGCCGGACATCGTCACTTAATTCCTGGGCAATATACTCGGTCACATGATTGGGAATTTTACACCCGAAACTTTTTGATTTCTTTTTTAATATTCTGACTCGTGTTGAATAATCAGGTTTTCCAATTTCCGTAACAAGCCCAAGAGTTAATCTGGATCTTAGCTGATCATTGAGTTTTGGGATCTCATCTGGAAGCTCACACCCTGAAAATATAATTTTTTTATCCGCTTCAAGAAGATAATCCAATGTAACGGCAAGTTCACTTTGTGTTGCATCCTTGCCTGATAAAAAATGAACATCTTCTAAAATCAACACATCACATTTTCTTCTGAATTTCTCTTTAAACTGTTCTATAGTCTTATTTTTCAAAGAAAAAATCATCTCATTGGTAAAATCTTCCGCTGTTACATAATAGACTCTTTTTGACTGGCTGTTCTTAATAATATGATATCCGACAGCCTGGGACAAATGACTTTTTCCAAGACCTGTTTTTGATAAAAGATAAAGAATGCTTGATCCGTTGATGTTTCCCTGGGCAAGGGACAAAGATGCGGAATAGGCAAAATTTGAATTATCCCCTACAACAAAATCATCAAATGTAAATCCTTTTTTAAACATCCGTCCATTGTTAAATTTTAACTGTAGTCCTGGAAGCTCCAATTGTTTTGACCGGTTAGCCACCAGAGGAATGGCTGAAACAGTGTCTGAAGTTTTATTATTTTTCCCTGAACCTGTTTCTTTTTTGGAAGACACCTTAAAATCAATACGTATATCATCCACCCCTAATTTTGAAAATTCTTCTTTAAAAGTTAAAAGATAATTGTCTTTTAACCGTTTGATAAAATAGTCGTTAGGGCTGGACAATTCAAGATGATCCTGATCAAAATCCAGAAGTTCAACCGGGTCTATCCACATCCTATAACTATGATCAGGTAATGTTTTTTTAATACGGCCTTTTACTTCTGTCCAGCATGATTCTATATTTTTCAAAAAAAAGCCCTTTCTTCCAAATTGAAATACCGAATTTATACGGTAAATTTAATAATTAATGATGAATAAAATTGATGTTCGAAAAAGTATGAGGGTTTTTTTATTGAAATATCGAGTATTGGTCAAATCGAATCAACAGCATTAAATAAATATTAGATTTTAATTTGGCATCATTTTTCAACTATCTTATTTTATTTGATTTTTTTTCGTGAAACAAGATTTTCCCCTAACATTACAATTGGTTCGACAACCTGCTATATTTCCAAGAGATCTCTATGTGTCAAGGCAAAGTTTTAATTATTTGAAAAAAAATTTTCCTCTTATTTACTCTTGTTTTCTATTATTTCCTCCAAATTAAATTAAAATTTCTTTTTTTTTTCAATTCTTAATTTAATAAGGGTTTCACAATTTTGAACATAGTTTTGAACATAGTTTTGAACACAATTTATATTTACACTTTTATTTTCCAATAGTATATTGCACTTTGTTTTACAAAAATTTTCCTTAAATAACGGCCATGGCAGATTATGCTGCCACAATAAAGCATGAAAGATATTTGATTCCAACAGGTTAGAAGTTCTTTCATATAACTGTCACAAGCAGACCTGGTATTTCATCCTGGTTTGCCCACAACAAAGATTGAAAGTTGCTGTTTGGATTTTTTAAGGACTTTCATATAAAACATAAATATTTTAAAGGTATGGCTATTTATTATGAAACATTCAAACGCCCGGCACATTATCGGCATAACCATGGGAGACCCTGTGGGAATAGGTCCAGAGATACTTGTAAAAGCCTTAAACGATTCAACTCTTTATGCTGTGTGCAAACCGCTTATTCTTGGTGACTCCCATATTATAAAAAAGGCCTTAAGTCTTTTAAATATCAGCAACAATATTAATATCATAGACAACCCTGAACAAGGCAAATATCAATCCGGCACTCTGGATATCATGGATATTTCAACTATTGACACAAATCAATCCGATCTTTCATACCCAACAGTTGAAACCGGAACCGCCATGCAAAATTATATCACCTGTGCAATTGATCTTGCCCTTGCCGGACGTATTGCAGGTCTTGTCACTTGCCCCATCACAAAAACGGCCATGAAACTTGCCGGTTCTCAATTTCATGGCCACACAGAACTGCTGGCGCATCGGACAGATGCCAAAGAATACGCCATGATGCTGACCGGCAATAGGCTTAAAGTCATCCTGGTCACGATTCATATTCCGTTATCCCGGGTGTCTGAAAGTCTGACCACACAAGGGATTCTCAAGAAAATAAAACTGGCCCACACCTCTTTAAAAGACCGGTTCAATATTCCAATGCCAAACATTGCCGTTGCAGGACTCAATCCCCATGCCGGAGAAGAATCCATGTTTGGAAGAGAAGAAGAAGACATTATTGCGCCTGCGGTAATGCTTGCCAAAGAAGAAGGATTAAAGGTTACAGGCCCTCTGCCTCCGGATACTGTTTTTTACCAGGCCGTCAATGGCCGTTATGATGCTGTTATCTGCATGTACCATGACCAGGGTCTGATTCCATTTAAACTCATTCATTTTAAAGACGGCGTCAACACCACACTGGGCCTTTCAATTATCAGGACATCCGTAGATCACGGAACCGCCTATGATATTGCCTGGCAGGGAATTGCAGACCCTTCAAGCCTGATTCAAGCCGTTAAAACAGCCGCATTCCAGGCTCAAAACAGAAAACGAGAACAAATAGAAAACGAGAACAAATGGTAATAAATGGCTACAGATAAAATCATCATTGAGGGTGCAAGGGAACACAACCTTAAAAATATTAATGTAGAAATACCCAGAAACAGTTTTACGGTGATTACAGGACTTTCAGGGTCAGGCAAATCCACACTGGCTTTTGACACATTGTATGCCGAAGGCCGGCGACGGTATGTTGAGTCCCTGTCCACCTATGCCAGACAATTTTTAGGACAGATGGACAAACCCGATGTTGACTCTATCATAGGTCTTAGTCCCGCCATATCCATTGAGCAAAAAACCGCAAGCCACAACCCCAGATCAACGGTTGGCACGGTCACGGAAATTTACGATTATCTTCGATTATTATTTGCAAGAATCGGCAAGCCCTATTGTTATAAATGCGGTTCACCCATTTCTTCCATGTCCGTTGACCAGATAACAGACAGGGTCATGGCAATGGAAGAAAAATCAAAAATAATCATCTTGGCACCCTTGGTAACCGGACAAAAAGGTTCCCATGAAAAATTGTTTGCAAAGATAAAAAAAGATGGCTTTGCCAGGGTCAGAGTTGATTTTGACATCTATTTAATGGATGATATTCCCAAGCTTGAAAAAAACAAAAACCATGTCATTGATGTGGTTGTTGACCGCCTGGTCATTAAGGACGGTATTGAAAAACGCCTGGCAGACTCTTTGGAACTTGCGCTTTCCATGTCCGAGGGACAGGTCACTTTACTTGATCTCACCCATGACAAAGAAACCCTTTTCAGTGAAACAGCCTCCTGTGTTAAATGCGGAATCAGCTACCCTGAATTCACACCCGCGTCTTTCTCATTTAACTCGCCTCAGGGGGCATGCACAAAATGTGACGGGCTGGGATCAATAACCCAGTTTGATCCTGACCTGATTGTTCCTGATAAAAATCTTTCATTAAGACAAGGTGCGATCATCCCCTGGGAAAACAGGGATTCGGTTCAGTTCATGGAATTTCTTGATGCCCTGGTTACCCATTATAAAACCGATATTTATACGCCGTTTAAAGAGCTGTCTCCTGAATTTCAACAGGTGTTGCTGTATGGATCAAAAAAAGAAGAAATACCTTTTTATGTCGAGAGGATGGAAAAAAAAATTGTTTATAAAAAAACCTTTGAAGGCGTGATTCCAAATTTAAAAAAACGATATCATGAGGCAGACTCAGCTTACACAAAAGAATCGATAAAAAAATTTATGAACTATAAACCCTGCTCTTTTTGCAATGGGACTCGACTCAATAAAGCCTCGGGTTCCGTAAGGGTCGGGGATAAAACCATTTGGGAGATCACGTCTCTTTCAATCCGGCACTCAGGTGAGTTTATCTCGTCACTGAAGCTTAAAGACAAGGATAAAATCATTGCAGATCGAATTACCAAGGAATTGGCGGAACGGCTGGGTTTTTTACAGAACGTCGGCCTTGAGTACCTTACACTTGACCGTTCGGCTGCAACCCTGTCCGGCGGAGAGAGCCAGAGAATCCGGTTGGCCACCCAGATCGGATCAAAACTGACAGGGGTGCTTTATGTACTGGATGAACCCAGTATCGGGCTTCATCAACGGGACAACGCCAGATTGCTGGCCACCTTAATAAATCTTAGAAATCTTGGCAATACCGTTTTGGTTGTGGAACACGATGAAGAAACCATTCTTGCGTCCGATCATATAATTGATATCGGACCCGCAGCCGGGGTAAAAGGTGGTGAAGTGGTTTTTTCAGGTCCGCCGGAAGAGTTGATCAAAAGTGAAACCTCACTCACCGGCCTGTATCTGTCCGGAAAAAAAAGCATCCAAATTCCTGAAAAAAGAAGAAAAGGGACTGGAAAATTCTTAACCATTTACCAGGCAAATTCAAACAACCTTAAAAATATTGATGTTTCTTTTCCTTTGGGCTGTTTTACATGCGTTACAGGTGTTTCAGGTTCGGGAAAATCAACTCTTGTGTTGTCCACTCTTTACCAAATTCTTGCAAACCGGATCAACCTGTCCAAAAAAATGACCGGAAGTTTTCAAGATATCAAAGGTCTTGAACATATCGACAAGGTTGTCCACATTGACCAGTCTCCCATCGGAAAAACCCCCAGAAGCAATCCTGGCACGTATACCCAGGTCTTTAACCCCATACGGGATCTGTTTTCCAAAACCAGGGAAGCAAAGGCAAGGGGGTACAAACCCGGCCGGTTCAGCTTTAATGTTAAGGGCGGCAGGTGTGAGGCCTGTTCAGGGGATGGTATCATTAAAATTGAAATGCATTTTCTGCCCGATGTTTATGTGGCGTGTGATGTCTGCAAAGGGAAACGCTATAACAGGGAAACCCTGGATATCAAATATAAAGATAAAAATATTGACCAGGTTCTTAATATGACAATTAACCAGGCAGTACGGTTTTTTGAAAATATTTCATCCATCCGTACCAAGCTTTCCACCCTTCAGGAAGTGGGCTTAGGGTATATAAAACTTGGGCAGGCGGCCACAACCTTGTCAGGGGGTGAGGCTCAGAGAATAAAGCTGGCAAAAGAGCTGACCAAAAAAGGAACCGGAAAAACCATATATATATTGGATGAGCCCACCACAGGACTGCATTCAGATGATATTAACAAATTATTGTTTGTCCTGAACAAACTTGTGGATGCAAACAATACAGTGGTGGTGATAGAACACAACCTTGATGTCATAAAATGTGCGGATCACGTCATTGATCTTGGGCCGGAAGGCGGCGAGAAAGGCGGGCAAATTGTTGCATTGGGAACGCCCGAAAATATTGCTGAAAACAAAAAATCCTACACAGGCTTTTACCTTAACAAGATGCTAAAAAAATTCAAAACAGCATCTTATCCTTACACATCGGATTGATTATTTAATTGATTAGTTAAAGAATACAGACATCTGAATCGCAAGGACAGGCTCCGTCCACTTCACAGGCGTATGCAATCCTTGAGGCCTGATCAAACCTGACCGTTTTAACCGGTTCAAACAAAAAAGATGACATATTTTTTTCCACTGCGTTTTTATCAGGCAAATTTTTAAGCCCGGTTGCAACGACCTTTCCTGAATTCCCATCAATAATCTCGGCATCCTCACCGTTTGTGATCACTACAATCGGAACCTGGTACGGTTTGATTATTCTGGACAGGGCCAGTGTAGAAAGCCTTCTGGTAACCAGCGAGCCTGGCGCGAACTTGATCAATGCAATGATTTTTTTCTTGTGCCGGACAAGAAAATCAATTTTTACGGAAGCTTTTTTCTCTCCTGCAGCAACTTCAAGATTTACATTGCTTTGAATATCTTTTTTTTCAAACCCGCAGACTGATACAAGATGTTTTGCAATTTTCTGCCGGTATCGTTCATCAAGAGTGTCTGCCAAAACAGCACCGGTCAAAAAATCATTGAGCTTTCCAAGAATTAAATGATGAGGGTTAGATTGAGTTTCCATTTATGCTTCACCTATGTTTATGGTTAACTAACGGCCATGACAGATCACCCTGCCACGACAAAAAAAGATTCATCCAAATTTTGCCGACTCCGAAAATGGAGTTACTTTAATATTAAAACAATCAATAAAGATTACAAGCCTTGTGTTGAATAAACACGGATTACCTCACCCACACTCTTCTTTTTGATGTAACGGTTATTTATGGTTAATTTTAGTTTAAATTCTATTTATTTCTTGACTTAGCTCAAAGTGAAAACTATAGATAACGGTGTTTTATAATAATTAATAGGAGAAAATATAATGAAAAATCAAATGTTCAACCTGACATCTGTCTTTATCTGGCCTGTTTTATGCGCCTTAATCCTGTATCCATTTTCCGCACAAGCTGCACCAACCGGCAAGCTGACCATTTTTCATGCGGGAAGTTTAACCGTACCGTTTGCAAAGATTGAAAAAGCATTTGAAGCCAAATATCCCGGAGTTGACGTACAGCGTGAAGCCGGCGGCAGCACAAAAATGGCACGCCTTATTTCAGAAGTCGGCAAAACCGCCGACATCATGGCATCTGCAGATTACACAGTTATTGATAATAACCTGATCCCGAAATTTGCCGACTGGAATGTGCGGTTTGCCACAAACCAGCTGGTTCTGTGTTACACAGACCAAAGCAGGTATTCAAATCAGATCAATGATAAAAACTGGTATGAAATTTTACAAAAAAAAGATGTGGTCTGGGGCCATTCCGATCAGAATATTGATCCCTGCGGATACCGCAGTATTATGGTGTTGCAGCTGGCTGAAAAATTTTACAATATCGACGGACTTTATCAAAAACTCATTGACAATCGTCCCCAGAAAAACATCCGGCCCAAATCCGTTGAACTGGTCAATCTGCTGAAAACCGGGAACATGGATTATGCCTGGGAATACATGTCAGTGGCTATTCAGCATGAATTAAAATTTGTAACGCTTAACGATCACATCAACCTTGGCAATTACAAATATGACGACTTTTACAAACAGGCCCAGGTAAAAGTCACGGGTAAAAAACCCAACACATGGATTACAAAAAAAGGAAAATCCTGCACATACGGGATTACCCTTATTAAAGACGCTCCCAATCCTGAGGCGGCAAAAGCCTTCTTAAGCTTTCTTCTTTCTTCCGAGCATGGTTTAAAGACTTTAAAAGAGATGGGACAGCCTCCTTTTATTCCCTGCCGTGTGCCGACCCAGGAGATGGCGGCCAAACTTCCGTCTGAAATCAAATCCCTGGTTGAAGTAAAAAATTAGATCAATGAAACGGATCGAACCCTTAAACTGGCTGTTCATGTTTTTAAGCCTGCCGTTGATTCTTCTTCTGACATTGCCTCTGATTAAAATGACATTTGAACCCACTTTTGAAATGCTCATAGAGACAATATCAGACAAGGATGTAGTGGCTGCCATCGCAAGATCCATAAGCCTGTCTCTTTGTGCAGGCATTCTTTCTTTTGCAATGGGAACCCCTCTTGCGTATCTTCTGGCCAGAAAGAGCATCATGGGGAAAAAAATAATAGAGGGGATCATTGATTTACCGATCATGATCCCCCATCCTGTTGTGGGTATTGCCATTCTCAGCCTTGCCGGAAGAAACCATCCCATTGGCAGGTTCCTGTCTGAATTTGGAATCCAAATCATGGGCACCCGGACCGGTATTGTCTGTGTGTTGCTCTTTGTGGGTCTTCCATTTTATGTAAACACTGTAAAAGCAGGTTTTGACAGCGTCCCGGTCCGACTTGAAAACGCCTCCCGCACACTTGGTGCGGGAGCATTCTCAACCTTTATGCGCATCACATTTCCGCTGACCTGGCGGCACATGATACTGGGCATCATCATGTGTACGGCCAGGGCAATCAGTGAATTCGGAGCGGTTGTCATCGTGGCCTATCATCCTATGACCGCACCTGTTATGATCTATGAAAGATTTACGGCTTACGGACTGAAATACTCACAACCCA